>NZ_LGHL01000170.1 GCF_001908205.1 Bradyrhizobium sp. NAS80.1
CATTGACCTCGTTAACGGTACGGCCGATGAGGAGGATAACTGAGGAGCGTCCAGCAAGGAAAACGGCCGACTAAACATGCTAGAAGTTAGCTGTGGTTTGGCCCACGCAATCAGGGAATCTCGAGGAACTATTCAGCTAAACGGCTGAGACAGAGCTAAATGGCCAATGTCACCCCTCTCATCCCCGTACAGCTTCCGCAGCAGCATGGCTTTTTCAATGTGGCCGGCGTACCGCCGACCGCGCTGCGTCGCCTATGCAGAGGCCCTGGCTCGCGAAAATGGGCAGCGCATCGATCCGGCGAAGCTGATCGCGCCCATGTTAGCGCGCTTTATGGCCACGGACCGCGGATTTGCAAAGGCGAGACGAACCAATCATTCCCCAAGAGCCGGCGGGGGCGAGGGGTAGCGTTCTGCTAACAATTTGAGGAAACGCTTCAGAGCCGGATTGTCATTGTCATCGCGCCAGTGCGCATAGAAGTCCAACCGGCTTGGTCCCGTTCCATCCTGTAGCTCTCGATACACCAAGCCGGCAAAGCTCGCTCCAATATCCGATTCCATCACGAGGCTGAGCCCCATGCCCATACTTATCAGGCTCTTAATGATACCTCGGCTAACGTCATGGCGTTCGATCTTGGGACGGTCCTCAGGTAGTACGAGCTTCGAGATCAACAGATCCTCAAGCTCTCGTCCAGGATCATACTGGCTTAAGAGAATCGTTTCGTTACGCAGATCGGTCCAATAGACGATCTCGCGTGGTGCCAAGCAGTGATCCTGAGGCAGCGAGATCAAGATGCGTTCGCTCCACAGCGGCAGTGCTTTAGTGTCCTTTGAAAACAAACGCCCTGGGGTGACAACCACATCGACCGTCCCGCTGCGAAGGGCAGTCATTAGACGAAGTCGAGAGCGTTCCATCGTCGCCAATTCGATCTGCGGGAGCCGCTTCTTGAACTCCCCTAAGGTAGCTCGCAAATTCCCGGTCGAAATGGATGTGCAGAAGCCCATCGCAAGGTGACCAGATACGCCGCGACCACTAGATTGTCCCGCATCGACAAGTGTATCGACTTGTTCCAAAATCAGCCGTGCAATTCGCAGAACCGCTCGGCCAGCGAGAGTAGGCTTGATTCCCCCGCTTGAGCGCTCAAACAGTGAAGTCCCGACCAGATACTCGAGCTGACTGATGGAGCGGCTGAAGACGGTGTGCTTGATCGAAAGTGCCTCTGCGGCTCGTCGAAAGCTTCCGTAGTCACAAGCCACAACGGCCAATCGAAGCTGTTGCAGGTCGATAGCTTTGGCCGCGTTTCGCCGATTGTTCCCAATGTCAATGTCGGTCATGTTCGTAGCTCGGTAGTAAGCCGCAAGACACGGCGTCCCCGCTCCATGCGGGGACGTACATTTCGTTCGTTGGCGTGGGTCGTTCTAGGCGGCCGCGAAGATTACCGGCGTCCAAAGAACTGGCGTCACAAAGCCGCCAGCCTTGCGAAGGTTCGAGAGAATCTCACTCGAAATTGCAAGGTAACCCGCCACGGCTAAGGTGTTGCCGATTTTGGAAGGATTGCCAATGCGCCGCAGGGGCCAACCGGCCCGTCGGAGGATTCGTTCCATTCGGACATCCGTGACGGTAACGATGTCAGTGAGCTGTCGTGAAAGTCCGAATTCGACCATCCCCGCAAACAGCTCATATGTGGCACAAGTGATGCCATGATCTCCTTTTGGGGCGTCCACGGCAACGTCGATTGCAAATCTGCTGCTTTCCCAGACGAGAGGGGTTGACGGTGCGGGTTGACCGCCAAGAAGGGCGGGAAACGTGTCGCGAAGCATAGTCGGGCCGAGCGTGGGGAGGAGGCGAACGGATCCCTGTACTCGACCCGCGTCAGATAGCTGCGTTAGGTACGTTGGATGCAGCGCATCGAAATCATCAATCTCCATGTCGCCGCTGGTTTGAACGTCCCAGGCCATGCGGAGCTTGAAAACACGATGCCGTAACCGATGCATTTCAATGATAGTGCCGGAAAACTCCCCATACGAAGGTGGTGTGATCAGCTGAATCATAATCCCTCCAAAAGTGTTCATGACCTCCTTTGAAGCGGGATTGTTGATCTGATTCATTACCTGTAGTTGCAGGGGGCGCGCGTCCTAATTTTGCTTTTCTTTGTTAGCAGCGGCCAACCGCGTCACCGCCTGCACGACTGTTCGAACACCTAGCTTCTCCTTCGCGTTCTCCAGATAGTACGCGACGGTGTTGCGCGAGATGCCAAGGATGCAGCCAATCTCCCAAGCACTTTTCCCTTGCGAAGCCCATTCCAGGCATTCGAATTCGCGGGGAGACAAGCGTATTCCATACACGTCGTGTTCGATGGCGAACTTTCGGCGGACGTGAGCATGGAAATACATCGCCATGAGCTGAAGAACACGCCCATGTGAGTTAATGCACTTTTCGAACGGAGGTCGTCTCTCGTCGGCTGCAAAAGTCAGCGCAGCGACTGGACCGTGCCCATCGTGAATGGGAACCGTAAAGCCAAATCGGATTCCAAACTGCGCGGCCTCGTCGAAAACCTGCTGCTGCGCCATCGAAGTAAACCCCGATCGGAAATCAACACCCCATCGGAAGGGTTCCGGGGTCTGAAGCGCTTCGCCAATCACAGGATCGATGATTTGGTAATCTCTGCGCAAATAGTGAGCCGTCCACCGTGAGGGATATGTGGAGATTAGGCGCGGCTTGCCGCTTTTCGCTCGGTGGAGAGCAAGATAGGCGAAACAAGATAGATCCAAAGCGGTCGCTGTGTCGGCCATAGCTTTGGAGAAGTCCTGAAGACTTTCTGCTGTCGACAGAAGATCAATAAAATTCTGAAAGACGCGATGCATTTCGCAACCTGCGGTATGTCCCAAACTTGGATGTGCTTCTGACTGTCCTGAAATGGATCCTCGTTCGTCGCCGGCCACTTCTCGATCGAGTGATGGCGGTAAGGTTCAACCGAAGGTCAGACGTTATCTTATTTAGAATACAGTTCGGTTCAGTTGCCGGTCTGAGGAAGCTAAGCCATTTTGCTTGGTAACCGGCTCGTTAGGCTCAGGCGGGGCCAAGCAGGAGCGGTGACGACGACGTAAGCGAGCTCTCAGACGGGATGTGACGCGGCGTCCACGGCCCCACCACTACGCCGTGGATTTTCGTTCCGCCTCATACGGCGGCTTTTTGTTGTCCTACTCCGATGCAGCCGAGAGGGACTAACGTGCCTCTGCAAGCCGCTTCTTGATCATGCCAGTCGAAGACTAATCGCCACATCACTTTATCCCAACCCACGGAGTACCTCCCGCCTGGTCAACGTCGACCATTCGACTAGGTCCAACAGCTTCCGTTCGTCATCTTTAGACCAGCGCGCGTTCACGGCGACCGGTTTCCGAACCGCCACCCGTATCTGATGGAGTGGAGACAAGTCGCGCGGTCAGCCGCGCGACCTCTGCCTTTGCGGTGTCGATGGCAGCGCCCTTCACCGGGCCGTAACCGCGTATTTCCATCGGCGTTTTTGCAATGGCGATGAGATCGGGCAGGCGCGCCGCATCGAGACTACCGAGCATGGTGCCGATCAGCGTCTCGTACCAGCTAATCAACTCGCGCTCCGCGCGGCGCTCCGTGGTGTAACCGAACACGTCGAACAGTGTGCCGCGCAGCCTTTTCAGGCTTGCGAGCAACCGCAGCGGCGTCTGGATCCACGGGCCGAACTCGCGCTTCCGCGGCCGCCCGCGGGCGTCGTGTTTGCCGGGCAAGAACGGCGGCGCAAGATGGTACTGCACCTTGAAGTCGCCGTCGAATTCGCGGCTCAGCTCGTGGAGGAAGTCGGTCTGCATGTGCAGACGCGCCACCTCATACTCGTCCTTATAGGCCATCAGCTTGAACAGCGAACGCGCCACCGCGTCGGTAAGTGCCTCCGTGCCGAGCGCCTGTTCGACGCTTCGTACGCGATCGACGGTCGCGCGATAGCGCGCCGCGTAGGCCTCGTTCTGATAGCCCACGAGAAAGTCCGCGCGCCGAGCGATCACCTGGTCGAGCGTCTCGGGCGTGCCGGCCGCAGCATTCTCCGCCTTCGGCAGGAAATCCGGATCGGCACACGCGATCCGGCCCCAGGCCAGCGCCTGCTTGTTGCGCTCGATGGTCACCCCGTTCAGCTCGATCGCGCGCAGCAATGCCTCGAGCGATACCGGCACCAGCCCGTTCTGCCAGGCAAAGCCGAGCATCATGATGTTGGCATACACGCTGTCGCCGAGCAGCCGCTCGGCCAGCGCGTTGGCGTCGAGCGTGCCGAGATTGCCCGCTCCGATCACCCGCTCGATGGCGCGCAAGCGGACCGGCGAGGCGAGGTCGGCATCACGAAAACGAACCACGTCGCCCGTCGGCATCTCCGCCATGTTAACCGCGGCGCGCAGGCCCTTGCGATAGGTGCCGGAGGCCTTGGCCGACGAGCTCACCACGAGATCGCAGCCGATCAGCGCATCCGCCGCGCCCTGGTCGATCCGCACCTGGTGCAGGCGATCAGGCGTCGCGGCAAGGCGCAGATAGCTCAGCACCGGTCCAAACTTCTGCGCAAAGCCGGTGAAGTCGAGCACCGAGACGCCGCGCCCTTCCAGATGCGCGGCCATTGCGACCAGCGCACCGACCGTGATCACGCCGGTGCCACCGACGCCGGTGATGAGCAGGTCATAGGGCCGCTCGAGCGTGGCAAGCGTCGGTGCCGGCAGCGCCGCGGCGCGCGCCATCGGGTCGATGCGGCTTGCCGTCTTCGCGCGCCGCTTGCCGCCTTCGATGGTGACAAAGCTCGGGCAGAAGCCGTTGAGGCAGGAGAAATCCTTGTTGCAAGTCGAGAGGTTGATCTTGCGCTTGCGGCCGAACGGCGTCTCCTTCGGCTCGACGCTGAGGCAGTTCGATTCCACCGAGCAGTCGCCGCAACCCTCGCAGACGAGATCGTTGATGTAGGCGAAACGCGCGGGATCCGGCAGCATACCGCGCTTGCGCCGCCGCCGTTTCTCGGTGGCGCAGGTCTGCTGATAGATCAGCACGGTGACACCGGGAATCTCGCGCAGCTCGCGCTGCACGGCATCCATCTCCTCGCGCGGATGGATGGTGACGCCGGCGGGCAAATCGGCGAGCGAGAACTGTGCGGGATCGTCCGAGACCAGCGCGATGCGCGACACGCCCTCGGCGCGGACAGAGTGCGCGATCGCCTGCACGCTGACCGGGCCGTCGACCGGCTGGCCGCCGGTCATCGCGACCGCGTCGTTGAACAGGATCTTGTAGGTGATGTTGGCGCGGGCTGCGATCGCCTGCCGGATCGCCATCGAGCCCGAGTGATAATAGGTGCCTTCGCCGAGATTCTGGAAGATGTGCCTGTGGCCGGTAAATCGCGATAACGCGGCCCAGTTGACGCCTTCGCCGCCCATCTGGATCAGCGACGAGGTCTCGCGGTCCATCCAGCTCGCCATGAAGTGGCAGCCGATGCCGGCCAGCGCCTTGGAGCCTTCGGGCACCTTCGTGGAGGTGTTGTGCGGGCAACCGGAGCAGAAATAGGGCATGCGGGTCGCGCCCGGCACCGCGATGGTGCGAACCTGCTCGGGTGCGAGCGCGGCGACGCGGCGGGCGAGCTGCAGTTCCGGAAACATCGGATCGAGCCGCCGCGCCAGCACCTCGGCGAGCATGCGTGGCGACAATTCGCCGGTCCAGGAGATCAAGCGCGCGCCGGTCTCGTCATGCTTGCCGACCATCCGCTCCGGCTTCGCGCCCGGATAGTCGTAGAAATACTCCTTGAACTGGCTCTCGATGATGCCGCGCTTCTCCTCGACCACCAGGATCTCGCGCTTGCCCTTCACGAACTCCATCGCGTCGTGCAGCGCGAGCGGCCACACCATGCCGACCTTGTAGATGTCGATGCCGAAGCGGCGGCAGGCGGCTTCATCAAGCCCGACCAGCCGCAGCGCCTCCATCAGGTCGAGATGCGCCTTGCCGGTGGTGACGATGCCGTAGGTCGCGCCCTTGACGTCGTAGATGTGGCGGTCGATCGGATTGGCCTTTGCAAAGGCGTAGACCGCGTGCTTCTTGGCCTCCAGCCGCTCCTCGATCTGTGGTCCCGGCAGATCCGGCCAGCGATAGTGCAGCCCGCCCGGCGGCGGCACAAAGTCCGGCCGTGCGAAGACACGCGGCGGCCGCAGCTCGACGGATGCGCCTGATTCCACGATCTCCGAGATCGCCTTGAAGCCGACCCACATGCCGGAGAAGCGGCTCAGCGCATAGCCATATTCGCCGAAGGCGAGATACTCGCCGACATCTGATGGATGCAGCGTCGGCATGAACCAGCTCATGAAGGCGACGTCGGACTGGTGCGGCATCGACGACGACACGCAGCCATGGTCGTCGCCGGCAACGACAAGCACGCCGCCATGCGGCGAGGAGCCATAGGCGTTGCCGTGCTTCAGCGCATCGCCGGAGCGGTCGATGCCGGGGCCCTTGCCGTACCACAGCCCGAACACGCCATCGACCTCGCGGTCCGCTTGCGTCTCGACCTGCTGCGAGCCGAGCACTGCGGTGGCGGCGAGGTCTTCGTTCACCGCCGGCAGGAATTCGATGCGGCTGTCCTTGAGCTGCTGCGTGATCTTCCACAGCTCGAGATCGACGCCGCCGAGCGGCGAGCCGCGATAGCCGGAAATGAATCCCGCGGTGTTCAGTCCCGCGGCGCGATCGCGCCGTGCCTGGTCGAGCGCGATGCGGACGATCGCCTGCGTGCCCGTGAGGAAGACGCGGCCGTGGTCGCGGATGTAGCGGTCGGAGAGCTGGTAGGCGTCAAGCTGCGGCATCTGGCCCATGACTGGCCCCTTAGGAATCGCAATGTGTTTTCTGGAGACAACGGTACGCCTGAGCGTCTGGTAGGTCTTACCTATCTATTCTGTCTAGACGCCAAGATCGGTATAAGATTGCCAAAATCGACTTAATTCGGTGGAACATACCAGAATGGGTTTCTCGATGGTTGAAGAGCAGGACGAGAAGATCCTCGCCGAGCTGCAGAAGGATGGCCGCGCCACCAACCAGCAGCTTGCTGAAAATGTCGGCATGTCGACCTCGGCCTGCTGGCGCCGCGTTCGCGCGCTGGAGGAGTCCGGCGTCATCGCAGGCTATACGGCACTGGTCGCGCGCGAGCAGGCGGGCTTTGCCGCATCTGCGATCCTACACGTCTCGCTGGAGCGGCACGATGTGAAATTCGTCGACGAGTTCGTCGCACGCGTCAAGAAGCGCCGCGAGGTGTTGGAATGCTTCGCCACCACCGGCGATGCCGACTATCACCTGCGCGTCGTTGTCCGCGACATGGACGCCTACAACAAATTCCTCGACGAGTTCATGTTCCGCATCCCCGGCATCCGCCACGTCCGCACCAACGTGATCCTGAAGGAAATCAAGACCGGCGTGGCGCTGCCGTTTTGAGTCGTCGCCCAACCTGTAGTAGTGCTAAATCTTGGTAGTGGGAATTAAGAACAATGAACCGCTCGTCGCAGATGTGATAGGGGCCGAGTCGTTCGCTCTCTTTGCGGCGTCCTCAAGAATCCCCTGTCAGCCATGGCCCCTTGGCGCATCGGGGGGCGTGTACGCAGCCAAAGAGGGCGATTACTTCTTATTCCAATGTGACTATGAACACCGAACATTATTCGAATCTCGGCCAAGAGACGTATGAGCTCATAGGCAAAGCAAAAAGTGTACGGGCGTCAGGCAGGCAGCGCTGAAAGAAAGTCAACTACAGGGAGAGCTGGTTGTGATTTTTGGACCGAGATGAGCGCGAAAGATGTCGTCGACAGCCATGAACTGCTTGTTCAACAGATTAAGAGCAAGGGTTTGCTACGGGCAGAGACAATACTGACGAGTATGTGCTCGAAAGGCTGGACGGACAACTGGTGAAGCGCCTTGGAGCATTAGCCCAATAAGTGGCGTTGACGGCAGAATCCTAGTCGAGGCGAGCGCAGTTGCCCTCGACCGCTAGAAGCAAAGCTCCGCATTCCGTTCCGCCAAGGCGGCGGAATGTCGAGCAGCGTTTCGATGCGAGTCGCTCCGACAGAGTTTACTGATCACTTATCTTCCCATCCCCGTGGTCGGTGGCTCGCGGAAGCCATCTTGTAAATGGTCTGACAGCCGCAGCCGCGCGAGGTCAGAGATCATGGAGAGAAGTGGTATGATGAGTGAAATGGATGCCGTTGTCCGCGAGTACGCAGTCCGAATGCTTGCGTCTGTACTGTACGGGCCGCTGGCTTCGGTGAAGTTTGATGATCAGAATGAACGTCTTCAAGGACGTGCCGTAATGCGCGTCCTTGAAAGGATGGTCGCCTCAGGCGCAGCCGAACATAAATATGACAAGGCCCGAAGCCTAGACGAGTTCAATTCTACTGACAGATGGATCCGAAACTGGGGGGCATTCCCTGGTGACAAGCTGAGTATTGATCGCTCCGAGCGTCACACTATCGAGATGCGTGCCGGTGCCGGAGGCGCCGACATGGATATCGTTCTGCAGGTAGATGGACGAGGTCGATCCGTCGACGCAGCGCGCCGGTCGAGTCGGCATTGCCGCCGACCAACAGATAGTAGCCCGACAGGCTGGCGCCGCTGCTGAGCCCGCGCGTGCCGTTGCCATTATAGCCGCCATAGACACTGTTGGTGGTGCTGAGGCTGGAGCCCTATCGCTGAACGTCAGCGTGCCGGACGATCGGACGATCCTGCATTCCGACCGATATTAGTGCGGCCGCTGAGGGTCAGCCTCGGCGCCAGCCTGACCGTGGCTTCGCTGCCCGTCCGCTCCCAACGCCCATCGTCCCCCCCGCGCAACCGACGCATGTCCTTGAGCGGGGTATGCAAAATTCCGGTGCGGCTGTCGTCTCAATCCCCGCGCAAATCGGCAATTTTCTCTGCGGAGTTACCGAGAGGTCACGGGGTAAGAGCGGTGCGGGCCGGGCGGTGCTCCCGTGATCCACATCGCCGACGCCAACGAGCAGCACACCAACACGCTATTGGCGCCAGTGTGATTGAACCCCAGTATGCTCATGCCAGCGCCGGAGGTGATGCAATGCCGATCTGCAACTGACTATGCAGACGCAAGAGTAGATGGCTCATGCCTATGTGTTAAACCATGTTGCCTCATGCGCCACACAAGCAGTTCAATTCGATCTTGTCCGAAAAACGGCTCATCCAAAAACACCGCCGTGGGAATTCCCCAATGTCCTGCCGCCGTAAGCGCGGCGCCATTGGCTTCAATCACTCGATCAAGATCCGCTTCTTGTCCAACGATCGACGCCTCCATTTTCTGCAGGTTAAGGCCGGCCGAAGCGGCAACCTCGGCGAGGTGATCGCCTTCATCCCACTTGAGCCCGCTCCCCCAAATCAAACGACTTAAGTGATAGACAAACTGAAAGCCGCGACCTGCTCGGTCTGCCAGCACCGCCAACCGACTCAAGCGATGAATGTGCGGTTGCTCCGCAGCAACATGCATTGTTGTCTTGTCCTGAACAAGTGGATCTGGATTGGCGTAGCTGAACGGCAATCCGTGATAGGCGGCGACCCGCGCGAGATCCAGAAGGGCGTACCTGAAAAAGAGCGGATTGAAACGTGCTGCGCTTTCGGGATGACGCAGCAGTCCGGGTAGTACCACCTTGACGCGGAAAGTTACATTATATTGATCTTGAATGCGTTTGTAGCGTTCTGATCCGAGGTATGTGTATGGACTCCGAATACCCCAGAACAGGTCAACATGTAGGCTCATCGTGGGACTCCTATGCTTGAGATGTAAGGTGCAGAGCGGGCAGCATGCGCATGTGCAGATTCTGTTTCAGACCTTGCTGCAGAACGTTCGTATGACGTCCGCGAGCCGCCGCGGAGCGGTAACATTGGCGAAGTGACCCTGGCCGTTGAGGATCGCGGTCTGCGTCGGAAATCGCTGAGGGCTGTCGCCTGGCAAGGCGATCGATTCAGGCTTCAACGGGTGCAGCGAAGCAGTGTTTTCGCCGGATATAAAGAGGCTAGGGATCGCGGGTAGGTCGAACCGGTCCAGAAGTGCAGGCATGGCGTCAATCTCGGCAAGCCAGTTGCACGCCATCGTTTGCATTTCATTGCAATCAGCGAGTTGATCCACTGCAAATGTGGGTAGCGCAGGGAAGTACACCGAGCAGAGATGCCGAACCGCCTCGGGCAGCCGATCTTCGTCGGCGGCAGTAAGAAAGGCGCGCAAAGCCGGAGGGATATCCACGCGGCCGCGGACATTGAGAGGGGGCTCGTAGCAAATCACGGCATCAACTAAGCCCGCGTCTGCTCTGGCCGAAGTCAACAGCGAGACGACGCCCCCCGAAGCTGTGGCCGAATAGCAGAGCGCCTCCGCCGATGTGCCGCAGAATGCACATCAGGTCATCGATATCATGCATGATGGCGTAGTCGGTTCGACGCGTCCCACTCTGACCGTAACCACGGCGGTCGATGACGTGAACACGATAGTCCGCCGCGAGGAGTCGCGCGACCTGAAGCCAGTCGCGCGAATCTGATCGGCTGCCATGTACGATAACGAAGGGGCGTCCGCTGCCGAGCACCTGCGCGAATAGAGTGGTTCCATCATTCGCGAGGATCTTGATCGTATCCATGCAGTATCTCGCCTCAACACGTTTCGATATTGTTCGAAATCACAACTAGAACCCCTTGTTGAAGGAAAGGAATACTCTGGTGGTGTTGAGTGAGTTGCGCTGCGTCATAGGCTCGAGAACTTTCAGCTTCCATACAGCGTTCCATTCGGGAATCGCGTACGCCACGACCGGTCCAACGCCAATCGTTTCCAGGTTCTTTCCATTTGGAGCAACGATCATTCCGTTATGAATGTCGTTTTGCCACTGGTGCCCATAATACCCAGCAAGCCCAGCCTGCCAGCGGCCGAACTTCTCCGTGATCGCGAAATCGATGTCGGCGACAGCGCCAGTCGAGTAGTTCGTCGCGGTGTTCGTTGATGCGAAATCCAAAAACAGGCGCGCGCTGAGCTCAAGTCCGTCACCCAAGACATTCGGGGGGGGTGAGGTACGAGAAAGCGATACTTGGTATGAAGAAGTAAACGTTATGTCCCGGCGTGAGAAGCTGAGTTGTGCTGTACGCGCCGGTAGGAACGATCATAGAATAGGCGAGCTTGATGGTCAGGCCGTATGGAGCGGCCGCGGATGGATGCGCGGATGACGTATCGATGCCGATCGGGCCGAGATACTTACTCCAGGCAATCAACTCGGCGTATGTGTCGCCCAGACCGCTGAAGTATTCGCTTCTTTGATTGAGAGAGAAATGGCCAAATTGATAAGGCACTTGGATGGTTGAGGCTATTGTGCCTCCGAGGACCTGGAATGGATAGACGTACTGAACACCCAGAGCTCCAAGGTATATGCTTCCACCGGCGGTCGCATTGGGGACCGGTTGGCCATCGCCGTACAAGCGGTCTGCATACCCTGATCCTAGCACCATGCCGATGTACCAGCCCGGAGGTGGCAGGTATGCCGCGCGCATATCCGTGCCACCAATCGGACCGCCGAAGGTCTGACCTTCTGACGCATAGGTATGAGATGATGCGGCTATGCAGGACATCCCCGCGATTGCCATTGCTAAAACGCGTCCAAGTAGGTGACTTCGCATAGGATCCTCCCAAAATTTTGTCTGATTATTGGATTGGGCGCCGCCCGACAGCGCTATCTGTGGTATAGATGCGCGCGGCACCAACGAGCAACGTCAGCCAGCGCTCGCTTCGCGACAGGGATGTCAAACTTCGTGAATCCATGCGGCATCCCGTCGTATAGATTCAGCGTCACGTTCGCCTCTGCATGGTCGGCTCGGTGCGCATAACGTTCGACATCGCTGAGCATGACTTCGTGCGTGCCCACGCAAAGCAGGATTGCAGTGCCTCGTACGATCGTTGCATTGATCGGAGCGGCGAGCGGATGATCTCTTGTCGCGTCATCCAGGTAGAGGCTGATCATCTGCTCGCCCATTTTCGCGGTGGCAATGTCGCGGCCTGCGTTGAATTGCCACGACGCGCCCCGCATGCGCAGATCGATCATCGGCGAGATGCCGACAATTGTTGGCGGTGCCGGCAAGTTCTCCCGGGCTGCGTTGTCTGGAAGTGTCAGGGCGAGGCATCCGCCCGCCGACTCGCCGACAACGACGATATTTTCAGGCGCGTATCCACTTTCCAGCAGTCGACGGTAGACGGTAAGTGCATCCTGGACTGCGGCTGGAAAGCGATGTTCAGGGGCCTGTCGGTAACCTGCCGCCAGGACAGGAACTCGAGCTACCGCGGACAGTTCGACTGCATTAACTCGCGCCAACGCGAGGCTCCCTCGAACAAACCCGCCACCGTGTAGAAACAGAATGACTTTGCTGCCGTCGCCGTCGTTCGGCGTCATTCGCTCGCACGGGATACCACTCTCTTCGCTCGCTGAAATTGTCACGGGTGAAACTGAGGATGCCGCGTTCGCATTCACTGCGAGCGTCGCAGTCCCTCCACGCATGGCTTCAACGGTCGTTGGGGCCGAATAGATGGATTGGAATTGCTTGTCTCGGAGGAGGCCGTCGACGTATTGCCTGTCGTGCGGTCCGGAGTCGATGTGGTGGATTTTCATTTAGGTCGCTTTTTCTGCAGTTTCACGGAGGATTGGCGTTTCGTTGGAGAGATGTGATGCGCGTAGCCGCGTCTCTGCGTGCTTCATCAAAGCGAGAGCACACGCTGCAATCAGGAAGAGCGTGCTCGATAGCGCCAGTGTGAGCGCGCTCGACGTGTTGCCGAATATATCGCTGAGTAATCCAACAACTGCCGGTCCAATGCTCGTTCCAAAGACATTCACACTCAGGAGAAAGAGACCCACGATGCGTCCCCGCAGACGGCTGGGAATGCCTACTTGGAGTGGGATGGGCATGATTGACGTGAGCACACTCGCGGTCAGGATCATTCCCGCGTAACACGACAACGTCGCACCGAAGGATGAGCTGAACCAGAATACCGCCGCTATCGCCATTTGCGCGACAAGGGGCCATTGGGCTCGCCTCATGGTCAGCTGGACGACCTCGACATCGCGGACGTGACCGACCAGCCACTGGCCACCAAAGGTGCCGACAATGCCGCAGGCAAAAAAACGCGATCCCGAGGGGGCGCCCCAGCTCGGCTGCTGTCCCGAAGCCGCTCCGTATGGCAAGAGTGGGAAACCAAGTAAGAAGCGCAAACAGGCCCGCTATGATGAAGGCGTATGCACAGAAGTAACTGGACAGATAGCGGGATTCACGCACAGCAAAGTCGATAGCTTCGCGCGCGCTAATTGGCGCGTCGGCTCGCTTTCCGAACCGTGGAGGCTCTCGCACAAAGAGCCAAAAGCACATCGCGAGCAAAAAGCCAGGGATCCCAAGGATAACGAACACAACCTGCCACGGCTCAAGGTGGCCGATCAGAGGCAGCACGATCCCGGACGTCTGAGCGAACGCCTGAAGGATCAAACTGCCGACGATCAGCGCCGCGCCCCCTCCGAAGTACGGCGCTGCCATGTAAATGGCTGTAGCGCGAGGCAGCTCTCGGGCGGGAAAGACATCAGCAAATGTCGACAATGCCGCGGGTGAACAGCCGGCCTCGCCGAACGCTGTCATGGATCGCGCTAGGATAAGTTGCGGAAACGTTATTGCCAGGCCGGTGGCGGTCGTCGCGGCGCTCCAAGCGGCGACGCATGCGGCCGTGACACGCATCCGGTTGGCGTTGTCAACCAGCCACCCCAGGGGCACACCACCGAGGGCGAATGAAATGGAAAACGCAGTCCCTTGAAGAAGGCCAACCTGAGTATCGCTGAGACTCAAGAAATGTCGAAGGGGATCAATCAGAATCGTAAGGACCTGGCGGTCAAGGTATGCAAGCGCAAAACCACACGTGAACATCGACAGTATCACCCAGCGATGAGGCGCCGGAGGTCCTTGATTGGATTGTTGCACCATGTCGCCATTTCCCCCCGAGGGCCGCTGATGTGTTGCGGCATTTATCAGTGTAATGAAACCATTATAGTATCATATGTAACTAATCTCAAGAGAGCTCTATCGGAAAAAAAGATTTCTCGGGATGGAGTTGACGAACGGGCGGTCCCGGCAACCTATGATGTGTTGCTGCTGCACGAAGTTAGAGAGGGATTCTTGAAAACACGAGTGGTCGATGAAGAGACGCGCAAAGCGGCTTCTTTTCTGAAGCGTATTTCTGGCGACGCGAACGATCAGCCAGCCACCCTGCATGAGGGCTTCCCGCCCGAGAGTTATCGTTACGACCTGGGGCAGGTCGAAATCTTGTCGACGCTGTTGCATCGCCTTTACGAAGCCGCAATGCAGGCGCGCACGGGGGTGTCCCTCATTGAGTGGCGTGTTCTCGAAGCCGTCGGCTGCGCGCCCGGAATCACGGCAATCGAAGTCGCTCAATACTGGGAATACGATAAGGTTGCGGTCAGTCGAGCTCTGCAGAATCTAAAGAAGCGTCGCTTGGTCGCTGTCACGCCGCACCCGGACGACAAGCGGCGATCGCAGTTGCATCATACCAAAGCTGGTCAAGCAGCGTATAAAGAACAGCTCGCGGTGAAGCAGCGCTATCTCGATGCTCTCTCGGTGGTGCTCACGAAGGAGGAGGTGCGGATGTACGGCGATCTCACGCGCAAACTCATCGATCATTTTAGGCGTGTCCGACGCGAAGTGGCTGACAAGTAGCAAGCTTGCGGCGGCTTTCCATCTTCACCAGCAGGAGCCACGGCACCGCCTTGGTCGCGTTGCGCAGGGTGCTGAGGCCCGGACGACTTCTGCAGAAGAAAGGATAACCGGCACGAGTCCGGCATCCTTCAAGCAATTCGCGATAGAGAATTCCAACGCCTGGCGACCATGAGCGCGTCGGGCGTAACAGGGGCAGGGATGGGTGAATCCCAAACGTCTTGTGGTTGAACCGCGATGTCGGTGATTTGGCGGGAGCGCAGATCGAGCAGCGCTCGGAACTCAAGAAGAGCGCGGTCCTTTTCTTTTCCGACGTGGTAAACCCCATCGGCCGCAGGATCTATGGCATTCCCGAAGCCACCTACGGCATCGTGATGACCGGCAAGAGCCACGCCGCGCAAGCAGCGATTTGGCGGATGGATCTCTCCGCTTTTCAGACTGTTGGCGCGGCTGAAGTTCCTGCGGTTGCAACCGCTTCGACTTGTTCGGCTATTCGGGTGAGCGAAAGATGGAGCGAGAGTTGATCGGCTGGCACAAACTCGTTGGTTGTCGAATCGCTTTCGTGCCTAAAGGCCAAATCTGGGCGATCTAGTTAGTTAGGATCGCGCAGGCGCCTATGGATATACGCGGCTACGGTCCGGTGGAGGAAGCTGCGGCCGCGGCGACGAGGGACCGAAACGGTCAGGCGCCGCTTGCAGCAGCTTCCTCTTGAGGCAGCCGATCTTCGTGCGAGCGCTGGTGCGCGTTTAGGCTATTTTCGGCCGAGAGCGGAGATGGCGGCCTCTGCGCCGGCCAGAACAAGAGCGGTCACCATCTTCGCATAAGCTTCGCGCGTAAGGCTCTTGCCCTCGCGAAACCACAGAAAGTGCCAATTTAGCATCGCAAACAGCGACATGGTCAGCGGCGTCAGCGCGTCGCGCCGCTTCGCTATCGACGGGATCGTGCCTGCGATCGCTTCCGAGACGATGGCAACCAGTTTCCGTTCCAACGACTTGAGAACCCGTTGTTGTGCAGTAGGCAGGAGTTTCAGGCTCGAAATCTGAACTTGGTGCTCGGCGTCGGCGCCGCGATAAGCGTCGAGCAAGGCCGAAGAGATGGCGAACAAGCGTTCCTCGGCGCTGCCGGGTGATTGGGAAGCGGCTTCGGCAATGTCGACTAGGTGCTTCAGGTGATGGTCAAGGATATCAAAAAGAACATCATCCTTGGAGCTATAGTAGTGATACATCAGCGCCTTGGAGACACCGCAGGCCTCCGCGATCATCGTAGTCGACGCGCCGCCATAGCCATTTTCGGCGAACAAGCGCGCAGCACGAGTAAGAATGCTCAAGCGCTTTTGTTCGTAGTCGCTTGCTCGTGGACGAGCCATTTCACCTCGGGGACGCAGCAATAGAAGCTGGCAAAGTGGCATCGACCATCCGGTCGGTCAATTAATCTTCGAGCTCTTTCACAAGATTGGCTTTGCCCCTCGACCACAACCGGTTTTCCCGACGTTCCGGAGGTTGAGTGCGCCTGCCTGCTTCTCGCGCGGGATTGCGAAGATATTTTTCGCCAGACGTGCGCCTGCCTCGCGTTGCAGGTCGCGCTCCAGGTCGAGGGTGGCGATCGCGGATCGGTCGAAAGCGCGCTTGATCAATGCAAGACCTTGGGTTGGCTGATTGGAAAGGCGCGCGGTAAGCGCTTCAGCTTCGCCGCTTAGCTTCTCGTCGTCGACCCGCGCCAGATCAATCCCCAGCTTTCAGCCGCCTCGGCGGGGACGAGGGCGCCAGTCATGGCAAGAGCTTTGGCGCGCGCCTCGCCAACCAATCGTGGTAAAAACCACGAGCATCCGGAATCCGGCACAAAGCCGATTCTGACAAATGATTGGGCGAACTTCGCTGAACGCGCGGCGAGAACGACGTCGCAGGCGAAGGCGATGTTGGCTCCGGCGCCGGCCGCCGTGCCGTTGACGGCGCAGATGACCGGTTTGTTCAACGAACGGATGCGGCGAATGAGCGGATTGTAAGAGCGCTCGATAGTGACTCCAAGATCGGGTGGGGGATTGCCGATCACCGCGACATCGCTCAGATCTGGCCGGCACAGAACGCGCGGCCTGTGCCGGTCAACAGAACTGCGCGGCAGTCGACATTCTCGGCTGCTTCATCGAGTGCCCTAGCAAGCAATCCGTGCATCGTCTCATTGAACGAATTCAGCTTGTCGGGCCTGTTCAGGGTGACGATGCGCCATGCCCCGCGGTCGTCGATCAGGATCGAATCCACGGTTCCTCCCGCTCGTTTGCAAGTACCTGCTTGAATTAAGCGACCGGTCGATTAATTAATATCCACTCCGGTGACCGAGTCAACCGGATAGCGGCCGGACGTTGATTGCCGGCGTTGCGGAGCCACCGGGAGGAGATCGATGACTATCACCTTGCAGAGCCTTGCGTCTGACCGTTGGGTCACACCCACCACCGGCTTCGTCGACATTCCTAGTGCGGTCGACGGCCGCGTTGTCGCTCGGCTATCCGCCGCCGGATTGGACTTTGCGAGGATGGCCAGCCACGCGCGCAACACCGGCGGTCCCGTCCTGCGCGAACTCACCTTCCATGCGCGCGCCGACAAGTTGCGGGCGCTTGCGGTTCATCTTGGCCAGCACAAGGACGTGCTGTACCGGCTGGCGGGCGATACCGGCGCCAACAGGCGCGACAATGCCATTGATATTGAGGGTGGCATCGGCACGCTGTCGGCCTATGCCTCGCGCGGGCGTCGGGAGCTGCCGGATGCTAAATTTGCGCTTGAAGGCGAGGTCGAGGGGCTCGCCAAAGGCGGTACGTTTGTCGGCCAGCATTTGCTTTCGCCCCTGCACGGCGTCGCAGTCCATATCAACGCCTTCAACTTTCCCTGCTGGGGACTGTTGGAGAAGTTTGCGCCGGCGTTTCTCGCCGGCGTCCCCGTGATCATAAAACCTGCGACCGCGACCGCTTATGTGACGGAGGCCCTGGTGCGGTTGATGCACGAATCCGGAATCTTGCCTCCCGGCAGCCTCCAGATGATCTGTGGCTCGGTCGGCGATCTACTCGATCACCTCACAGGACAGGATGTCGTGTCGTTCACCGGATCAATCGAAACATCGAACAGGATTCGTAACCATCCGAATATCGCCAAGCATTCGGTTCGTTTCGTTGCCGAGCGGGATTCGCTCAATGCGAGCGTGCTCGGCGACGATGTGACTCCGGAACAACCGGAGTTCGCTCTGTTTATCCGCGAAATCGTGCGCGAGATGACCGTGAAGACCGGCCAGAAATGCACCGCGATCCGGCGGATCCTGGTACCCAAGACCCGGGAAGCTGCGGTCATCGCGGCCTTGAAGGCCAGTCTGGCAGAGGTCAGGCTCGGCGATCCTCGCGTCGACGAGAAGGTAATGGGGCCCTTGGTTAGCAGGGCTCAGCGTGCCGCCGTATGTGGCCAGATCGCGATACTTCTAAGCGAGGCGGAGATCGTCTTTGGCGATCCCGGTCAACGCGGGGGCGAAGGGATCGATGCGGAGAGCGGGGCCTTTATCTCCCCGGTTCTCCTGCGTGTCGTCGATCCGGCGACAGCTCAAAGGGTTCACGACACCGAAGCATTTGGGCCGGTCGCGACGGTGATCGCCTATGATGGGATCGACCAAGCCGTCGATCTGGCCAGGCGCGGCGAGGGCAGTCTCGTGGCATCAGTATTCACCTACGATCGTAAGGTGGCGGAAGCCATTGTTCTGGGCATCGCGCCCTATCACGGCCGTGTCCTGATTGTTGATCGGGATTGCGCGAAGGAATCGACGGGACATGGTTCGCCGCTGCCTAGCCTTGTCCACGGGGGGCCCGGGCGCGCGGGAGGCGGCGAAGAGCTCGGCGGGCTACGCGGCGTGTACCACTACATGCAGCGCACCGCGGTACAGAGTTCGCCTGGTCGATTGTCGGCATTGACGGGTGCTTGGTGCAACGGCGCACCGACGTCTCTTGCGGACGTTCATCCCTTCAAGCGCAACTACGATGAACTCGTTGTCGGCGATACCATCGAGACCTCCAGCCGTTCGATCACGCTTGATGACATCGAGCACTTTGCGGAATTTACCGGCGATACGTTTTATGCCCACATGGATGAGGTGGCCGCGAAGGCGAATCCGTTTTTCCCTGGGCGCGTCGCGCACGGCTATCTTATCCTCGCATTTGCAGCCGGGCTTTTCGTTGATCCGGCGCCAGGACCGCTTCTGGCGAATTATGGTCTCGACAATCTACGGTTCCTCAAACCAGTCTCTCCAGACGATAGCATCAGGGTACGTCTGACGGTGAAGCAGAAGTCGCCCGCGCGAAAGCCAGAATACGGCGAGGTGCGATGGGATGTCGAGGTCATCAACCAAAACGGCGAACCTGTCGCTCGCTACGATCTTCTGACCATGAGCGCCCGAGCGGCATGAATCCGTCGACGAAACCGGCGAGAGAGCCGAAAGCCCCGACTTTATCGCGGAATCTTGCAGAGCAGATTTGACTTGGCTTTTCGTGACGTTGCTCCCAAGTTTTATCTTGCGCTGAGCTCGCAAAGATTCCTAGCGGGGTTGAGAAAAATTCAGCCATTCGACCAACGGCGGATTGCTACAGTGGGACCGTCTGGATCAGGATGTGCGCGTGAAGAGCAAAACTGTAGCGCAGTTGTGGGCTGGCTCTAGGTCCCCTCTTACGCCGCGTTAGGGCTTCCTTGCAAAACAGCGCTATGGCTCTTCCGGCGGCATCGACTGCCCACGGAACTTGAAGGGCTGGCCAGAACTTAGATTAGCCGCGATGGGATTCCCCAAGAGCTGGACGGCGATCAGGCGGCGTGCGACGACTTTCGCTAGTCGCTTGATGGCGTTGTTGTCGATAATGGGCCATTGGCTGCCGGCGGCGAAATCCCATTTCGGGGCCGTAGCTCAAATGGTGGGTTTTGGTCTAGGAAGGTCGGAAATGCTTTATATTTCAATGGAGGTTGACTGACACTCTCTCCGTCGCACTGCTTCTCCATTGTATCCGGCCGTTCGAGGCGACAGCAAATCAATGAATAGCGCGACAACGGCTGTTGCGGTTAGTTCCGTAACGTTACCCCTAGTCACCGCGCAAACCGTAGCTTCGGAACGTGGGGTCGGAGGACGGATTTCGCGTTGAAGAACATGGCTCGCAAAGCTCAAGCCGCTCGGCGAAAAGGGACGAAAACCCTTTGGTTAGATTGCAACCTGAACTGAATGTCGGTATCGGTGGTTGCGTCTCCCCGCAACCACCGCTCCCGACACTCCCGCAGCAACCGCTGCGGGAGTTTTCGTTTCTGTAGACTTTTCATGGGTCTTGGCGGGTCATCCACCCCAAGATCGTGCCCAATTCGCCATAGAGGGTTGCGTTCATTGCACCGCGATTGGGACCAGGTTCCAGAACTATCCGTTCGATCAGGTTGCGTAGGGCTTCTGTTGCCTTCCCCCCGGTCTTCCGGCTTGTTCAGCGCTTCTGTGAGACGTCCGACCTTCTTGGCGTAAATCTTTGAGGTGCTCGGCAGGATATCCGGCACATCCAACGGGCTTTCGCAGAGAAGGGTGACGAGTTCCGCCTTGCGACTTTCGAGCCCATCCATCGCCGCCTTCATGGACGGTTGGAACATGCCCTCTTTGATGGCCTCAATGATGCCTTGGATTTGCTTCTCCACCTTGACCAGTTCAGACCGCCAAGCTTCGCCGTTCGCGATTGAGCCGGTTTGTCTCTTCTGCATAGGCGCGCATCGCCTCGGCGACTACATCCGGTGCCATCATCCGGTCCTTCAATCCGGCCAGGACGCGCCGTTCGAGCTCTTCGCGCGGAATGGTTCGGCCGTTCGAGCAAGAACCGTTAGTCACGTGCGCAGAGCAAACGAAGCGATCCGCACCTCGCAGCGAATACGGGCCGCGACAGCAGCCGCAGAAGATCAACCCGACAGCAGCGATCTTGGCCGACGCGCGCCGTTCAGCCGATTTTTGGCGTGATGTTCGCGAATGGCCTCAGTCACGTTGACATATTTGTCAGCAATCTCGCCTTGACGAGTTTTCGCCACCTGCCAAAGCGCGTCATCGAGAATGCGTAGCTCAGGAACGTCGGTGACGATCCATTTTGACTCTGGGTTGAGACGCGACACGCGCCGCCCCGTCGACGGATCCTTTACATAGCGCTGTCTGTTCCAGACTAGGCGACCAATGTACAACTCATTATTGATAATGTCGGTGCCGCGCTTAACGTGCCCGCGGATAGTCGTGTCGTTCCATAGCTGCTCTTCAGGGCCGGTGACACCCTCATTATTGAGTGTCTTGGCAATCGTGCGCGGACTGATGCCCTTCGCGAAATCGCGGAAAATGCGACGGATCACGTTAGCTTGGGCTGGATCGATCTCACGATCGCCCCTGCGGTGATCGCCGCCACAGGCGCCTTAGATCTCACGGCCAAACAGGTACGCCGTCCAACCCTGCGGTTTCTGGCAGGCCGCAGATCAGGTTCGCATTCTGCACCGCCTGACCAGCCGCTCCCTTGCCGAGATTGTCGACCACGCCCATCGCAATCACCAAGTCGCGCTCTGGATCGGCCGCATAGCTGACCAAAGCGAGGTTCGAGCCGGTAGCCCATTTGGTCTGCGGCGGCTTGTCGGTCACGCGGACGAACGCCCGCCCGGCGTAGAAGCGCCGGGCCGCGTCCAAGCACTGGCTCGTGGTGGCGCGGCCGCGACAGTACATGGTGACGAGAACGCCGCGGGTCATCGGCACCAAGTGTGGCGTGAACACCAGCCCGGCCGCGCTGCCGCCACTCAGCCGCTCGATCGTCTTGGCGATCTCGGGCATGTGGACGTGCTTGAGCAGACCGTAGGGCACCAAGTTCTCGTTGCTCTCGGCGTAGC
>NZ_LGHL01000171.1 GCF_001908205.1 Bradyrhizobium sp. NAS80.1
GGCAGTGCCATTGCGCCGAGCAGCAGGAGTGCTCTCGTCATGGACAGCATGACGGCCTCCCAGTTCACGGGATCATCGAACCAGCATACGCTTTTCCGGCGCCTCTTGGAGGCCGGCGGCCTTGAGCTGCTGTTGGCCGGATCAATGCGCATATTCGGGATTGCTAAGCGTCGCCCGGCTCAGAAACGACCGGATGAAAGAATGATGCGACGTTGGGACAGTATGACTGTCGAATTACATTCGCTTGCGCGAGTTCGCTTGCGCTAGAAGAAGTTTGAGCATTGAATTTATGCCACTATCGCAAGTGAGATTTTGAACGTGCTCGAGGTCTCGCTGGATGAAGCGGTGAAGAGATGCGCTTGGGCGTAAGGCGCGTGTGAGTAAACGCGCATCCTCATGCGCGCACTGACCAGCAAGCCGATGACCAACAAGAGGGAGGAGCACAATGAGCACCTGGCTTAGTGAGCGAGAACAGCGTCTCGTCGCAGGAGCTGAATCGACATCGTCGGCGATGCCGATTCCGACTCAAATCGTTTCCAACGGCGAGTATCTCCCGCCCCCGCAGAGTACTGTCCAGAAGCAGGTCGAGGCACGGATCAACGAGCTCGCCGACGTGAACGGCAAGCACCTCGGCTTGAGCCGCAGGCAGTTCCTGCACACAAGCTGTGGCATGGCGGCGGCGTTCCTCGCCATGAACGACATCTATGGCAATGTTTTCCGGGTCGCGCCCGCCGAGGCCCGCGAGCCCGAGCTGATGCTGGCGCGCGCGCAAAGCCTCGCCGACCAGTTCATCTTCGATGTCCAGACTCATTTCGTGCGCGACGACTTCGATCACAAGGAGCTTTTGGGGCTGGCGGACTTTGCGAGCCAGCACTGGAACCCGAAGATGAAGGAGGAAGGCGTCACCTCGCTCGCCCGCTACAAGTTCCAGAACTACGTGAAGGAGGTCTACTACGACAGCGACACTAACATGGCGCTCCTGAGCGGCGCGCCGTTCGATGACCCGAGCTGGTGGCTCCTGTCCAACGAGCAGATCGTCAAGGCGCGGGAGCTGATCAACGACTTCGCCGGATCGCGCCGCCTGTTGGCGCACAGCGTCATCACCCCCAAGCAACCCGGCTGGATGGACGAGGTGGACAAGGCGATCGAGGTCTACAAGCCGGATTCCTGGAAGTCCTACACGATTGGCGATCCGCTGGCGCCCTCGAAGTTTCCATGGCGGCTCGATGACGAGCAGGTGATGTATCCGTTCTACGCGAAAGCCGTGAAGGCCGGCATCAACACGCTGTGCATCCACAAGGGGCTGCTGCCGCCCGATTATGAGAAGTCGTTCGCCGGCGTGTGGGAATACGCAACGGCGTGGGACATCGGAAAGGCCGCCAAGGATTGGCCGCAGATGAACTTCGTGATCTATCACTCGGCCCTGCGGCCGTTCCTCGAACTGCCCGACAAGGCGTGGGCGGAGTTCGAGCAAACCGGCCGCATCCAGTGGGCCTCCGATCTCGCGGAAATCCCAGAGAAGTTCGGCGTCACTAATGTCTATGCCGAGCTCGGCACGTCCTTTGCCAACTCGGCGGTGGCGCATCCGAAGTTCTGCGCCGCGCTGGTCGGCACGCTGATCAAGGGGATGGGGGTTGACCACGTCATGTGGGGCACCGATTCAGTCTGGTACGGCTCGCCGCAGTGGCAGATCGAGGCGCTGCGCCGGCTCGAAATCCCGGAGGATATGCAGAAAAAGTACGGCTTTGCGGCGCTCGGCGATGCCAACAGCGCTACCAAGCAGCTGATCTTCGCGGGCAACGCTACAAGGTTCTACAAGATCAAGTTGAAGGCGGCCGAGAACACCACGATGCCGACCTTTTCCGAGGACCGCCTCGCGGCGCTTAAGAACGAGTACACACAAGCTGCGAAGCAGCCCTCGAACCTGCGCTACGGTTACGTTCGTGCCGCCTGAGAGCCAATGGCTGCGTCAGCGGCGCGCGCAAGCTCCGCCGGCGCAGCGGACGTGGATAGTATTGAGTCTCGTGCTTGCGGTACCCCACGCCCCGCCCTCACGCGCAGCGGAAAGGGAGCCCAATTATTCGGTGCATCCCTAACAGGAGTCCTCCGATGTTATCCCTCAAAGGCAAGACGCTGTTTATCTCCGGCGCGAGCCGCGGCATTGGGCTTGCGATCGCGCTGCGCGCGGCTCACGACGGCGCCAATGTCGCGATCGCAGCGAAGACCGCGGAGCCGCATCCGAGGCTGAAGGGCACCATCTTTACCGCCGCCGACGAGGTGCGCGCTGCCGGCGGCAAGGCGCTGCCCGTCATCTGCGATATTCGCGATGAGGCTCACGTGATTGCAGCCGTTGACAAGACCGTCGCCGAATTCGGTGGCATCGATATCTGCGTCAACAACGCCAGCGCCATTAGCCTGACCAACTCGCAGGCAACCGACATGAAACGATTCGACCTGATGATGGGGATCAACACCCGCGGCACTTTTATGGTATCGAAATATTGCATCCCGCATCTGACGAAGGCCGAAAACCCACACATCCTGATGTTGTCGCCGCCGCTCGACATGAAGGCGAAATGGTTCGAGCGCTCCACCGCCTATACCATGGCGAAGTTCGGCATGAGCATGTGCGTGCTGGGACTATCGGCCGAGCTGAAGAGTGCGGGCGTCGCGGTCAACGCGCTGTGGCCGCGCACTTCAATCGCTACCGCCGCGGTCGGCAATCTCCTGGGGGGGCGATGCCATGATGCGCGCGAGCCGCACGCCCGAGATCATGGGAGATGCAGCTTATGTCATCCTCACGAAGCTGTCGCGCGAGTTCACCGGGCAGTTCTGTATCGATGACAAGCTGCTCTATGCCAGCGGAGTGCGTGACTTCGACCGCTATCGCGTCGATGCCTCGGTCCCGTTGGCGTCGGACTTCTTCGTGCCCGACGATGACGTGCCGCCGCCCGGTGTGACGGTAATGTCCTTGCGCTAGGCCGGCGCGCTTACGTCAAGAATTCGGACGAGGTTTTTCGGTACACACAGGAAAGCGGGGCGGATGCTGGCCGAGGTGACGGCGGCGTTCAGGGCGTCTCACGCGTGACCCAAAGACCTGAGCGGCAAGTCACGTCCGAGGAAAGATGCGGTCACCCACCTCTCTGCCGCGACAACGTACCGGCGCGGCCCAAAAACTTTGGATCTCGGCGCAAATTGGCGTAGTCTGTGACGAGCTGCCCTTGGGACGGGACGGGCCGACGTCGCCGTTTGACGGAATGGGCAGCGATCATGCCGTCGGCTGGCATCGCAATCTGAAAAGCAGCGCCTGCCTTGGTGGCGCTCCATTAACTTCAACATAGAGCAGATTGGCTTGCCGCGCGCGGCAGGCAATAGGCATGTCTAACGGGAGGACGACATGGCGACATTCATTTTGACCATCAACTGGACCGACCAGGGAATTCGCAATGTCAGGGATGCTCCCAAGCGCAGCGAAGCGGCGAAGGAGCTCGCCAAAAAAGTCGGGGTCGAGATTACGGAAATTTATCTCACCTCCGGCGAGCACGACATTCTCGTCATCGCTGAAGCACCTCTCGGCGACCAAGTCACAAAATTCGCGCTCGCGCTCGGTTCTCTGGGAAATGTGCGCACCTGCACGTCGCGGGCTTGGACCGAGTCCGAGTGGACCAAACTGATATCCGAGCTTCCGTAATAGACTCGGATTGTCAGATTGGCCTGTGCGCGGCCTGACTGATTAGCGCCGCCGCGATTTCGACGCCCGGCGATCGTGCCCTCAATGCGACACGGGCGCCGGGCGTGCGCATCGGAAGGGACGCCGGATCGACATGGCGCTAAAGCAACGGGCTGATGCTTCAAGGGAGCACGGTACGTACCAAGAGCCAGTAAAGCCCAACCGGCAAGATCGCCGCTGAACAGAAGTAGACCACCGCCGGATGCCGTCCATCCCGCGCGGCGGCTCGGTGACCGATCCGATCCGACCACAACAGAAGCCGAAAGATGAGGGCTACGATCACGACCTGCCCAATCTCGACGCCGATGTTGAAAGCCGCGAGCGCGGGCACGGCCGCGTTCGCTGGCAGCCCAATCTCCTTCAGCGCGCCGGCGAAGCCGAAGCCGTGAATGAGCCCGAAAACAAACGTCACCCGCCAGCGACCGTCCACATTGCGCGAGAAAAAATTCTCGACCGCCACAAACATGATCGTTACGGGGATCGCCGCTTCGACGATGGCACTTGGGACTACGACAACTTGCAACGCAGCAAGGGACAGCGTGATCGAGTGAGCAATCGTGAAGGCGGTGACGATCTTGATCACCGGCCACAAATGCTGCGCCCAAAGCACGATCGCGGCAAGGAATGCGATGTGATCGTAGCCGAGAAAGATGTGCTCGATACCGGCCTGCACGAACCGCCCGAACACCTGGAGTACCGACGACCCTGCACCAGACAGAGCGACCTCGGGCGCTGTGCTGTCGAGGGCAAGCTCGCGCTCGCCGCTCTCGGTTGCGATCATAGTCAGATGTCGCGCCGTAGGATCTACGTCGTGAAACAGGGTCGCGCGATAACGTAGCTCGCCGCCATCCAATGGACAGGTCCATGACATCGTCACCAGAACGTGGGTATCGGCGGGCTGTGCCGTTCCTGGCCTAGGCGCGCATCGCTGCCCGCCGGCAAAGACTGCAACGTGGTCGCCAATGTAGGTGAGCACTGACGGCGCCATGATCGCCAGCGCCACACGGTTGACCTCACCCGACCCCGCTTCGGTGATTCGAACGCCGGCCGCCTTTTCGTAGTCGCGCCCAAGCGCATTGATTTCGACGTCGACCGTGCGGTCGCGGATCACGATGCGCGAGGTGCTGACCCCGGCGTTGTGCGCCTGCGTCTCCCAGGTGGCGACGGCAGCGACGGCAATGCTGGCCAGGGCGAGCCAAGCGCGTGACGTTGTCGTGGGGGGAACGCCGTTGAGCCTAGCACGGCCTGGGCGCATCCGGAGGCGTTGTATCCAGCGCGTTCGGCGGAGCGCCCAATTCACAGGTGTCACTGGCGTCGGCCGTCAATCATTCGGCGCGCTCAGGCGCTTAATGATCACGCCGGCAGTCGCTGCACGAATGCTCTGTGGGTAGGCTTCTGAGAACGCCCCAAGCGCCGTCAGCGCCTTTTCGGTGAAAGCGCGCCTTTCCTCGGGCGGCGCAAGCTGTGCGGCCCGCGCAAGATCGATGGCGTGAATGAATGTTGCCTCCTCAGCGTCCTCCCCGCTCGCGAGGGTCAAAGCCAACGCCTTGGCCTCAGCGATCTGGTGGTCAAGATCGTCCAACCCAATGCCGACAAGCTGAAAAGGATCGAGTACGAAGCTCTCATAGAAGCCAGCTTTCAGGAGCTCGAACCGGGCGCGCAGCGAATAAGGTGCTTCGGGTGAGAGGCGAATGGCTTCCTCGAGCGGGGTTCTCGGCAGGCGGTAGCGCCCGATCGCATCGTCCAAGCGTGGCGCCAGGCCGCGCTGGACGAGAGGCTTCAGCAAAAGTTCGCCGTTAACCGTAAGCCGACCACTGTGCGCTGCGAAATCGCGGTTGAGGAGGTTGGTCGCCTCGACTAGAACCATACCGAGTGCAAATCGCGCCATGCCCTCAGGTCCTGGCCCAGGAGCCGTTTTGATGAGTGCGACGTCCTCGTCGGCGGCGGAGACGAGTGCGTTTGCCTGCTCGATGTCGATCACATCATGAGCGACCAGCGTGCGGGCGCCAAGAACCAAAAAGAGGAGAACGAAGAGAACGAGCCCTGGCGCTGCACCTCGAAAGGCTGTGCATCGCGGGCAGGCGGCGGTCAGCGATTGTCCTGTGGGGAATGAGCTTGCCGTGGCCAAGTCATCAGTCATCGGGCACCTCTTCGCCGGCGAAAAAAGCGTGCGATCCCCGGTGCACCGGGACGACTCCGTCGGGAGCACCGGCGGGCATGGGAAATGCCTCTTTGTGTTCAGCCAGCGTCCTCGCGATCAGATAGGCGTGGCGCGCCATGAAACTCGAGCGGCACACGAGGAAGTGGCTCCCAAATGATACTATTATCCGCAACGGCGCGTCGTGGATATCGTCAAAGGGCGGGTTGCCGAGAAAGAGGGCTTCCGCACTTCCCGCCGCCATGATTGCGAGGTCCTGTTGATCCGTGGCAATGAGCACGCCGACGCGCCGAGCATCCGCAGCTCGGACCAGCATGGCGCGCGAGCCAGGGAGAAATCGCGTCAGCACGTCGACCGTCGCCGCGGCAAGAGCACTCCCGCTTTCGTCATCGCGTTGGCCGACGATGAGCAGGTGGTAGCGCCGGTAGATCGGCCACATATGGTCCGGATTCAAGTCGGCGAACCGCGGCCCGATCGGCCCTTGCTGCCGATCAGGGCCCGCGACCGCAAACCTTCTGCCCCCGGCGAGAACAAGCGCCGCTGCACTCGCAACCGACGTGAGGATCGTGCGCCGCTTCATACTCGCCAAGCTCCAAGGCAGCTGTGCGATGCCGAGCCTGAGCCAGCGACGGCCTAGGCACCCGTTATTGCGGCTTGAACACGTCGCGGTTCAAGATCGCTGTGACACCCAGGTTCGGGATATCGACAAGTTGCGCGATGTGGAGATCGACGGCCACGCTCACCAGTACGTAAGCCTGCTCGCGGCTAAGGCCCTTTGTCTTGACCAGAAAGTCGATCATGTTGAGCGTGGCGTTTCGCGCTGCCAAACTCACATCCTCCGAGAGGTTTGCCAGCGGAGCGATCTTCTGGCCACCAAGGTAGGTGTCGAACACCGGCAGTTCACCCTCGGGCTTGAGCGGAAGCCCCGAGACAGCGTAGAAACTCCCCGGGGCGAGGCTCTTTAGCTGCGAGCCGCCCTCAAAGTGCATTGTCGTAAGCAGCGAAGCCATGCCCGGGATCACCTTGGCCTGGAGCGTTACCTTTGCGCCCATCTCAATGGCGGTGCCCGCCACCTCGCCGTTGCCCTGGGCGAAATGAACGTCACCCGCGAAAAGCCCGCAACCGTCGATGAAGCAAGGAAATAGCAGCGTAGTGCCGACCACCGTCTCCTTGGTATCGAGATTGCCGCCATTCTCCCGTGGAGGGACCGTGCGAACACACTTGTCCTTCGCTGTACCATTGGCGCCGCAAAGGTCCGCCGGCACGGCATCAACCGGCTGGGGAGTCAACACCGCGCCGCTCGCGTCAGCGAGCGCTTTCTCCCGTTTGAGCCACATCTCAAGCTCAGCCTCGCCCGGCAAGACGCCGACCGTACCCATGAACGCATTCATGGGCACGGAGATTCCCGGCAAATCCTTCGAACGCGCTTCAAGACGCGTCAGGTTCCAGTGCACGATGAAAGGATCGCGGAAGACGTCACGCAAGAAGCCAAATCCAGGCAC
>NZ_LGHL01000172.1 GCF_001908205.1 Bradyrhizobium sp. NAS80.1
CGGAGGTCGTCTGCACGACATTCTGCTTGAGCGCGCCGGCCGCAGTGTAGAAGTCGGTGGTGGTGGCCGACGCAGTTACGGTGACAACCGAGGTCTTGTGACCCGTGGAGTCGTACTGGGTCGTGACCTTGCTGCCGTCGCTGTTGAAGACCTGGCTATAGGCCATCGTGCCGTCGGCATGCGTGCGGCTTACCGACACCAGCTTGTTGCTGGCGTCGAGATGATCGTGTTCGCTGGTGTAGGACTGGCCGGTGATGTTGTAGTAGTAATTGTCGTGACTGCCGTCGGCATTAGTGACATAGGCCTTGGACTTGACGCCCTCTGAATAGAGCGTGTTCGTGGACGAGCCGTCCTTGTTCTGGATGAGGTCCGCGATCAGATTGCCGCTGGTATCGTACGTCTTGGTGTCCTTGTTGCCGTCCGCCGAGATGACGACGTCGCGGACCATCTTGCCGCCGCTGTAGGCGATGCTGTCCGACGAGCCGTCGCTATTGACCGTGTCCTTGCTAGTGATGACACCGTTCGTGAAGTTGGACGTGCTGGTCGACAGAAGTTTCGCGGAAGAATCGTAGACCTTGGTTACGCTCCAGGTCGCAGTCGAGTTTGTGACTGAAAACTGATAGCCGCCCTGGATGGCCGCCAGCGCCTTCGTATAGTGGGAGATCATGTACGCCATGGTCGCTTCCGAGGCGACCGGGAGGACGTGGGTGTCGGTCAGCGTGATGGTCTGAACGCCTGAGGCATTCAGGTCGGACATCTGCGACACGATGTCGGCGGCGGTTCCGCTGACGTCGGTCACGGCTGGCGCAGTTGTGCCGCCTCCTGCCGGAGCGTCGATCTCGATGATCAGGGGATGGTCCGTGACCGGGATGACGATCTGGCTGACGTCAGTATAGGTGGCGATCGGCGAGCTGCCCTTTAACGGGTCGTAAACGCTGATCAGGTGGTGGACGCTGCCCAGATTGACGGTGACCGACGTCGTCGGGCTCGAGATCTCGGTGTCGGTCGCGTCGTTCCAGATCGTGGGCTCGGCCCAGACGACCAGCTCATAGGCGCCGTTGCTCTTGCCCAGAACCATGCTGTTCCCGGTGGCCGGCATGTTGTCGAGCGTATAGTTGAGCGAAGCCGTCGGCGTATGGCCGCCCTTGCCGTCGTCGGCCAGGATGGTGGTCAGATTGTGGATCGCGGTGGCTGCGAGCTTCGGGGTTCCATCGCTGTTGAACAGGCCATAGTGCGATTCGGGACTCGCAGGGTCGTTGTTCTCCGAAGCGTCGAGCAGCTGATAGAGATAGGTGCTGCTGACGCCGACCTTGTAGGCGTCAACCAGCGTATTTAGGATCGACTTGGCCTGCACGTTCTCATTGGCACCGACATAAGGTGTATCGCTCTTGGTCGTATAGCCAGTTTCCGTGATGACGACGGGCTCGCCGGGCGTGATCGAGGTCGCGTTGCCGAGCAGAGCTTGGAGGGCGGCCGCAGGCGTGAGGCTCGTGCTGACATAGGCGTGCGAGTTGGCGTAGTCGGTCGCTCCCGACATATCTCCAAGCTTGGCGTAGTCGGTCGTATCGTTGTAGCCCAACGACAGATTGTAGACGGAGATGTTCTTGAGCGCGGCGTCTGCCTTGATCGCGCTGTAGTAAGCGGCCTGGAACTGCGCTGCGGCCGAAACGCTGGAACTTCCGTTGTAGGTGAACCCCTGGATGTTCGCCTCGTTGAGGCCTTCAAGCGCGATGACACTGCCGGGATGGCTGGCCGCAAACGCCTTGACGGAGTCGAGGTAGGCCGCAAGTGCGGATGCGCCCCCGGCAGGAACACTCGACGGAACCACGAGATCGAATTTGTAACCGTCTTTCGCGAGGCCATCGACGATTGGTTGCGCTTCGGGGCTCGTCGCGAGCCCGCCACGCAGTTTCGTCACCCCGAGATATCTAAGATCGTCCTCTACGAGGGCGAGGTTGTTGTAGGCGCCCCAAGAATAGCCAACGTGAACATTGACGCCGATGGAACTGACAAAGGTGCTCGCCGACAGAATCGTCTGATCAGGTGATGCGGTAGTCATCGGTATTCCAAAGCCTTTCCTTGGATAGCGAGAGTTCGTTGCCGCTAGTGTCCGTCGTATCGACCAATCTCTGTTTTTCGAGTTGGGGAGATCAGTAAAAATGGAAGCACCCCGGAGATTTTCTCTCCGACGTGCTCTGTACGACGCCGACTCGCGTACGAATCTGCTGGACTGAGTTTGATCTCTGAATCATCACGCCAATGTGCTGTCAGCGTGACATCGGCATGGCGATGCAACGACGATGTTCGATCGATGTTGTGCTGGTGCCTCATCGCAACGCATCTGCTTGTCGCGCGGGCATCTTCGGCTCGATTGGTTTAAGCGCCATTAAGCCTATGGCCAGCGCAGACCGAAAAGCCTAGAAGCGGGTGACCGTAAAAACACGGATCAAACTTCGAATGCGACAACTTGTTCTGGCGCGGAACGCCCGACCGGAGTCTTCCGAAAAGTTTCTTATAGGAGTCGAGGATTCATGAACCGCATGCGACGGAACTTTCTACATGAACTCTATGTGCTCCTCTCGCTCGCCGCGGTGTTCGCGTCGACGTCGTTACCTGTCGAGGCACTCGAGTGGGGCGTGAGCAGTCCCTCGTCGATGCGGCTAAATCCCGAGCCCGTCTTTCGCGTCACGAAGGAGCGTGGCTTCAAGGTGCTCAGGATCGGGGTCAATCTGACGAAGGACACCGAACAGACTGAAGGTCCGATGCTGGCGAACGCTGTCCGGCTGGCGAAGACTTACGGAATAAAGCTGCAACCGGTCTTCGGCTTTCCGTTCCGTTGGGGCGACCGCACCGATGCAGGCCGATATCCTGCCGGCGATCGCGAGGCCCTGTACCAGCAGGGGTACAATCGGACGTATGAGTTCGTGAAGCAGTTCAAGCACGAGATCGACCAGTGGGAATTGGAGAACGAGATCAACCTCGTTGCCCGCGACCGCAACGACAAGCGGCTCTTTGGCCACGGAATGACCGCCGTGGAGTTCGAGATGCCGTCCATGGAGGATTGGGCCGCGGTTCTGCGCGGGGCTTCCGACGCGATCGACCGAATCAATCAGGAGAGCGGACTACCTGAAAAAGATATTGAATACGACGTCCACGATGTTCGGCTTTCTTGATTTCATGGAGTCGCGCGGCGTTCACTACGACATGATCTCCTACCACTACTATGAAGTGCTGGGACAAAGCCCGCGTCTTGCCTGGAACGGCCGGAACCCGCGCTTCGATCTGTTCAAGAAGCTCGCCTCCTATCGCCGGCATGCTGTTTTCAACGAGGTCAATTGTGGCGAGATCTACAAGCCCGATTATGGCAACGCGTCCGGGGGCGCTGCAACCGGGCGTTGTATTCAGAATCTGAACAGCATGCTGACCGCGATCAGGGATCAAAGGGACGTTACGATCGACAGTGTCAGCATCTACGAAATCGTCGATGAGCCCGGCAAGAAGCCTCCGGAAAACCGCTTCGGCCTGATGTACGACTTGAACCGTCCGAAAGTCGCGCTCTACCTCGTGTCGCGTTTTGCCGGGGGCAAGCTGAGCCCGGCGGAAGCCGCCGAGCTCAAGAAACGCGGCTTCTGAGGCCACTGCTCGTGCCGGGGCAGAGTGTCGCAGATCCGCAACCTCAATATGTTACGCGCGCAATGCTGTTGCAGGCAAAGCGCTGGCACGGCACGGAATTTGCCGCTAAGCACTGACCATTGGAAATGTCGTCGATTGAACGGAGTAAGGCCATTCCCATGAAGGATCCCGCCTCGGGTGCCCCGAATGTCATGTTTTTGGTTGAGGTCGTGAATTGCAATGACGGGATTGCCTCCTATTGCGAGACCTTGGCCACGGGCTTGCATGCCCGGGGCGTGCAGATCCACTTGGTCTCCGGCATCGTGCGGTCGGATGAGAAATCCGAGTACAAGCGCCAGAAGCTGGCGGCGGCCGTCAAGCAATGGCACGTCGTTCCCGGACTTCGGAAGCTGCCCTCGCTGTCGATCTTCATGCAGCTCTTGAAGCTCATCCGGGAGAACGACATCACCGTGATCAACGTCCACGGGCTGGGCATGCTGATGTGGGGCAGACTGCTCTCGCTGCTCACCGGAGCACGTTGCGTCGCGACCTATCATCCCTCGGTGCTGGGGAATATCGAAAAGGTGCAGAATGCGCCGCAATCGACCTTCAGCCCGGTCCAGATCCTGTTCTTCAACCTTTTCTTTCCGCACACCCTCATCCTGATGTCGGAGGAGTCGCTCCGGCATCTCCGCCGCTATGTGCTGTTTGGCAAGAACCGGATCGCCAAGGTCTATGGCGGCGTCGATACGGTGCATTTCCGTCCGCCCTCGGACGCCGAGCGCCGCGATGCGCGAGCGAAATTCGGCGTCGTGGAGGGTGAGTTCATGTGCCTGCTCGCCGCCCGCCTCGCATGGGTGAAGGGACATGATCTTCTCATCAAGGCTGCGCGCAAGATCCGCGACAGTGCCAGTCCTTCGCCCATCGACATCAAGTGCTATTTCGTCGGCAGCGGTGGAGCCGAGCGCGAGAAGGAAATCAAGTCGTTTGCCTTTGCCGGCGAGAAGGACAAGGACACATTCAAGTTTCTCGGGTTCATGGGCGACGTCCGTGAAATTCTCTGGGCCGCCGACGTATTCGCGCTTCCGAGCCGGTTCGAGGGATTCCCGCTCGGCGTTGCCGAAGCCATGGCGACCGGACTGGTCCCGGTCCGGACCCCGGCGGGAGGCGCGTCAGACCAGATCATCCAGGGACAGACCGGCTTCATCGTGCCGTTCGAGGACGTCGATGCGCTTGTCGGGGCGCTCGAGAAATTGGCCGATCCCGCTGTGCGCGCCGCGCTGTCGCGCAATGCGCTTGCGCGCGCCCAGCAATATTTCGGTGTCGGACCGATGGTCGACGAGACCCTCAAGATCTACGGTTTGACCGGAGATCCCAGCGGAAATCCGCTGGTTCATCCAATGAAGGCCTAGTTCGAGCCGCGTGCCGAGGCCAGCAGATCGCCGCGCCACGTCACGAGGACGACGGCGAGGCCCGCAAAGGCGATCTTTCCCGCAAGCCAGAGCAGGGGCGCCGACGGGGCTGCCACGAGCAGGGCGATCGCGGCAGCGGCAACGGTCGCTTCCACGATCAGCGGCGCCCGCGGCGCAGCCCGAAACCGGATCAGCGGGCCGCTGGCGAAGAGGATGATGAGCGCGGTGGCCAATGCCGCGCTCGCGATCTGTCCGGCGACCGATATGTGCAGCAACGCTCCGATCGAGGACGCTGCCGACACAAGCACGAGCTGGCACGCCGCGACGACCACTAGCCGAGTTGCCGATTTCGTCAGATGCGGCACGACTGCGAGCGTGGCCTGAAGGTGGGTGTGGAGGAAGTAGAAGACCGCCGCGACCGGTGCCGCGTTGAGAAAATCGACCAGCAGATCGGCCGGGACGAACAATTGCGCCGCGTCGGGAAGAAGGCCGATCAGTCCGCCCAGCATCACGATCGTCGCGCAGAGGATGAATTCGAGCATGCGGGCGGTCGCGCGCCGCGCTTCTCCGTCGACGCCACGCTCGAACTGCACGACGACATTGGGATAGCAGACGGTGTGAATGGCGGCCACCAGAACCGAGAACGGGCGTTGCAGAAGGTCGATCGCCATCGAGAAGCCGGCGGCTCCTGTCGACGCCCGCCCGAGCGTGGCGATCACGATCAGGCGCAGCGTGACGGGAACGGAGAGATGAATGACGGAGGCTGCCGCGGCCATGATGCCGTATCGGCAGAAATTGCCCCAATCCCTCAGCACGGCGTGTCGCGACGCTCGCCGTAGCGGGGCGCGATGCACTGTCAGGCTGAAGAGAAGCACCGCGCCATAGCCTGCGGCGATGCCGCACAGCGTCGCCGCCGCCGTGCCGTAGAGCAGGGCACCCGCGACGGCGCCGGCCAGAAGCACGCTCGCGCGCAGGATCAGGAGAGCGGATGCGGTCCCCAGCCGATCGGACACGCGGACGATCATGAAGTAGAGGTCGGTGGCGCCTTGCAGCACGGCCATCGCCAGCGCGAGGGCGACGACGCTCGTCTCGAGCGGGCCCACCAGTCCTGCGACGCCACCGACGACCACCAGAACCAGCGCGCTGAGCAGTCCTGCGGTAAAGAGCGAGAACCGCAGGCGCGCGGCCTCTTCCCCCGAAGCGGCGGCGAGGAAGCGAACGCCGGCCAGCTGCAACCATTCGAACACGAAGACGCATGCCAACTGGCTCGTGGCCAGCGCCAGCGAAAACGAGGTGTACTGGGCCGGCGAGAGGATATGGCTGACGGCGAAGATCAGAATGATCGCGAATGCACTCTGGTAGATGTAGCTGCCGAATGCGAGCAGGCTGATCATTTCTGACGACGCGTGAGAGGGAACATGGCGGGATGATTGAGGGTAGTCGGCGGCATCAGCGTCCGCCTCGGCTACGTGCGAGGCGTGCTGCGGCTGCGCATGACCTGGTCGAAGACGTTGCGATAGCCGGTGACCACGTCGTCAAAGGTCCATTTGTTGATGCCCGACTTCAATCGTGCGCTCATCTCGACGATTTGCTGGGGAGCTTCGACGATCGCCGAAATGCTCTTGGCGATCGAGGTCGGATCGGGGGACGTCAACCAGCCGGTCACGCCTGGCTTGATGGCCTCCTGGATGCCGCCGAAGGGAGTGCCGAGCAGAGGCTTGCAGGCGGCCTGCGCATCGGCGACGACGAGCGGGCATGGATCTTCCCAGACCGAGGGTACGACCACGACGTTCACCTGTTCGTAAAACTGCTTGGGCTGCACGAAGCCGAGAAACTCGATCCGTGCATTCGGGGCGAGCGCCTTGATGTGCTTGCGCTGGCTCTCGGATGCGTGACCCGCGATGACGAGCCGGATTCGATCGGGCGGAATCGTCGCGATGGCGCGAACGAGATTGTAGATGCCCTTCTCTTCGGTCAGTCGTCCGATGAATCCGAACGTGATGGTGCCGTCCACCATGCTCATCTCTTCGCTTCCGACGTCGGCCGTCGAGGCGTTTCGAATGACGATCTTCAGCGGCGTCTGCGTGAAGAGACCGAGCCGGGTATGGATGTCGAGGATGCGCTGGCTGACGCCGACTACCGCGTCCAGATGTCGCGTCGCCCCGCGGCGGCGAATGGTCAGGAGCTGACAGCTCATGCAGCTTGCCTCGCAGGCATGTCCGTCCGAGAAGCGCGAGCAGCGGGGGCAGGTGAGATAATAGTCGTGAAGCGTGTGCAGGACGGGAATGCCCAGTTCTGCCGCGGTTCGCCATACCGCCGTCGTCAGGCCGGAGAGATTGTTGGAGTGCAGGATATCAGGCTTGAAGGCCTTGATCCGCGCCGCGACGATCTCCGATGTCTGCTGCCAGTCCTCGATCGCATGCCAGATGCCGCGCACGGGCGCTCCGTGCTGCTTGGCGAAGGGGAAATAGATGTTACGCACCGGCGCCGAATACACGTCGATGCCGTTGCAGGTCTCCATTTGCTGGTTCGGTGTGGATGCGGCACGTATCACTTCCACGCTGTCGTTCTGACCGATCAGGGTCTCGGCGAGACGGCGGACGAAAGTTTCCGCGCCACCGACCACCTTGGGAGCCTGCGGCGTCGGATAAAGGGATGACGTGATAAGAATCTTCATCGAAAATGGCTGTCCAAATGACTTTCCTGAAATCTCCGTTTCGGCCTATTGCCGGTTGGTTCGATTGTTATCCAGATACACGTCCAAATATTGTCCTGTGACTGAATCGGCCGAGAACCTCTCGGCAAAACCGGGCTGTGGAGGCCGGGCGATTTTCCAGCGCGATCTCTCGTTGACGGCCTTCAGCATCAGTTCTCCCAGTCGCTTATGATCGTTGGGCTCGTAGGAGCCAACCATGTTGGAAAACCCCGCGATCTCGGGAATCCCCCCAGCTGTGGAACAAATAGTCGCGCGGCCGGCGTTGATGCTTTCGATCAACGTCCGCGGCAGCGGCTCCGGCCAGACCGAACTCACCAGGCAGACGTCGATGCTGGCATAAAATTCGGCCGCCTTGGCAAAGCCAAGCCATTCGACGTTCCTTTTGCTGCGGCTTTTTAGCCCCCGCACGTAATCCTCAAGCCCCTTTCCAGCAATTTTCAGCTGCCAGCCATCGCCGGGAAGCTGCTCGGCGGCTTTTAGAACTACTTCAATACCTTTTTCGGCTTCGAGCCTGCCAATGAACCCGAATATCAGATCATCCGAGCTCGAAGCTGGTGACGGCACCACGGAGCTTGGATCGGCGATGTTGAAGATGACCCGGCGGCGATCGGTGCCGGGGAAATATTTCAGCTTGGTGTGCTGGTCGAGCACGAACTGGCTGTTCGAGACGACCGCATCGACCATGCGCGAAGCCAGCAAATAGGGCGACGTCATGGCCGCGCAGATGGTGCAGCGCTGCACACATGTCGCATCCCCGCGGAATAGCGTCGAGCGTTTGCAGAGCAGGGAATAGTCGCGCAGCGTGTGCACGATCCTGATGTTGCGCCGCTTGGCTTCCGACCACAACGAGACCGAGAATCCGGTGAGGTTGTTGGTGTGAACGACGTCCGGCTTCTCGATGTCGAGAATTTCGGCGAACCGTGCCGCCGACTTGCGATTCCAAGTGTCACGGAGATGCCACTTCAGGCGCTGGACGGAGGATGGCTTTCTGTCGTTGCCGAACGGCCAGTAGTCGTTGTCCAGCGGCATCCGGTACACGCGCACGCCTTTGAGCACGTCCACCGTTCGATCCTGCTTGTTCTGAAGGCAGACCACGGAAACCTGGTGGCCGCGCTGAGCGAAGGCCTCTGCGAGCAGCGACACAGACACTTCGGCGCCGCCGATGATCTCAGGCGGATAGAGCGTGTTAACGATCAGTATCTTCAAGGGTAGCCCCGGATTCAGCAGTCCGCCGCAGCGTTAGTTCGATGGCCGAATCTCGAAATCCGGCGCGGCCGAGCCCTTGACGCTGACAAGCAACGGCGTTGTCGATAACGCCGTCCAGGTGCCAGATGCAGAGCCTGACGCTTGCTGACATACATAGCTGATCTCGGCATTCGGTCCCGCATTTTTTAATCGAACCTCGAAGCGCTTTGTTGGATTCTCCGACCAAAGCGCCACTTTCGTTTCTGATCCGCTTTCGCTGCGGATCTGGACGACGCCCGGCGCCGGCGTGGTTCGCGCCGCCTTCAGGCTCGTGCGGATGAAGGCCCAGCTGTCGCGAACGGAACACACTGCTGGCTTCGGCGAATTGTCAAAATGATAGATGCCGAAATTGTCCTCGAGTTCGCCGGGCTTCGTCCCGCTGTCCTTCAGTTCGTAAAGCCATATCCCCTTGAGCCAGGGACCTGCGGTCGATGCCCAGAGGATGATCTGCGCCATGTTGTCGGCGGAGAGTTGCTCGTTCACGCCACATTTCGCGCTTGGGGTCGGCCAGCCCGTTTCGGTCAGATAGATCGGATAGTTGGGGTTGCCCGTCGCCTGTGCGACGCGTTGATGAAAGTTCTCCAACCGCTCGATCGCCTCCGCCGCGGTGCGCCGAGCTGGCGGCAGGCAATGGTTGTAGATGTGGATGGACATGCCGTCCGCGATGCGAAGCAAATCGGTCTTCAGCAGGGCGTCGGTCCATTTCCAGCCCGGATCGTCGCCGAGCGCGCCCACCAGGAAGGGCGCGGACGGTGCCGCCTGCTTGACCGCCGGCTGCGCCAACCGGGCGAGCGTCACATAATTCTCGATGGTGAATAGCGGCTCGGCGCGCGCCCGGAGGTTGTATTCGTTCCACAGCTCGAAAATCGGCTGCCGTGCTGCGACCGCTTGGGCGGCCGCCGCAGTGTAGGTGACGAATCTCTGGCGCGCTTCGTCGGTTGTCGGCGGATCGGAGTTCGGGACGAGATGATGGCTGGTCCCGAGAATGAGCAGCGGGATTCCGACACCGGACCTGATCTGGGTCTCGAGGCGGCCGTTCAGAGCATTGAAGCCGAGCTGTTTGCCGGGCAGCTCGAAATCCGACCAGGGAAAGTCGTCGCGGAACGAGGTGACCCCGAGCTCCTTCATCTGCTTGATGGCGGTCGCAGGCACGTAGCCGCGAGCGCTGGTGACGCCGCCCAATCCCTGGTGCGTGCCGACGCCCAGCAGGAAGCGCTGATCGAGTGGCTGCGCATTCTGCGCGTTCGCAGGGTGTGAGAGGCCGGCCGCGGCGCAGAGCCCGCACATCAGCATGCGGAAACGATGCAAGGCTCGTTTCCTCTTTTGCTCGGTCACGCTCGTGTCCACTCCTGCTCGCGTCAACTCGACGAGGCTAATCCTCTTCTGTGGCCCGAATAGGGTGAGGACCTCGTCTGCGCGCCCCTCACGGAGCGCGCCGAGTTGGGCTATTTGGAGTTCACGATCACCGTGCTGATGTTGTCCGCGTTGGCGGTTGCCGCGTTCAGCGGGAGCATGAGCTTGATGAATTCGGTCGACGGCGATTCCGCCACCGAGATCACGTCGTGATCGCGCATCCGGAACGTATCCGCCTGGAACCAGCCGTCCGGCTTGCTCATGTCGAACTTGTAGACGGCGGGGACCGTCTTGGTCGGGAACTGGGATACGGCGATGCCAATGCGCTCCAGCAGCGGCTTGGGCTCGAAACGATAGACGTAGATCGACTTCGAGTCCGCACGAAGGCCGTCGAGGCCGCCGGCCTTCGCGATCGCTTCCGCCAGTGACATGTTGTCGTTCTCGAACGAGAAACGACGGTTGTTGGTGCCGCCGATCGACCCCGGAGATGGCGTCGAACCGAAGACCATATAGACGCGTGGAATGCGGGTCAGGAAGACCACGTCACCGGGAGCGAGCAGCACGTCCTCGCCGGGGTTATGCACCACCGTCGACATCGTCTCGTTGTAGGTACGTCCCTCGCGCTTGATCGTGATCGTGCTCTCGTAGGAAGGATATTTCGGACCGCCGGCGCGCGCGATCGCGCCCATCAGGCGAATGCCGCCGGGATCGACCGGAAAGCGCAGCGGTGAGTTGACTTCGCCGAGCACGCTGATCTGGTTGCCGCGCTGCTCGGCCACGCTCACGACGGCCTGCGGGTCGATGGCGCGGTCCTTGAGGCGTTCGCGGATGATGTTCGATACGGCGCGCGGCGTCAGCCCGGCGACCTTGATCGATCCCGCGTAGGGAATGTTGATGTTGCCCGACTGGTCGACCTGCTGGCGCGGAATATCCACGAAGTTGCCCGGGCGCACGCCCGCTTCGCGCGGAATGAACAGACCGCCTGCCTGCGCCTCGTAGACGGTCACGGTGACGATATCGCCGATGCCGATCGTGACGTCGCGATAATTGCCGCCGGGAAGGCGGGAGAAGACCATTCCCGAGGAGTCCGTGAATGCGTTGGTCACCTGAAGGATCGCCGGATTGACCGGCATCAGAGCATAAGCGAGCGGCGCAGTCGGCTCGGTGACGAGCGCAGCATTTGTTTGCGTGGAAACGGCATCCGGAGCGTCCAGCGGAATGAAGCCCGCGCAACCCGTCAAGGAGATGCTGATCGCTGCCACTGTCAGGATTCGGCTAATACCGAAATCAAAATTAAAACGTTCGGTCTTAGCCACCGCCATTCCCTCGTACTCGTCTAAAATCGAAATCTCTGTACCAATCATCGTGCTGCGGAGTCACTGCTACGTCTTCGAATATATGGTAAAGCACTCATGGCTGTGACCTTATTGCAACTTGTGAACTTCGGTCCACGTCATCAGAACTGTTCAAAATTTGTGCGAACCTCCTATTTCATGAACCGTTCGCAAATTGCACACAGTGGCGACAGATCGATGTCACGATTGAGACGGTTTGCGATGTCGTGAGTTGGTATGTTGCGACCTTGTGAGTGGCGTGCGGCGAAGTGACGCGCATCACGACGGCATCATCGCGAAGTGTACCGCAGTGAAACTTCAAGTGTTGAGTCGTGTCTGCTGTTACTCTTCGTTGTGATCTTGCCGTTTCTTGCAAGAGCATTGCGCCGAAATGTGCCTCCCGCGAGGTCCTGGATCGATGTTTCTGCGGCGGGATTCCGTCTCCATTAACGCTCCCACGTGGAAGCCGGCTTCGCGCCAGGGTCCGTAAGGTCTTCCTAATCGTGATCCGACTAGTTGGTCGGTCAAACAAACTGGGAAGGCGAAGACAATGCTGCAAACCGGATCACTGCTGTTCGCAGCCGGCTTTCTGACCTGCGCGATGATGGTGGCGACCGCGATTGCGTGGTCATTCTCCGACAACCGGGTGACCGACGGCGAGTTCGTCCAGGGCGATTCCCGCCGGATGGCCTGATCGGCCTCTCACGATCGAAGATTGTTCGAGAAATCGGATTGCAGCTTCGCCTGCTGACTGGATTCAGTCGCGCGCGTGTGCAGGACGTCAGCATACACCTGACTGAGGGTGTGGTGAGTCTGCTCGATGTCGTAGAGGCGGGTGAAGCGCTCATATCCGGCTCGGCCGACCGCAGGCAAGTCCAGCCTGGCTGCGCGTTGAAAACCTTCAATCAGCTTTTCCGCCGAGACCTCGTCGCACAGCACGCCCGTCGCATTGTCTTCGACGATTTCCGGAAGGGCGCCGATGCGGAAGGCGATGATCGGCTTGGCCGCCCGCATCGCCTCGATTGCGACCAGGCCAAACGCCTCCCAGCGTGACGGAATCGCGACCATGTCGGCCTGGTCGAGCTCGGCCTCGATCTGGTTGCGGTTCATCCAGCCCAGTAGCGAGACGTTGGCCGGCAGGTCGCTTGTGCGAAATTTGCTGACGACCGAGGCGCCGATAATGCGAACGTCGATCACGCTCTCGAGTTTGCGAGCGGCTTCGATTAGCAGATCATAGCCCTTCTGCCGGTCCAGCCGTCCGATGAAGAGGACCTTGATCTTTTCCGATTGCCATTGCGCTACGTGCTTGTCGAGCAAAGGACGCTGCTTTGATATGCCATTGTGCACAAGAACGAGGCGCTTCGCTGCAATACCGACACCTATCGCATCAGTTCGTTCGCTTTCCGAAATACATATGATGCGATGCGTAAGTTTCGACAGCACGAGTTCGGTGAACTTCGTGATTTGGCGGCTGAGGCGTCCGGTCTCGCGGCCGAACGCCCATCCGTGGGGGCAATAAACGACGCGCGAGCGCCGAAAAGTGAGCCAGAGAACCGGGCGAATCACGAGACCGGCGAATGACGAGTGAAGATGAATGACGTCGGGCCGAAATTCCCGGACCGCGCGCATTGTCGCAGACAACATGCGAAACAGGCCAATCGCGTTGCGGCCGTCACGCGGAAATGTGGTGACAGCATCGTCCTCGATGTTCACCAAATCGTCGCGATGGTCTGACGGAACGACATAGCGGACGTTCTCGCACCCGTAGCTCGCGTCTTGAAGAGGGTGAAGCTCGTTGAGATAGGTCGCGATGCCGCCTCTGACCGTTTCGGCGACATGCAGAACTTTTAGGCCGCTTGACAACGGTCATTCCTTCCTTGTCTTGCAGGCGCCAGATCTTTGCAGACGAACGTCCAGCGCCTGTAGGCAGCAATATTTGGGCCGCGTCAATGTGTCGGCCGGCTGGATGTGGCTTGGGGAGCGGGCTTGGCGAGGAATTCGAGCATGGCTGCAGCCGACTTGGCCCAGGAATATGTCGCCAGTCGCTGTCGCTGCTTCTCCTGTTCCGCCGGCGAAATTGTGCCGAGCGCAATTCTTTCGTGCATTCGAGCCGACAGCTCGTCTGCGTTGAGCGGATCGAAATAGACGGCGGCGTTGTCACAGGTCTCGCGCACCGCCGCGGCGGAGCTTGCGATGACCGGACAGGCAAAGAACATCGCTTCCAGCGGAGGCACGCCGAATCCCTCGTAGAGACTTGGAAACACGAAGGCCGCAGCACGCGAGAACAGCGCGGCGATCTCCTCGTCCTTCAGGCGGCCGGCGATGACGACGCCGGATCTCGATTCCTTGGCGCCGTCGCCAAAGACCTTGCTGTTGTCGCCTCCGACCACGACCAGTGGAAAGTCCGCGCGGCCAAGCCGCTCGGCTGCGCGAATGGCGGTATCGACATTCTTGTTCTTCGTCATGGAGCCGACGAAGAGGAAGAACTGATGGGGCGCGAGATGCAGCTTCTCGATGATCGAGAAGTCGGGCTCGACGGTCGCGAAATGCTCGGCGCTATTCGGAATGACGGGGATCGACGCGGGATCCAGCGACAGCACCTCGGCAAGTTCGTTGCGTGAAAACGCGGAAACTGTTGCGATCGTTGCGGTCCGTGCCAGCAAATGGCCAAGCGTCCGATGCAGGGCGAGGTAGCGCCAGCTGAAGAAGTCGGGCCGTCTGAAAACCTGCGCGTCGTGGATCACGACCAGGTGGTCGCGATGGAGCACGGGACCGGAATTGGCGAGGCTGACGAGACGCGTGCCGGCGGCCGCGCGCGCCAGATCAATCTGGTCCCAAGCGTGCCCCTGCAACGATCCGACCTGTTTGACCTCAATGCGGCGGAGACCGGCGAGGGTTTGCGCATTTGGCGGCGCGAGGATCTGCCATTCTGCATCCAGCAGTTGCTGCGGAGCCTCTCCGCTCGCGAGCAAGCGGTCGATCGCCTTGACGATCTCGGCGGCGTAGCGCTGCACGCCAGTTAGCGACTGTGACAGGAACCTGCCGTTGATTGAGAGTTTCAAAGCCAGTCTATTTCTTTGCAGGTTCTTGCGGGAGTCTTACGCGAGCAGTGCCTCAAGACTGAGCATCCGCGCCGAGTATACGTTCCATGGCGTGTAGCACATGTAGCGCTATCGTCCGAGCATCTTCGCAGGCGGATAGCATGCGTTGGTGCATGACGCCATCATGTTTCCTACACATTTCGATGTGCTTACATAGATCACTGATTTGATGATTGTCGTGACTGTCCAAGCCTTGCCTCTCATGTCCTGGTCTGGCATTGCATTCGCGGAATGAACGAGATGACAACTTTGCGGCCAGTGATCGTTACCGGTGCTGCCGGCTTTATCGGAATGCATGTTTGTGAACGGCTGTTGGCGCGTGGCGAGCAGGTCGTTGGCATCGATGCGTTCACTCCATACTACGATCCCGCGCTGAAGCGCGCGCGCCTTGCAACGCTCGAGCACCGTCCAGGGTTCAAATTCTACGAGATCGACCTCGCAGACTTCGCCGCGGTGATGCGCATCTTCGACGAGGTCTCCCCCGACCGCGTCGTCCATCTGGCGGCCCAGCCCGGCGTGCGCGCGTCGATCGACGATCCCATCACCAGCATCCGAGCCAATTGTGACGGCTTTGTTACTGTGCTCGAGGCCGGCCGGCGTCATGGTCTGGCGCATCTCGTCTACGCCTCGTCGAGCTCCGTGTACGGCGCCAACCGAACCTTGCCGTATTCGACCGAGCATTCGGTGAACCATCCGGTCAGCCTTTACGCGGCGAGCAAGAAGGCCAACGAACTGATGGCGCACACGTTCGCGCATGTTCACAAGCTGCCGGTGACCGGTCTTCGCTTCTTCACTGTCTACGGTCCGTGGGGCCGGCCCGACATGGCCGCCTATCTGTTCACACGCGCCATCTTCGCGAATGAGCCGATCAAGATTTTCAATGATGGCAACATGTGGCGCGACTTCACCTATGTCGACGACATCGTCGAAGGCGTGATTCGCACACTCGATCGGCCTGCGACACCAAATCCTGCGTGGAATGCCGAGCAGCCGGAATGTTCGACGAGCTATGCGCCGTATCGCGTCTACAACATCGGCAACAACAGGTCGGTCAACCTGATCGAATTCGTCGAGACGCTGGAGAAGATCATCGGCAAGCCGGCAATCCGCAAGCTTCTGCCGATGCAGGCCGGCGATGTCCTGGAGACGCGCGCCGACATTTCCGCCCTCCAGCGCGACGTCGGTTTCGCGCCTTCGACGCCGCTCGCCGAGGGCCTCGGCCGCTTCGTCGAATGGTATCGAAAGTATCACGGCGTGTGATCGCGCGATCGGCGGCACGCGTGTCGTGCGGAAGGCCCGCTCACGTGCTTTCGGTCGCGCAGCAACCTGCCCTAATGTTGGGCGCGCGGTCGGGTACAGAAATGGTCTAGGGTGTTCGGTGGAACATCCGCCTTTAACGGAAAGAGTATTTCATGCGAATCGCGATGATCGGCACGGGCTATGTGGGACTGGTGTCCGGAGCCTGCTTTGCGGATTTCGGTCACGACGTCACCTGCGTCGACAAGGACGAGAAGAAGAT
>NZ_LGHL01000173.1 GCF_001908205.1 Bradyrhizobium sp. NAS80.1
CCCGATGGCGTACATTCATCCGTGCCTCCTCGTGTTGAGGCACGGATCACCAGCTGAATCGGATGGCCGGCGTGAGTCGCTCGGGAAAAACCTTCACCGCCAAGCAGGGTCAATACCTGGCCTATATCCACCTCTACACGCGGCTACACCGCCGCCCGCCGGCTGAAACCGACATGCAGGAATACTTCCGCGTCAGCCCGCCATCGGTTCACCAGATGGTGCTGACGCTCGAACGGGCAGGCTTCATTAGAAGGCAGCCGAGGACACCCCGCAGCATCGAACTGCTCATCGATCCCACCCAACTGCCCGACCTAATCTGATCCGGGCGTTCAATCGGTCAAAATCACCGTGCAGAGGTACTAGCGCGCCTCACCGATGTCTGTTGCACGCTCGCGAAAGTGCGTAATTCGCATCGTCCAAGAACAGAGTAAGTGACGACGTAGTTGGGATGTTCGCTGGGCGACTGGAACGGTGTTTCAAGCGCGGAGTTTGCAGCTCAGCCCACGCGAGACGCCATTTGTAAGGCTAACGCGGCAATCGCTTACCGCGCCAGGCGACGCATGAATGATATAGTTGCGTCAGCGACTTTTTGAACGTTTGCCGGGGCAGACGTGGACGGCAAATTGGATGGATCGGAGATGACCCCGGGAAACGACTGAGCGACATTCCAGGCGAGGAAATCCTCGCTCCTGCTATAGTCTCGACGCGAGGTCATAGCCTTGGCTTCATCGATGATGACGCCAAAGTCGGTGTGGCTAGCTGCAAAAGGATCGAAGCCGTTCCGCAGCAAGATATTGCTAAAGAACATTTCGGCGATCGTGATCGCCGGCCTGCCGAGCAATCCGGCCTCGAGGCAGGCAGTCCCCGATATAGAGATAGTCAAAGCTGCACGTGCAATCAGGCGGTGGGTGTCCGCGCGAGGATCGATCAGCCGCAGGCCCGGTAGCCGTTTGAAATCCCTGTAGTCGGCGAGCGAGCGGTCCCCAACGGCATTGGGGTGCTCTTTCACCCAGATTTCCCAACGGAGGGGTAGTAACCGGGTCAGTGCGCGAATGACCTCATGCTGATTTGTGTACGGCGCGCCGATTACATCGACAGACGATTCGGGTTGCTTCTGCAACAGAAACAATGCGAATGGCCGGTCATTCGTTGTCGGTTCGGACTCAAACACACCAGATTGCGTGACACGTGCCGAGCGCATAATCGATGCCAGCCGCCGAGCCGCCCGCGTCTGGAGCGGAGGTTGCGTGTGGTCGAAGCGCGCCGCCGATGGTCGCGTAATTGCGCGCCAAGCCTCGTCGACCCACCATCTCCGCAGACGGTTCTGATTCATGTTTAGGGAAAAATAATACGGCCGTTCGCCGCGGTCGCGCAAATTCTGCAGCGCCTGTCGCGCAATGGCGCGATGTTCCTCACTCACCTGTGCAGTGATTGTCTCGATACGTTTCTGAAACACACCACGGAAGAAAGCAATTCGTTCCGACGGAATGCGGATCGTATGGGGAGCGTGGAAGTGTCGACCATTGGCGTGCATCACCGCTGAGGTGATAATTTCGGGCGCCCAAGTGTCTTCGCCGAACGCAAATCCGATGTCATGATCGAGCACGAATCGCTCGATCGCCAATGCTGTGATTTGCGCATAGGCCTCGGTGTTCCAGCCACGATTGAAGCTGAGCTCGCGGTCCATGATCACCGCGTTCTTTAACCCAATCTCGGCTCTTTGGTCGATTTGCTCGATCCGTGACGTCTCTTCAGCGGATGGCGCAAGAGCGGCTGTCCAGCGTTGTCCGAGCAGCGAGATATCCAGGATGCACTGACGGTCCCAGCCTTCGCCGCACAAATAGTCCGTCCAGCGCTGGCTTGTGCTCAGCCAGAAGACCTTGACACCGGATGTCTCCATCGCCTTCGCCCAGAGCGAATAGAATGGGGTCTTGAGCAGGTTCGTGACGAACAGTGCACGCAACGCGTGACCTCCAGGCGTCAGCAAAGATTCTTCAGTCCGCGCACTGTGCTGACGACGTAGTCTTGGTCAGCCTCGGACAAGGCGGGGAACATCGGGAGAGTGAGAATTTCCCGATAGGCCGCCTCGGCGTGCGGGCAGAGGCCCGGCTGGTAGCCAAAACGCTCGCGATAGAAGCTGTGATGATAGACTGGCGCATAATGTACGTTGGCTGCTATGCCAACGACCTTGAGATGATCGAATGCGCGACGTCGGTCCACTTGGAGTTGATCAAGGTCGAGGCGAATCACGTACAGATGGTAGGCGTTGGTCCTGTCGGGACGGGTGGCGAGTGGGCGCACAAAAGGCACGTCGGCGAACATCTTGTCATAACGTGCTGCAATTGCCTGACGTTGGCTGATCCATCGCGGCAGCCGCTTCAGCTGCGTAATTCCGAGCGCGCACTGGATGTCAGGTAGTCTATAATTATAGCCGAGCTCGACCATATCATAAGCAAAGGTACCGGCCTTTTCCCGCGAACGATGGTCGGAATCGATCCCGTGATTGCGGAAGCGCCGCATGTGCGCAGCCATTTCGATGTCGTTCGTCAGCACCATGCCACCTTCGCATGTAGTAAGGTGCTTTACCGGATGGAACGAAAAGGCCGAGAGGTCCGCGATAGTTCCGACCCTGCGGCCCTTGTAGGTCGCTCCGGGAGCATGACAGGCGTCGGCGACGAGCCTGATGCCGCGTTCGGCGGCAAGCGCGCGCAGCGCATCGTAGTCGGCCGGCTGCCCGCCGTAGTCAACCGCAACTATTGCGCGGGTGCGGGGCGTGATCTTCTGTTCGACGGAGGCCGGATCGATCAGCAGTGTGTCAGGCTCAACGTCCGCGAAGACGGGCGTGCCGCCCTCGTATACGGCTGCGTTGGCTGAAGCCGCAAACGTAATCGCGGGCACGATCACCTCGTCGCCGGGACCGATCTTCAACGCGCGCATCGCGGCGTGAAGTGCAGCGGTTCCGCTGTTGACCGCAACGCCCTGGCTTGCCCCGCAGAAATCGGCGAACGCACGCTCGAACTCGCCAACTCTGGGTCCGGTCGTAAGCCACGCCGAGCGTAGCGCCTCGGCTACTGACGCTAGGTCCTCGTCATCGATGGTCTGGCGACCATAGGGGATCGGGACCCTAGCCATGAAAGCTTGACGGATTGTCGAGCATGGTCTTCAGCGCTGTCGCGTCGAGCCAGTCCGGATTGTTGTCGCTGGCGTAACGGAAGTCTTCGGCGACCGATTTGCCGATTTCGCCGTAGCCTTTGTAGTCCCACCATGCGAGCGCAGGCTGCACGACGTAGCGATCCTCAAGCTCGATCGTGAAGCGGGCATCGTCTTCGGTAATCATCACTTCGTGGAGCTTCTCGCCGGGTCGGATGCCCACGATCTTGTGCGGGCAGTTTGGGGCCATCGCCCGCGCCAGGTCGACGATCGACATTGACTTGATCTTGGGAACAAACAATTCCCCGCCCTGCATCATCTCCGCGCTCGAGAGAACGAAGTCCGCGCCTTTGTCGAGCGTGATCCAGAAGCGCGTCATGCGCGGGTCGGTGATCGGCAGATGATCGCTTCCCTTTGCAATGAGCTCGCGGAAATAGGGGACGACCGACCCGCGCGACCCAACCACGTTGCCATAGCGAACGACCGCAAACCTGGTCCCGGTGTTGCCGGACAGATTGTTGGAGGCGACAAAAATCTTGTCCGATGCGAGCTTGGTGGCGCCGTAGAGGTTGACCGGGTTGCACGCCTTGTCTGTCGACAGCGCGATGACCTTCGGAACGCGATTCGCGATCGCCGCCTGGACCACGTTCTCGGCGCCGACAATATTGGTTTTGACGCACTCCATGGGATTGTATTCCGCGATCGGGACGTGTTTCATCGCCGCGGCATGGACGACCAGGTCGACCTCGCGCATCGCCATTTTCAATCGGTCTAGATCGCGTACGTCGCCGATGAAGAAGCGCAGCCGGCTGTCAGGCAGCGCCTGCGCCATCATGGCCTGCTTGTACTCGTCCCGCGAATATACGATGATTTTCCTGAGATCATGATTCCGCAAAAGGACCTTGACGAGTTCAGTACCGAACGAGCCGGTCCCGCCCGTGATCAGGATTGCCTTCTTGTCGAGCATGGTTCCATTTTGGGATTATTGAAAAATCGACCGGTAGTAGTCAGTTCGGGCAAATATTGCAAGGGAAAGTGCGGCGTGAGGTTGCGTATCGTCTTTGGGGTGCCTAAAAGAGCGAAACTGCTCACGGCAGGGTCGTCGAATGGGTTTCTATTTTTCCGAAGAGGCGCGTGAGATTCTTGCGTCATCTCGTAGGCCCTCGTAACGAAATCAGCCAATGACGCGACGGGCGCTCGTAACAGGCATAACCGGACAGGATGGCGCGTATCTAGCGCGATTTCTGCTGGAGAAGGGCTACGATGTTGTCGGCGGATCACGTGCCTCATCGGGGCGAAATTTATGGCGTCTGGAGGCTCTGGGCATCGAACGGGAAGTCCGAATCGTTGACCTTGAGCTGCTTGATTCGTCGAACATCGTCTCGGTCATCGAACATGAACAGCCGGCGGAGATTTACAATCTTGCGGCTCAGAGCGTGGTCAGTTCCTCGTTCCGGCTTCCGGTACTGACCGGCGAAGCGGATGCTCTCGGTGCTGCCCGAATTTTGGAGGCGATCAGAAAGATCGACCGCTCCATCCGCTTCTATCAGGCGTCATCCTCGGAAATGTTCGGCGATGCGCCCGAATCGCCTCAATCGGAAACGACGCCGTTTCGTCCGCGCAGTCCCTATGGTGTAGCCAAGCTCTATGCACACTGGATGACGGTCAACTCGCGAAACGCCGACGGGCTGTTCGCCTGCAGCGGCATCGTATTCAATCACGAAAGTCCGTTGCGCGGACTCGAATTTGTGACCCGAAAAATCACACACGGACTCGCATCCATTGCATTGGGTCGCGGCGACGCCGTCGAGCTTGGAAATCTCGATGCCACACGCGATTGGGGGTTCGCGGCCGATTACGTCGAAGCGGTGTGGCGGATGATGCAGGCGGAACGGTCGGACGACTACGTTCTCGCGACAGGCCAGTCACACTCGGTGCGGTCGTTTTGTGAGGCGGCGGCTGAAGCCGTCGGTTTCCGTCTAGTCTGGCGGGGCAGCGGGACCGACGAGGTCGCGCTTGATACGAAGACGGGACGTACGGTCGTTAGAATTAACAAGGAGTATTACCGCGCCAACGAACGGATTTCGCTGGTCGGAGACGCGACCAAGGCCCAGCGGGAGCTCGGCTGGCAGCCCCGCATGAGTTTTGCGGACCTCGTGCGCATGATGGCGGAAGAGGATTTGAGACGCTTACGGCGCTAGTTCCAGCGGCATGCAGCCACTATGCCGGGCTAGATTCTGGTTGCGTCATGGATGCAATTGTGTCCTTCTCCGTCAGCAACCAAGCTGATGTTAAGTGTTTCATCACGATGCGAATCCTTCACGCCTTCAAGGTTTATGCGCCCGACGCGCATGGCGGCATCGTGGAGGCGATCGCTCGCATTGCTGAGGGAACTCCGAGCGGAGATTCCGCATCCCTGCTCGTTTGCAGGCATCTTGGGCTGGGCTCGACGCTGGATGTCGGCGGCCTTGCGGTCGAGCGAACGACGACGCTCGCTCAGTTCAGCTCGCTGCCGATCTCGCCGGGATACATTCCGGTTTTTCGCCAGCGCTTGCAAAACGCCGATGTGATCGCCTTCCACGCACCGTTTCCGTTTGTGGATATTGGGGCGATGCTCGGTATCCCGGACGACAAGGCCCTTGTCATTCATTGGCATGCCGAGATCACGGGCAGAAACCTTTTCCGGCCGATCTTTCATCGGCTGCTCAAGAAGTCGGTCGAGCGGGCCGATCGCATTATCGTGTCCCACCCTGCGATCGTTGAGCATTCCGAATATCTAGCCAAATATTCCGAAAAATGCGTTGTAGTGCCATACGGCATCGACACGGATTTCTGGACTGGACGGACGGCTGAAGACGAGGCGGCGATCGCCAAACTGCGTCGGCAGCACCCGCGCCTGATCGTGGCATGCGGGCGCCTGGTGCCCTACAAGGGCTTCGATGTGCTGCTACGGGCGCTCAAGCAAGTCGATGCGCACCTGATCATTGCCGGCACCGGGCCGCTTGAGGCCCAACTGCGCGACGTTGCGGCGCAGGGGGGGGGTAACGGATCGCGTCACATTTGCCGGCTATATGTCGCGCGGACAGCAGCGGCAGGCATTCGGGGCCGCGAACCTGTTCGTGCTCCCCTCAGTCAACGAGGCCGAGGCGTTTGGCATCGTCCAGCTCGAAGCGATGTGCAGCGCGATCCCGGTCGTCAACACCGGCTTACCGACGGGGGTGCCCTGGGTTGCGCGAGACGGTTTGGAAGGCCTGACCGTTGCGCCGCGGGACGAGGCCGCTTTGGCCGCGGCGGTGTCGCGTTTGCTCGACGATCCCGATCTGGCCGGTCGGCTCGGCGCGGCCGGAAGGGATCGCGCTGTTCAACTTTTCAAATGGCAGAAATTTGCCGCCGATGTCGCCGAGCAGTACCGGTCGGCGCTGGCTCAACGACGCCGGGCCCAGTAACAAGCGCGCGGAAGCGGTCGCCAACGATTAACTCCCCGATCCGGCGCATTAGGGCGCATTGATCGCGACAATCTCGGGATGAACTTCGAGAAAGTCGAGCACATCTTGCTGGAGAAAATTGTTGTTGCGCCCGGCCAGTCCCTTGAACACTTTCTCAACCATTTCAAAATCGGCTGGCGTATCAACCGTCCAGCGCAGGGCGCCAAGGTCCGGCGTCTGGGTCAAATGCGCGAGTCGGAACGTTTCCGGGTGGTGGTAGATGTGCTGCGTCACGTGCTCTCGCTCGCTCGCTTCGGTTGCTTCGCGATGGGCCCGTTCGAGCGCGGAAAACGCGACGACTTCGACGTCCAGGCCGTCGGGATAGGTGCGTTCGATACCATTGCCGGCCAGATCCGATTCTGCGCGTCTCTGCAAATCGACGGTTGCGTCAATGATCGTCCAGTCTATGAGGGGGCAGTCACCGGTCAGCCGGACCACATGTTCGGCCGGGCCGAACACTTCCGCTGCGCCGTGAAAACGCCCAAGCACGTCGTGCAGTGCGCCGCGGTAGCACAGCACCTGATTGGCGTCGCAGAATGCCTGGATGGGATCGTCGGACGTCTCCTGGCTGGTCGCGACCACGAGCCGATCGATAGTCCTCGATCGCCGAATGCGGTCAATCTGCCACGAGAGCATCGGGCGCCCCAGAATCGGCTTCAGCACCTTGCCGGGAAGGCGGGTGGAGGACATGCGGCACTGAAGGATGGCAAGGATCATGGGCTGCGTCTGGCTACCAGAATGACGGCGTGAGTGTGACGGGATCGTCGATTGCACAAGCGCGCCAGTCAAAGTCGGGGAGCCGTGTCGCCGAGGCCGAGACGATCTGGGCGAGCTCGTCTCGACTGGTGACCCCCACAATCGCGATATCGACGTCATCATGCGCAAGAACGAAGCCGATTGCCGCCTCGATGGGCCGCAGGCCCGCCTGCTTAATGCGAGCTTGGGTGGCTGCAAGTGCAGGTCCCGCGTGGGCAAGCCGCGCCGGCAACTGCCCGGAATCCATGAAGAGCAGTCCTTGCAGGAAGACTGAGCGGACGTGAATCTCGATGCCAAGCTTTTTCAGCAGGGCGAGCTCACCGTTCTGCCGCAGCCGCTGATCAAGAATGCTGAACGGAAGCTGCATGAGGTCGGGGCGGTATCGCCGGGCCAGTTCGAGCGGCCCGTCACCAAAGTAAGCCGAGATACCGATGCGTCTGTACAGGCCTTCGTCGCGAAGCCGCTCCAGCAGCGCCCACAGGCGCGGCCCTTCGGAGCCGGCAAGATCGCGCGCCGCGTGAATCAGAATGGCGTCGGCAGGCGCCCGGCGGAGCAGATCGAGCGATCGCCGCGCCCGTCTCTCGACCTCTTCGAGGCCATGGCTCAGCGGCAGTGCCTTGGTCACGATCGCGAAGTCCTGGTCGGGGGCAAGCGCGGCGCCCAGTACCTCCTCCGCGGTGCCGTAGCCTGCTGCCGTGTCGAGCACGCGAATTCCCGCTGCGTGCGCAGAGCGGAGTATCGCCGCGACTTCCGGGGCTGGGACCTGGCCGGCGGTGTTTGAGACGCCGTAGTCTGTGCCGAACTGAACCGTGCCCAGTCCGATCCTGGACGCAAGCGACGTCGTGATATTGTTCCGCGCCGTCATCAGCGAACACGGAAGAGCGGCTCCAGCGGCTCGCATTTGAGGTATTGGCGGATGGCGCGATTGTCGACCGCCTGGCGCAGGATCGGGAAGATCGCGCTGTAGGCCGCGAGCAGGGTGTCGACGTCCGCCTCGCTGTGGGAATAGCTGAGATTGTGCGTACCAAACGACAGCAGTCCACGCTCCATCATCTCCTGCATCCAAAGCGTCTTGATCTCGAAGGCGTTGGTTCCCTCGATGTCCTTGAAGACCAGGAACGACCATGTCGGATGGCCGCTGATGGAAGCAAAATGCCCGATGCCGTGCCGGTCGATCAGCTTTGGCACCTCGACGAGAATGCGCGAGCCGCGCTCGTTCATGGTTGCGATCACAGGCTCGCGCCTGAGCTTGCCGATCGTCGCTTTGGCCGCCGCCAGAGATAGCGTCTCGCCGCCCATCGTGAACGAGAAAAAGACTTCCTCCATCTCCCGCATCACGTCGCGGCGACCGCACACGGCCGATAACGGGAATCCATTGGCGATCCCCTTGCCAAGCGTCGTGATATCGGGGGTCACCCCGAAGAGTTCCTGGGCGCCGCCGAGCGCATAGCGGAAGCCGGTGATGGTCTCGTCGAACACCAGCAAGGCTCCGGCTGCATGGGTCAGCGCCTTGACGCCTTCGAGATAACCCGGCGCGGGCGCGCTGACGTTCATCGGCTCCATGATGACGGCCGCGACCCGGTCCTTGTAGTCAGCAAGCGTCTTCTCGAGGGCCGGCAGGTCGTTGTACGGTAAGCCATGGGTGAGCTCTCGGCTCGCCTGCGGCACGCCCTTGTTGCGCGCCGTCGAGCCGATGTACCAGTCCTGCCAGCCGTGATAGCCGCAAACCAACACGTGATCTCTCCCGGTGAAGGCGCGGGCGATGCGGACGGCGCCTGCGGTTGCATCCGATCCGTTCTTCCCGAAGCGCACCATTTCGGCGCTCGGCACGACCTCGCACAAGAGCTCCGCGACTTCGGTTTCGAGCGGATGCGAGAGGCTGAAGACCGTGCCGTCTTCGAGCTGCGCCGTCACGGCAGCATTCACGTCGGGATCGGAATAACCGAGCGTCACCGAGCACAGGCCATTGATGAAATCGACATACTCATGACCATCGATGTCCCAGACTTTCGATCCCTTGCCGCGCGAGACGAAGTAGGGCGAAACGCCGAACGGATACTGCGTCACACTCTTGGAAAAGGTCTGCGCGCCGAGCGGGATCGTGTTTCGGGCGCGCGCGAGGAATTGTTCCGATTTGGAGTAGCGAATTGACATGTTCGTCGGGTCCGGGGGCACGAGTTTGGTTGGCGGCAGGATAGTCAGGCGATCGCCGACCACGTTAGCGCCTCGCCATAGGCAATGTCACGCGCAGCGGTGCGGCCGATGATATTGGGCAGATGTTTTGGCAGGAGACCAAAGCCAGGCCGGATGACGCGGACGTTCTCGTTCGTCAGAGGCTGGCCTGCCTTGATCGGCTTGACCGCGTAGATCGAGCGGCGGAAGCGGGTGTTGGCGGCCTCGCTCGGCGCCAGGCTGTAGGCGACGGTGCCAAGCGCGGCCCATGCAGATTTGCAATCGTCGACGAGCTTCCTGAACTCGCCCGGCTCGAGCGAGAATGAGGCGTCAGGGCCGCCGTCGGCGCGCGAAATCGTGAAATGCTTTTCGACGATGGCGCCGCCGAGAACGGTGGAGGCGACGCACGCAGCCGAGCCAGGCGCGTGATCGGAAAGACCCGATACCACCCCGAATGCGGCTCCGAGATGCGCAACGGTGCGTACGTTGGCTTCCTCGATCGGGGCAGGGTAGGCGCTCGTACAATGCAGCAGCGCAATGCCGCCAGCGCCGTTGCTTCGCGCCGTCTCGACGGCTTCCTGGATCTCGCCAAGATTCGCCATCCCCGTCGAGATGATCATGGGTTTGCCGCGGCTCGCGACATATTTGATCAGCGGCAGATCGATCACCTCGAACGAGGCGATCTTGTAGGCCGGCGCCTCGAGCCCGGCGAGTAGATCGGCGGCGGTTTCGTCGAAGGGCGTCGAAAAAATGGTGATGCCGACCTCGCGCGCCTTGGCGAACATCTGCGCATGCCACTCGAATGGCGTATAGGCTTCCTTGTAGAGCTGGTGCAGCTGGTAGCCGTCCCACAACCCGCCCTTGATCCGGAAGTCCGGACCGTCGTGCGGGATGGTCATGGTGTCGGGTGTGTAGGTCTGGATCTTGATCGCGTCCGCACCAGTCGCCGCGGCCGCCTCGATCAGCTCCAGCGCCTTGGCTAGGCGGCCGTTATGGTTTGCCGACAATTCGGCGATGATGTACGGCGGATGATCGGGGCCGATCTTGCGGCCCGCGATTTCGAATTCGGGGATCTGCCTCATGGGTCAACCTCTCGCAACACGGTAAACGCCTCCGCGGCCGCAAGGCCAACTGTCGCGCCGCGCAACTTTGCAAGCGAGGCAACGGCCTCGTAGGATCGCGGATGGGGAAAGTCGCGCATCTCCATATGATACGCCCGCAGTGCGTCGAGTTTTCGTCCCAATGTGGCCACCAGGCCGACGAAGTGACTGGGGCGAAACGCGGTTCCCCGGCTCTGAAACACCCATTCTGTGCTCGACAGCGTCTCGAAACCATAGACTGCGACGACCTTCTGGCCGGGCATCGGCCGCACCGCAATCATTGTGGCTTCGCTCACGGGGCGGTGGTCGGCATTGAGGTCGTCGCTATGATGTGTGTAGATAAGGTCGGCTTGGACCGTAGCCAGGTGCTTGACATAAAGCGGCCCCGCATCGAGCTGCTCAGTCATGCGCAAGGCCGAAAGCTTGGTCTCCCTGATGCCGTGGTCGATGAGGCTTTGCAGTGGGCTACCGCCGCGCCCGAACGGCGCATCGGTCATGTAAAGGCAGACGCATTCGTATGCGGCGAGGATCGGCTTGGGGACGATCGACGACCAATGCGGAAAGAAAACGTAGCGCGGCGCGAGCGGCCGCAGAAGGTCAAGCGTCAGATCCGATTTGCTAGTCACGGTGATCCACTCACCGGGCAGATTGTCGCGGCGGCGCGGGAACTCGTCGATCGGCCAGCCAGTCCGGCAGGCAAATACATAACGTGTCATTGCGCCTGTCCCGTCGTCCTAATGTCTTCCTGCCGGGTCGCATGTGCCGGCAATTGATAAACGAAAAATTCGGTATCTTCGACGGCAGGCGCAAAGCCGCTCTTCAGGAAGATTCGCTGGGAGGCGAGATTCTCGCGCTTCACCCGCGCCTCGATGCGCTCGCAGAATTGTTGTCTGAACGCTTCCCGGCAGGCCAAAGTCAGGGCAGCAGCACCATATCCCAGCCCCCTAACGTTTCTGGCCATTGCAATACTGACCACCGCCGTTCCCGTCAATTCGATCTGGAAACGCACGTTGCCGCAAGGTCTTCCATCGACCTCGACGACGAAGATCAATGTGGTCGGGTCAGCGAGGCGGTTGATCAGCCATGCGGAATGGGCATCCCATGGCACCGCCCGGGTATCGCCGGACATAGCACGAGCGCTCGGATCATTGCGCCAAAGCCACAGCCGGCGGGCGTCCTCCATGGTGGCCCGGCGCAGTGTCAGCCTGCCGGCGCGCTTCGGCAGCACAAGCTCATCGATGACTGCCCCGACGCGACGCGCACCGTCGCCGTCGCAAACCTTGGCCGCCTGCTGCGACATCTGTGCGAGCTCGTCAAGTTGAAGGGAGAGTTCATGCAGGATTCGCGAAATCGCTTCAGGCAAGTTGAGACCCTGTGTGACAACTCGTGCGGCTCCGGCTCCCTCGAGAGCGCGGGCATTGTCGCGCTGGTTGTCGGCGACGACGAACAAGATCGAGGGTAGACCGAGGCAGCAGCGCTCCCAGCTAGATGTGCCGGGCGTTCCGACCGCGATGTCGGTGCTTGCCATTAGTTCGGCGATCTCAGGAGGGTCGACATGGACTTCGATCCGGGCTGACTCTTTTTGGAGTGCCATAATCTCGTCGAAAGACGGTGAAGTCGGGCCGGTAACCACGACGATTCGCGATATGTTCCCTGACGCAGCGAGGGATCGGGCGATAGTGGCGGTCTGGCCTCCAATGTCAGTGAGCCCGAGCGAGATGAGTAGCGACGTCAGCTCCGATGCCGCGGTTCGTCGCGCTAGCGAAGCAGCACGCAGTTCTCCGAACGCATTGCGCAGCAGCGTATAGGAAGCGCCCGCTAGCACGCGACAATGCCGCGGAACCAGTCCGGTGTAATCTTGAGGGCTGCGGTTGAGCGTCATGTCAACGAGGATGTCGCAATCATGCCGGCGGGTCGGCGCATCTTCGATCACGAGGATTGGGCACGCATACTGGCGCAACGCATGCTCGAACGGTTCGCCGAGCCGGTACGAATCGACAACAATAAGGTCAATGGGCGTCCCGGCAAGCTTGCCGTCCACGAGGGCTTCATTCCAGTCGCGCTGGTCGGCCTCAAGCCACGCGGTTCCCGAACGGGCGAGGGCAGGTACGGTGTTAGCGGTTCCGGTCGAGCATACGAAAATGACCTCGGCGCCACGCTGCTGCATTTCGGTCGCCAACGTCAGACATCGCATGACGTGGCCGCCCCCAATAAATGGATCGGCATCCGCTCGGAACACGATCAGCATTGCTGTCTCGCGCTCCGGAGTGCGTTCTGCTGCATTTCGCGAACCATTATGGTTGTATAAACCAGCCGACCACACTAATCAAAGCTGCACCGAAGGCCACTGCGGTTGCGGATCGCGGCATCTTTGCTCCGCGCCTCCACAGTGTTGACAGCTGGATCGCGACGCCTCCAAGCATCTGTAGTGCAATCAGAGCTGCGCACATCTTTAGGTTGAGAATCCCCTGCATGCCGAGGCCGGCGACGAGCGTTGCGATAGCTACCATCAGCAAGATGGCTCTGCGTGCGGCCTGCGCCGAACGTCTCATGCGCGCCAGCCGCAGTTCCAGTGACGCCCACGCGCCCCATCCGTAGACCTGGAGCATTAAGACCGGAAAGAGGCTGACTGCGGCCTGCATTTGGTTGGTTGCGATGGAGCGGAAGTGAACGTATCCGACCGCGAGCGGAAAAACCGCAATCATTACTGTTCCGACGATGGCAATCGCTGTCAGATAGTAGCCGAGAAAGCGGTCGTACAGGCGTGACCGCATGCGGTACAGCCGCGCGAACAGCCCGGTTGCCACGATGTTGTGCACGATCAAGAGCGCGGATGCGACGCGGAAGTCCACCGAATAGATTGAAAGGTCCTCGACGGTGAGGAAAGCCCCAACATAGATCCTACCGCTGACCGTTGCCCAGATCGACGCTAACGTGAAGGTGAGAAGCGGTAGTCCGATTTGAATGGCGGACTGGAGTCGGTTCCTAAGCCCGGCCCCCTTCCACCGCGCGAAGAGCGCCAATGCGCTGACGACGACGAGGGCCGACACGACCGCAGACGCGGCCCCGAGCGAGACGATGCCGCCCAAACCAATGAGTGCCAGACACGAAGCGATAACACACATACCGTAGATTGAAATGCTCTCAAACCACGGTGCCAGATTTCGGTGCGAAAAAGTCCGCATATAGGACGTAAGGGCGACCTGTGCGAGCGCAATAGTGCTCGCGCCAAAGATGACCGCCTGTGTTGGCGCATGCAGGACAAACGCGGCGATCGCCGATCCGGCCGTTAGCACCATCCCTGGTCCGGCAACGCAAAGGATCATTATATCAGTTACCGGGACCGGCCGTCGTAACAAGGAAAGCTGCGGTATCGCGGCTGGAATGCCAATCGTCAAAACAGTTGCAACAAGCGCAGACCAGGACCATGCATACTCGATGACGCCATAAGACGAGCTATCGAGCCGGGCCGCGAGCAGCAGTGGCGCGAGATAGGCTGTTGCTTTCGACAATCCAAAATTCGCGAAATAGACAGTAACCCTGAGCGGTATGTTTCCACCAGAGATGAGGCCGCCCCCGCCCTTCAACGATTGGATGGCGTTCGGCCACCGGTGATGATCGCTCAAGATAAGGCGTCTCCCAACCAGAGTTCTGTCGCGGCCCGGTCGCTCGCGAGAGTGGCCTACGACGATTTCCGACGCTTGGCAAAGGCTCGAGCAAATGGCACAAGATATTGGAATGATTAACTATAGCATTTCCTTCGGACGAGCCGGCCGATGACAAAGCGGAGCCAAAAGGAGGTCTTCCTTCAAAGCGAGGGAGACGCATGGTACGCTCGCAATCAGGAATATCTACGCGGATCCGGCCCGGATATCGTCTTGACTACGTTGCAGGAGATCGGGATATCGCCGAAGTCGGTGCTGGAGATCGGGTGCGCCAACGGGTACCGCATTGCCGGGATTTGTGAGCAGTTTGGAGCGAGGGGATTCGGCATCGAGCCATCCTCCAATGCCGTAGCAGATGGCCGAAGCCGGTATCCGGCACTGTCGCTTGACGTCGGAACTGCAGATCGCCTGCCGTTTGCTGATGGCCAGTTCGATCTCGTGATCTTCGGCTTCTGCCTCTATCTGGTCGACCCGCGCCTTCACTTGCGCTGCGTCGCCGAAGCCGACCGTGTTTTGGCGGATCACGGGTTCCTCGTTATTTACGATTTTATTGAGCCGGTTCCCTATCATAATCGTTATGCCCATCTTGAGGGAGTTTGCTCTTACAAGATGGAGTTTTCACGATATTTCCTCGCTAGTCCCGCCTATAGATTGCTGCGGCGCAATATGATTGGGCCAGGTGCACCCAAGCCCGATGATTCGGTAGGCGTCGACTTTCTTTCGAAAAACCTCACGGCGGCCTTTCCGCCGAACCCGTTCGCTTAATGCTTTGATGTGCTTGCATTGAGAAATTCAAGATCAGCGCTAAAATCGCGTTGCGTTGACAGTTTCGCTGGGATCGTTGTTAAAGCGGCGCGGGTCGACAGCCGATGATCGTTAACCTTCAGTCTTGCTGGAGACAAAATGCTTCAACAAAAGCTTTCGCGTGGTCTGAAGATTCTTACGGATCGACGCTACCGCCAGTTCTATTCGCAGCGTCGAATCCGTGATGTGCCTTCGCGCGAGCGAGCAGCCGATGGCCTCGCGAGCCGGCTTCCGGCCTTCAGCGGGACGATCGATATGTCCGACCAGATCGCCACGCTGAAGGATCGCGGTTACCTGTTCCTCGACAATCTCATATCGTCCGATCAGTTGCAGTCCATGCGGGCGTTCTTCTCCGAAAATAAATGCGCCGATCCCTATCGGCCCGAGCTCGGCCAGTTTATTGCGCCCGGCCGCGCGCCACAGCAAACTCACGTCGCTTTTTTCCCGAATGAAACCGTGATTCGCGCGCCGCACGTCGTCCAGATCGCAAATGACCCGAGGATACTGAGCGTTGTATCCGGCTTTCTCAGGGCCAAACCGACGATCAGCTATATGACTGCGTGGTGGTCGATGCCGAACAGGGATGGCAAAGCCGAGCAGGCGGAGCAATTTCATCGAGATGTTGACGACATCAGGTTCGTTAAGCTGTTTTGCTATCTAACCGACGTGGATGAGACCTCGGGGCCGCACATGTTTGTGCCGGGGTCGCAGAACGTCAATAAACTGACGACCATCCGCCGCTATGAGGACCGCGAGATCGCCGAGGCGTTTGGCGCCGATAGCCTCTGTACGTTTACGGGCAAAGCCGGAACCGCATTCCTGGAAAACACCTACGGTTTCCATCGTGGTGTGCCTCCGACCGCCAAGCCGCGCCTGCTATTCCAGATTTTGTATTCACTGCGCAACTCGATCTACGGACCGGACAAGCCGGCAGGGCAGATCGGTGCGGATGGGATCCCGTCGGGGATCGATCCCTTCATTAATCGGGTCTACCTGTCGGCAAACTGACCGCTTCACGCCCGCGTGGCCAGCTCCTAACGCCCATGCCGGATACGACACTGTCGGGGGGGACTGAACGGGTAACTACCGTGCCTGCCCCGATCACGCTTCGCGCACCGACTGTGACTCCGGCAAGGATGATCGCGCGGGCGCCTACCCATACGCCGTCTTCTAGGACGATAGGTCGATAAATGTGCGGGTAGGGTGGTTCATGCGAGAAATCTAGGCCGGCAGATTCGATGATGACGCCCTCCGAAAGTCGGACGTGGTCGCTCAATGTAATGCCGCCTACGGCGCCGAGTGTGCACCTCGGTCCGATAATTACAGCACGTCCGAGCGCTACATTCTCGGCGGCCTTGATCGTGACCGACCAATGACAGTGTGGTAGCTCGCGGGCGTGCGGGAACAGAGTGGCAGTCCTGAGAACGCTCGCCGCACGCGATGCCGCGTCAATTGCGGCCATCAACGCGCGGACTGGAAGCGTAACTAGGCGGCTGCGCGCCAGATTGCGGGCCGTTTCCTTCAAAGATCCTCCCAACGGCCGAGTCACGCGAAAGTTAGCGGGTCACCGGCGCCCAGATCGACCACTTCGAGAACAGCAGGCCATTCAGAGGCGACAGCATTCGCCAGCGCGCTCCCGGCGTCACGCTATGAAACGTAGGCACAAAGCCATTGGCCGCGAAGTAATACGCGTATTGTTCTTTAAGGAACGCGTTCTCAGCGACTCCCGACTGAACTTCCTTGGTCCGAAGCAACCGACGCAATGCATAACCCGCAGTCAAGGGAGCAAGGTACTGCTCGCGCAGCGCGGCGACCGCGCCGTCCGGCGCTAGGATGCGCCTGCATTCGGCTAGTGTGAGCCATATGTTGCAGGAGTGGTGCAACGAGGCATCGAAAATGACAATATCAAACTGCTCATTTTCGAACGGCAGCTTGTTGGACATGTCGCATTCGGCAAGCTCAATGCCGTTGGCGTGGACGCCTACAAGATCCGCCGCCTTTCCAAGCAGCAACTGCATGCGCGACAGCGATATATCGGCACAGGTGAAGCTTGCTTGTGGATAGATCTTTCGCAGCGATAGCGATGTTAGGCAGGTACCGGCGCCGAGTTCGAGAAATCTAACATTGCCGCCACGAGCGCGGCAGAACTGTTCCAGCGAATCCGAGACCGCCGAGATGTACGACTTCACCACATCCAGATGGGATATGATGTGGCTCTTGTTCTCGGCATCGAAATAGCCAACCGACCCGGCATAGAATGCCCGATCGCTGGTGCGCACGTCCGGACTATCCATCACGGGGTCTTAGGATTGGTGACTTCAGCTTATTTGGAAGCTCGGCACTGATATCAATACCCTGCCTGCAGGTCAATGCTAACAAATTCCCGGTGTCAGTCTTTTCTAATTTCCCGACATATTAGGCTGCCGCTCGCCTACGATTGTTCCTGGCTCGTTACGTGCCCCCTTGGAGCCGCGGACAGCGAATTCAAGCCCAGCATCAAGGCCGACGATCGGCTTCCACCCCGTACTTTGTGCTTTGCTCGTATCGATCTCCATCGATCCCAACAAGCTATCGCCAAATTGCGGCCGGCCAGTGATTTTGAAGAAGAGGTATAGTGCGCTCTTGGGCAGAGGGAATAAACGTGCACGACCGCCGCAGGCTTTCGCAATACGCCGCGCGAATTCGGGGGTCGAAACCTGTTCATCGTCCGCGATCAGGAACACCTCGAGCGCCTCGTCTGGATGGCCAAGACGCCTAACTATGAACGAGATCAGATTATCGATCGCGACGAATGCCCTGCGATTTTTGATCGCCAAGAAAGGGAGAGGCAGACCAATTCTGATGACGGCGAGAAGTCGACGGAAATTGCCTAGGACGGACGGGCCATAGACGAGCGGAGGTCGAACAATCGTAACATTTAAGTTGGACGATCTTGCGATAGCCGCAAGGCCGAGCTCGGCTTCGGCCTTTGAGATCGGGTAAGGTCCTTTCGGGGAGGGGGCATCGGTTTCCCGGAAAGGCCCATGCTCGTCTGTCCTGCTGCCATTGACTAGGATGGTACTCATGTACACGAAGTGGGTAACACCAGCTCTAGCGGCGGATCGGGCAAGTTGTAAGGTGCCGTCTCGGTTCACCGATTGATACAGGTGACTTTCTTGATCGGACTCGGGATGGTGAACCCGAGCCGCCAAATGGACAACAGCATCAACGTCGCGCAGCGCCGCCGTCCAGTCCGTCTCGCCGTCGATCGTCTGAACGAGCACATCACCATCGCCCGATGATCCACTGCGCACGACTCGCCGCACGAGCCAACCTTCTTCCATCAGCGCCGGCGCTAAATGCCGTCCGATGAAGCCGCTCGCTCCTGTGACCAAGACAACCGGACGACCATCAATCACTATAACTTTTCCTTCATTGTGCGTCTCTTGCAGGCGAATCTACCAGATTGCTTCGAGGCTGGCGAAGGTCATGTGCAGCGGCACATTGGTATTTGGTGCGCACCGTTGCTGGAAGTGTCAGGCGCGCTTTGCACGCAGGCGACGTTGGCTAGAAATTCGAAGGCTTCATTTTGCTCTCGAAAGCATGAGAAAGATCTGGAGCAAAATACCTGCAAGAGCCGAGTGGGCTTTGTTGAGAAGTCGGCCGACAGGCGAGTTGGCGAACGCTATCACCAAGCATCCAAACACCATGCAACACCTTCAGTCCCAAATAGCGACGCGTTCGTGTTTCCGGATTGAAGGACCTTCGTGGCGCGCCAAAATGAAATTGGTATGGTCTACAGGCCCGGCAACTTCGTAGAGTTTCGCGCTGTCGCAACCGTGAGCTCGAAGCGTTTGATCGCATTTCAGATGTATTTCGGAGGTTGATATACCGAAGAAGGAATAAGACGGCGACGTCGGGAGGCAGCTTGCCAACAGTCAGTCAGTGGTACGTTAGGGAAATGGGATGATAATGTCGCCAAGTCCGTAAAGATTGGTCGGCATCACGCTGATGAAATCGCTGCAATGCTGGTTGCGATAGGCCTCGGCCATCTTGGTGCCGGCATTCTGGCGATCGCATAGGGCTCGTTGGTCGGCGGACCGGTCAGCACGGAATCCTCCCGGAGCGCTAAGGCGCCAGCTTCGGACGAGCCGAGAAACGTCAGCTTCTCGGCGCCGCTTTGATGCGCCACCTGGATCACGTTTGCCTCGATTGCGATATCGTCGTAGATGTAGTCGGCGCGTAGCGTTTTGTTGTCGGCAATGCCGCCGACCTTGGTGGCGGTGAGAACGATCACTTCCGGCCGCGTCTTTGCGAACCAGTCGAATACCGCGGCCTGGCTGCAGAGGTCGACCTCGCTGCGGCTTGTCGTAACCAGATTCACACCTTCCCGCGCAAGCGCGCTGCCGACCATGCCGCGATGGCCGGCGACGTAAACGGTCTTGCCGTTCAGCTCAAACCGAGTGCTTGCCATGAGCGATTTCCCGCTTGGCCTCGGCCAGATCGCTCGACATCATCTCTTGCACGAGCTGGGCAAATGTCCGCTTCGGCTTCCAGCCAAGCTGGTTGCGCGCCTTGCTGGCGTCGCCGATGAGAAGATCGACCTCGGTGGGGCGGAAATAGGTCGGATCGATGCGCACCATCGTCCTTCCGCTCTTGCGGTCGACGCCGGTCTCCTCGATGCCCTTGCCACGCCACTCGATCTGGCGGCCCACTTCGGCAAAGGACAACTCGACCATCTCGCGGACCGAGCGGGTCTCGCCGGTCGCGAGCACGAAGTCATCAGGCCTCTCGGCCTGGAGGATCATGTGCATGCCCTCGACATAGTCCTTGGCGTGTCCCCAGTCGCGTTTGGCTTCGAGATTGCCGAGATACAGCGTATCCTCGATTCCGAGCTCAATACGGGCAACGCCGCGCGTGATCTTGCGGGTCACGAAGGTCTCGCCGCGGACCGGGCTCTCGTGATTGAACAGGATGCCGTTGCTGGCGAACATGCCATAGGCTTCGCGGTAGTTCACCGTGATCCAGTAGCCGTAGAGCTTTGCCACGCCGTAAGGCGAGCGCGGATAGAACGGCGTGGTCTCCTTCTGCGGAACCTCCTGCACGAGCCCGTAGAGCTCGGAGGTAGAGGCCTGATAGAAGCGGGTCTCCTTTTCCATCCCGAGGATGCGGATGGCTTCCAGCAGCCGCAGTACGCCGATCGCATCGGCATTTGCGGTATATTCTGGGCTTTCGAAGCTAACGCCGACATGGCTCTGGGCAGCAAGATTGTAGATTTCGGTTGGCCTAATCTGCTGCACGAGCCGGATCAGATTGGTCGAGTCGGTCATGTCGCCGTAGTGCATCAGGAACGGCACGTTGCCCACATGCGGATCCTGGTAGAGATGGTCGACCCGCGCAGTGTTGAACGAGGACGAGCGCCGCTTGATGCCGTGCACGATGTAGCCGAGCGACAGCAAGTGCT
>NZ_LGHL01000174.1 GCF_001908205.1 Bradyrhizobium sp. NAS80.1
CCGACGACGACGGTCAGGAGGCCCTGGCCCCAGAGCCGCTTGGCAGCCGCCTTGGCGTCGTCCAGCGTCACCGCGTCGACGATGGCGTTGCGCTTCTCGATATAGTCGATCGGCAGCTTGTCCTGCTGATATTGCAGCAGCGCCTGCGCGAGCTTCGAGGAGGTGTCGAGCGCCAGCATCTGCGAGCCCTTGAGGTACGACTTGGCCTCGTCGAGCTCCTTCTGCGTCGGTCCCTCCTCGGCGATGCGGCGCACTTCCTTCTCGATGGCGTCGATGGTGTCACCGGCGCGGTCGGCGCGGGTGCCGGTGTTGCCGATGAAGAGCGCCGAATGCTCCATCCACAGTAGCGATTCAAACACCGAATAGGCGAGGCCACGCTTCTCGCGCACCTCGTGATAGAGCCGCGAGGACAATCCGCCGCCGCCGAGGATGTGGTTGACGACATAGGCTGCCATGAAGTTCGGGTCGTTGCGTCTCACGCCGGGGCCGCCGAAGGTGATCACGGTCTGCGGCACGTCGAGCGGCACGAAGGCGCGCTGCGGCGGCTTTGCGGCCTGGACGTCGGGGACCGGCACGAGATTGGCCTTGGCTGGCAGGGCGCCGAAAGTGTGGTCGAGCAGCTTGCCGAGCGTGGCCGGATCGACATCGCCGACCACCGCGATCTTCAACGTGTCCTTGGCGAGCACGCGGCCGACATAGTCCTTCATGTCGGCGACCGTGATGGTCGGCACGCTGTCCAACGTGCCGTTGCTCTGCCGGCCGTAGGGATGATCGCCGAACGCGACCTCAAGGAACTTACGGCTCGCCAGCGAGCTCGGGTTGGTGGTCTCGCGGCGCAACCCCGAGATGACCTGCGAGCGGATACGTTCGACATCGGCGGTGTCGAAATGCGGTGAGGTCAGAGCGCTCCGCAACAGGTCGAAGGCCTCGTCCTTGTTGTCGCGCAGCATACGCAGGCTGCCGCGGAAAGTATCGCGGGTGGCGCTGAAGGAGAGCTCGATGGCGCGGCGGTCGAGCCGTTCATGAAACGTCTTCGAGTCGAGATCGCCGGAGCCCTCATCGAGGAGATCGCCGACCAGATTGGCGACGCCCGACTTGTCCTTGGGGTCCTGGGCCGAACCGCCGGCGAAGGAATATTCCATGGCAATCAGCGGCACGGTTGCGTCCTGAACGAACCAGGCCTCGATGCCGCCCGGCGATACCAGGTGCTGGATCTTTGCCGCGGCCTGCGACGACGAGACCGTAGCGAGCGCAAGCGCAGCGCCAGTGACGAAGGACAGCGCGAAGTGACGCGCGCGAAGGAAAGGATAGGTCACGAACGCTTCTCCTCGCGCTTGGTGGTCGTAGTGTCCTTGATCAGATAGCCCGTCACCGAGCGCTTCTTCTCGAGCCATTTCTGCGCGGCGGCGCGAACCTGCTCGGCGGTGACCGCGCGGATGCGGTCGGGCCAGCTTCGGATGTCCTCGATCGAAAGGCCCGTGCTCAGCGCGCCGCCATACCAGCGCGCCAGCACAGCCTGGTTGTCCTGGGCGTAGATCGCTTCCGCAATGAGCTGGGTCTTGACCCGCTCGAGATCCTCGGCGCGGATCGGGTTCTGCGCGACGTCGGCGAGTACGCCATCGATCGCCTGCTCGACCTCGGTAAAGCTGACGCCCGGTTTCGGCGAGGCAGAGATCGCGAACTGGGTCGGATCGAGCGAGATGCTCGAATAGCTGGCGCTGGCGGACACTGCGAGCGGCTTGTCGACGACGAGGGCGCGGTAGAGATAGGAATTGCTGCCGCTGCCCATCAGCTGTGCCAGCACGTCGAGAGCGGCGCTTTCGCCGGCCGCGGCCGTCGTCGCCGAGGGCACGAGATAATAGCGGCGCACGCCGGGCTGCTCGACGCGCGGGTCGGCCAGCGTGACGGTACGCGGTGCCGCTGGCTCCGGCTCCTGCGGACGGACGCGCCGCGCGGGGATCGCGGGCTGCGCAGGGATGGAGCCGAAATTGCGCTCGACCAGCGGGCGGACGTCGGCGGCTTCGACGTCGCCGGCGATGACGAGGATCGCGTTGTTCGGCGCGTAGAAGCGACGGTAGAAGGCGAGCGCATCCTCGCGATCGAGCTTCTCGATCTCCTGGTGCCAGCCGATCACGGGCCGACCGTAGGGATGGTTGAGATAGAGCGCGGCCATGATCTGCTCGTTGAGCCGTGCGTCCGGATTGTTGGCGACGCGCATATTGTACTCTTCGAGCACGACGTCGCGCTCGGGCAGCACGTTCTCGTCCTTGAGGATGAGGCCGGTCATGCGGTCGGCCTCGAACTCCATCATGGTCGGCAACTGCTCGCGCGGCACACGCTGGTAGTAGTTGGTGTAGTCGACCGAGGTCGAGGCGTTCTCGTTGCCGCCGACGCGGAGCACCGTCTGCGAGAATTCGCCGACCGGATGCTTCTCGGTGCCCTTGAACATCAAATGTTCGAGGAAGTGCGCGAGGCCGGATTTGCCCGGCGTCTCGTCGGCCGAGCCGACCTTGTACCAGATCATCTCCGTAACCACTGGCGTGCGGTGATCCGGGATCACCACGACCTGAAGGCCGTTGCTGAGCGTGAAGCTGGCAGGCGGGGCTGAGGTCACCGTGGTCTGGGCGAGCGCCGCGCCGGCCGAGAGGACACTCGTCGAGAGCAGCGCGGCAAAAAGGCAGGCGGCCGATCGGTAAGAGGACATCATGATCCTTAATGAAAGGCCGAGCCCGGATGTCCGGCTCGGCGGCACGGCATCGTACACCGTGCGGCTGAGGCTTCGCGTCACGAAGCAGAGAACTCAACTCGTAGGCAAGTTACTGATAAGCAATCTACAGACCGCGTCTGGCGTGCACGAGCGGCCGGCGTCAGGTTCGCGCCTTTCAGGATGTCGCGGTGGGACAGGAACGCTATTGTTCCTTGTCCTTGCCCGACATGATGTCGAAATAGGTCTTCTTCGTCGTGTCCTGCCCGGCGCCGTAGGCGTAGTTGGGCGACGGCGTCTGGTATCCGGGCGGCGGCTCGACCAGCGACTGGCGCGGGGGCTCGGTCGTGAATTGCTTGGACTCGGAGCTTTTGTCGCCCTTCAGCATGCCCCACAGACCGCCGGTGAAACCGAGTTGGGAGGGGCTGAGCGACGGGTTGGCGTTGGTGCCCGGCTGAATAGGATCATTGGACGTGCGTTCGGGTGCTGCCGTCCTGCCGGCGTTCATCTCGGCGGGTGTCAACGGCTGGGCGGCCTGCCAGTTCTCTGTCGCTTTTTTGGCCTTCTTTCGTGCGGCGATGGCTTCCTTGCGGCGCTTCTCCTCGGGGTCCTTGGGCCAGTTCGGAGCGGCCTGGGCCTGGGTCGCGGGAGGCGGAAGGTCCAGCTTTGGTGGCACGACCAGCGGGGAGCGCTCGCGGTATTCGATGCCGGGCTTCTCCATGCCCTTGGCGCCGATGCCGGACATCAGGTTGTCGATGAGCTTCTCTTCGAAGGTCATGTCATCATCGTCGCCATCACCATCGTCGCCGGCGCGGGCGGCGCCTGTCGACATGACGAGACCGATGCCGAGCGCGACAGCGGACAATTTCAACGCCCGCCAAAACCCCAACCGGGGATCTCGAACCATCGAACCGCTGGTCTCGGAGCTGCGCATCACTGTACCTGTTCCATATTGTGGCAGATTGCCGCGCGAACGCTGCCGACCCCTGCAAAAACAGGGTTCCACGGCCGGATCGTATCGGCCGGGATCAGGGCGCTTTTGCGGCGGGTACCCCCAGGAAGGAATCATACAATAGGGCCGCCACCCCAGCAACGATGGCCACGTCGGCGAGGTTAAACACGTACCAATTGAAGGTATTTCCGCCGATCTCGATGTGGAACAGGGCGAAATCGACCACCGCGCCGTAGGCCATGCGGTCGATGCCATTGCCGATGGCGCCCCCGATGATCAGGCCGAGCGCGACGGTCGCAAGGCGGGTGTGCGAGCGGGCCATCCAGATCGCCAGTGCGATCACCGCAACGGCCTTGACCGCCATCAGCGCAATCTGCGCCGCCTGGCTGTCGTTCTGCAGCCAGCCGAAGCTGATGCCGATGTTCCAGGCCAGCACCAGGTCGAAGAAAGGCGTCACCCTCACAACGCCCTGATGGGCGAGGTCGAACACGTTCAGCAGCCAGAGCTTTGAGGCCTGGTCGAGAATGACTGTGACGATGGCGGAGAGGATGCCGGCGCGGAGAGGGGTCATGGTGCAATGATCGCCACAAAGACTGCCGTCGTCCCGGCATCCGTGCGCAATTGCGCACCGGGCCGGGACGACGGTTGAACCTTACACTCCCACCCCCAGCGCCTTCCATTCGCGCAACGCCTTGGCGTCGCGCGGGGTGACGTCGGGGTATTCAGGATCCTCGCCGACCGTCGGCGAGATCTTCCAGGAGCGGGCGCATTTGGTGCCGACCGCCTTCTCGACCACCACGGCGACGCCGGGCACGGCATCGAGCCGGAACGCGGCCGCCGGCGCCTCGCCCTCACGCACCTCGTAGTTCGAGGTGATGCAGACTTCGGCGAGGTCGACGTCGAACAGCGTCGCCAGCATGCTGCGGTCGCCGACATAGATGACCGGCGAGGCCTCGAGCGACGAGCCGATGTTCTTGGCAGCGCGCTCGAGCTCCAGCGCGCCGGTGACGACGCGGCGAACGTTGCGGATCGCCTCCCACTTCGCGGCGAGCTTGTCGTCGCGCAAGCTCTCGAGATCCGCCGGGAACAGCGTCAGATGCACTGAGGGCTCGGCGTCGGGCCGGTACATGCGCCAGGCTTCCTCCGCGGTGAAGCTGAGGATCGGCGCCAGCCATTTCAGGATCGAGGCGCACAACAGGTCGATCGTAGTCAGCGCGGCCTTGCGCGTCAGCGACGACGGCGGATCGCAATAGAGCGTGTCCTTGCGGATGTCGAAGTAGAACGCCGAGAGCTCGCTGTTCAGGAAAGCGGACAGGATTGCGACCACTGTCTTGAAGTCGAACTCCTGGTAGGCCTTGTCGATCGCGGCGGCGCGCACCGCGAGCTCGTGCAGCATCAGCCGCTCGAGCTCCGGCATGTCGGCGGGCGCGACCGCATCGGCCGGCTTGTAGTGATGCAGCGTGCCGAGCATCCAGCGCACGGTGTTGCGCAGCTTGCGATAGGTCTCGACCGTGTTCTTCAGGATCTCCGGGCCGATGCGCTGGTCATCGGTATAGTCGCAGGACGCGACCCAGAGTCTTAAAATGTCGGCGCCGGACTCCTTGATGACGGCCTGCGGCTCGATGGTGTTGCCGAGCGACTTCGACATCTTGCGGCCGTCCTCGGCCTGGGTGAAGCCATGGGTCAGCACGATGTCGTAGGGCGCACGGCCCCGCGTGCCGCAGCTCTCCAGCAGCGAGGAATGGAACCAGCCGCGATGCTGGTCCGAGCCTTCAAGGTACATCACGGTGTCGGTGCCACCGTCGACCTTTCGCTTGATGCCGGCGAGACCCGGGAAGTGCACGGGGTCTTCGAGCACGAAGGCGTGGGTCGAGCCGGAATCGAACCAGACGTCGAGAATGTCGTCGATCTTCTGCCAGTCCTCATTGGCACGCGGGCCGAGGAAGCGCTCGCGCGCGCCCTGCGCGTACCAGGCGTCGGCGCCTTCCTTCTCGAAAGCTTCGCCGATGCGCGTGTTAACGGCTTCGTCCTGGAGGATCTCGGCGGAGCCGTCGCCCTTCTCGCGAACGAACACGGCGATCGGCACACCCCAGGCGCGCTGGCGCGAGATCACCCAGTCGGGGCGCGCCTCGATCATGCCGTTGATGCGGTTCTCGCCGGACGGCGGCACCCATTGCGTCACCGAGATTGCGCGCAGTGCGCGGGCACGCAGCGTGTCGCCGGACTTGGTCTTACCGCCGTCCGCAATGTCCTTGTCCATGGCGATGAACCATTGCGGCGTGTTGCGGAAGATCACCGGCTTCTTGGAGCGCCAGGAGTGCGGATACTGATGCTTGAGCCGGCCGCGCGCGAGCAGCATGCCTTTCTCAACGAGCGCCTTGATCACGGCCTCGTTGGCGTCGCCCTTCTCGCCCTTGTCGTTGATGACGCGTTTTCCGGCAAAGCCCGGAGCATGGTCGGTATAGGCGCCGTTCTCGTCGACAGTGTAGGGGATCGCGGTCGGGATGCCGCGCCCGTCGAGCTCGCGGGTGTTTGCCGTCCAGACGTCGAAGTCTTCGCGGCCGTGGCTTGGCGCGGTGTGCACGAAGCCGGTGCCGGTATCGTCGGTGACGTGGTCTCCGGAGAGCAGCGGCACGGTGAAGTTATAGCCGCCGCCGAGCCCCTTGAGCGGATGGGCGCATTCAATCGCGTCCATGGTGTCGCCGGGGATGTCGCGCACCTTCTCATAGGCGGTGACGCGCGCCTGCTTGAAGACTTCTGCAGCGAGCGCGTCCGCCAGGATCAGGTGATCGCCGGTCTTGGCCCAGTTGTCGGCAGGCGCGTCCGTGACCTTGTAGAGGCCGTAGGCGATCTTCGGCGAGAACGAGATGGCGCGGTTGCCCGGCAGCGTCCAGGGCGTGGTGGTCCAGATCACGACGCTTGCGGAGGCGAGCACGCCATGCGCGGGCGAGGTGACCGGGAATTTCACCCAGACCATGTCGGACGTGTAGTCCTCGTACTCGACCTCGGCTTCGGCGAGCGCGGTCTTCTCCACCACGCTCCACATCACCGGCTTGGAGCCGCGATAGAGCGTGCCGTTGGCGGCGAACTTCATCAATTCGCGGGCGATCTGGGCTTCGGCCGGATAGCTCATGGTGGCGTATGGATGATCCCAGTCGCCGATCACGCCGAGACGCTTGAACTCCTCGCGCTGCACGCCGAGCCAGTGCGTCGCATAGGCGCGGCATTCCCGGCGGAAATCGATCATGGCGGCGCTGTCGCGGAAGTCGGGCTTCTGCTTGCCCTTCTTGCGATAGTGCTCCTCCTCGACCTTCCACTCGATCGGCAGACCGTGGCAGTCCCAGCCCGGCACGTAGTTGGAATCGAAGCCGAGCATCTGCTGGCTCTTGGTGACGAGATCCTTGAGGATCTTGTTCAGCGACGTGCCGATATGGATGTTGCCGTTGGCATAGGGCGGGCCGTCATGCAGCACGAACTTGGCGCGGCCTTTCGCACTCTGGCGCAGCTTCTCGTAGAGGCCGATCTCGTACCAGCGCTTGAGGATCTCCGGCTCGCGCTGCGGCAGGCCGGCGCGCATCGGGAATTCCGTCTGCGGCAGGAACAGGGTTTTCGAATAGTCTTTGGCGTCGGACTTTTGCGGCTTTTCGGACATGAGGCTGACTGGCTCGGAAGGGCGCGGAAACGGATGGCGACTGGAATCGCGGGGTGAAACGACAAAATCCCGGTCTTGCGCCGAGCCGAAGGCTCAGGCGGAAGCCGGGCCGCTAATCCCTATGATGCGCCGCGCAAACATGGGCTCTCCATAGCAGGGGGGGCGGGGGAAGCGCAAAGGTCCGTCAGGCCGGTTTCCGGCCTCAATCGACGACGCCAAGCCTCGGAAATGCGTCGGGGGCGGCGGCCAGCATGGCGCGGGCCCGGGCGGAATCGTCGTCCATCTGGCGGATCAGGGCCTCCAGGCTGTCGAACTTCAGCTCCTCGCGGATGAAACCGACGAAGGCGCAGTCGAGCGCCTGCCCGTAGAGGTCGCCCTTGAAGTCGAACAGGAAGATTTCCAGAAGCGGCGCGCCATTATCAAAGGTCGGGCGGCGGCCGAAGCTTGCAACCCCGTCCAGCCGCTCGGTGCCGCGGCCGACCCGCACGGCGTAGATGCCGTGCTTCAGGCCGCAATTGCCGTCCAGACGGATGTTGGCAGTGGGGTAGCCGAGATCGCGGCCGCGCTTCTCGCCATGGATGACCTCCCCGGTGATGAACCAGGGGGCGCCCAGCATGGTGGTAGCCTCGTCGAGGAGGCCTTCGGCCAGTGCGATCCGAATCGCGCTGGAGGAGACCGGCCGCTCGTCGATATCGACGTGCGGCTGCACGTCGACCTCGATACCGAGCCGGGGGGCTTCGTTGACGAGGAGGCTCGGCGAGCCGACGCGCCCCTTGCCGAAATGAAAATCGTAGCCGACCGCGATTCCGCTGACGCCGAGGCGCCCGATCAGGTCATGGTGAATGAAATCTTGCGCGCTGGTTCCGGCGCGCGCCTTGTCGAAGGTCATCACCACGGCGCCGTCAAGCCCGGTGCCGGCCAGGAGCCGCAGCTTTGCGCGCTCGTCCGTCAGGCGGAATTGCGGAGTGTTGGGGCTGAAAAACCGGCGCGGATGCGGCTCGAAGGTCAACGCCAGCGCAGGGCGGCCATGCGCCCGGCCCATTTCCATGGCCGCCGCGATCACCGCCTGATGGCCAAGATGAACGCCGTCGAAATTGCCCATGGCGACAACAGCGCCCTTTAAAATCGCGGAATCCGGCGTGGTGTCGCGGATAACTGTAAAATGCGAAGCCATCGGGAAAATTCTCGCGCCGGGCAGGACGGGGGCGGGACCGTGGCTTGACCGGACGGATGAAGTCAAGCGGCGGGTGCGACCGCATTGAACATGATTTCAATCCTTGAGGGGCTTCCGCAGTTAACGCGCTGTTTAAAGCCTTGGTGCTAGTCCTTGAAACGTGGAACTGCGGGGCTGCCCGGCGGGTCCGATTGTAACATTCCTGGGTTTGCGTTGGGGGAGTCGAGATGGCGGTTGATTTGTCGATGTCGGTTCTGGTGGTTGATGACTACAGCACCATGATCCGTATCATCAGGAATCTGCTGAAGCAGCTTGGCTTCGAGAATATCGATGATGCCAGCGACGGTTCGGCGGCGCTGAACAAGATGCGCGGCAAGAAGTACGGGCTCGTGATCTCCGACTGGAACATGGAGCCGATGACGGGTTACGACCTGCTGCGCGAAGTGCGCGCGGATCCGAATCTCGCCACCACGCCGTTCATCATGATCACGGCGGAATCCAAGACCGAGAACGTGATCGCGGCCAAGAAGGCCGGCGTGAACAACTACATCGTCAAGCCGTTCAACGCGGCGACGCTGAAGACCAAGATCGAGGCGGTCTTCCCGGACATGGCGAGCGCGTAAGCGCGCGATCGAGGCCATCAGGCGAATTCGGAAGGCCCGGGCGGTTGTCCCGGGCTTTCTGTGTTGGGTTCGTCATTCCGGGGCGGTGCGTCAGCACCGAGCTATGCTATGGTGCGCGGTTGCGCGCCAGAGAATCTCGAGATTCCGGGTTCGCGCTATGCGTGCCCCGGAATGACCGTGTGAGGTGTCACCACTTCAATTCGCGCATCAGCGCCTTCGGCGGGTGGCCGAACAATTCCATCACCGATGTCGGGTCGAGCTGGTCGAGCCCCTCGAACTCCTCGGAATGGATGCCGCGGGTGACGAACAGGCAGTCGATGCCGAATTCGCGCGCGCCGGTCAGGTCAGTGCGGACAGAATCGCCGATCGCGAGCACCTTCTTCCGGTCGATCACGTGGCCCTGGCGTTCGCCGGCAAGCGCCATTGCGCGCTCGTAGATCGGCCGGTGCGGCTTGCCGTAGAAGATCACCTCGCCGCCGAGTTCGCGATAGAGCTCGGCAATCGCGCCGGCGCAATAGATCAGCCGGTCGCCGCGTTCCACCACGATGTCGGGATTGGCGCAGACCAGCGTCAGCTTGCGCTGGCGCGCCTTCAGCATCATGCCGCGATAGTCTTCCGCCGTCTCGGTCTCGTCGTCATAGAGGCCTGTGCAGACGATATAGTCAGCCTCCTCCAGCGGCGTGGTCACCGCATTGAGGCCGCGATAGATCGAATTGTCGCGCTCGGGGCCGAGCCAGAACATCTTGCGGCCGGGATGCTCGGCGACATAGAGCCGCGTCAGGTCTCCGGAGGAGACGATCGCGTCATAAGTCTCGTCGGCGACGCCGAGCTTGCGCAATTGCCGCTGCACAGAGTCAGCCGGGCGTGGCGCGTTGGTGATCAGGATCACCGTACCGCCGCGGCTGCGATAGGTGTGCAGCGCCTCGCAGGCTTCGGGGAAGGATTCAAGGCCGTTATGGACCACACCCCAGATGTCGCTCAGCACGACGTCCACGCCGCCCACGAGCTCGCGCAGGCTTTCGGCGAAATGTAGCGTGGTCATGATGCGTGCGGCCGATCAGATGCGACGCGCGAGCGCGGCGTTGCCAGTGGTGATGCGTTGTGCGGCAGACGCTGCAGATGTCGTGCCTGGGCTTGGGGGAGCGGAGCCATTGGATCCCTGAATGTCCTGCGCCTGGTTCGGCGAGGCCCCGCCGGTAGCAGATGCCCCCTCCGGCCGCAATGGCCGGGGCGGCGCGAACAGGAATCCCTGGCCGAACCGCACATCATAGTCGAGCAGGTCGATTACGGCGCGCTCGCCCTCGATCCGCTCGGCGATCAGGTCGATGCCGAAGCGGCCGAGCAGGTCCGACAGGTCGGACGGGTGGATGTCGGAGGCCGAAGCCTGCTTCGGATCGAGCAGCAGGGTGGCCGGCACCTTGATGAAGCGTACGCCGCGATCGGCGAGCTCGCGCGGCTCGACGCGCAGGTCGGTGACATGGTCGATCGAGAAGCGGAAGCCGCGCTGGGCGAGCGCTGCGAGATTCTCGGTCTCGGCCGGGCCGAGATTGCGGAAAGTCGACTGCTTGAACTCCAGCACCAGCGAGGGCGCCAGCGCCCGGTTGGCTTCGAGGAAGTCGAGACACTGCGAGAAGGTGGTGGAGTTGCCGAGCGTGGAGGCCGCGACGTTGCAGAACACGCCGACATCCTTGTTGCGCACCATCAGGCGGCGCAGCACCTGCACACAGCGCAGCATCACCATGTTGTCGATGCGCCCGATCAAACCCGAGGCCTCGGCGATGCTGATGAATTCTTCGGCGGCGATCAGCTGGTCGCGTTCGTCGCGCACCCGCGTCACCGCCTCGTAGAACCGCACCTTGCGCTGCGGCAGTGTCACCATCGGCTGCAGGAAGATGTCGATGCGATTCTCGTCGATCGCGCCGCGCAGCGTCGCTAACAACTGGGTCTGGTTGCGTCCGTTGGCGGTCTGGGCCTGGACCGGCGGTGTGGGCCGCGGCTCCGATGCGGGACGCGGGGGCGCCGCGGGACGTGGGGGCAGCGCGACCGGCGGCTCCGCGATCGTCTCGATCAGGTCGAGCGGCGTCGCCGGCTCCGGCTTCCCGGCCGGGCTTGCGGCTGGCGCCGGCGTGGCGTCGGCCAGCAGGTCTTCATGGGCCGATACGGTGGCGGCGAGGTGCTTCACCAGCCCGCCGAGTTCGTTGATCTCGCCGATCACCGACTGGATGCGGTCGGAATTGGTCGAATTGGACGAGGCGATGCGCCCCTCGATCGCGGCGAGCCGGCGGCCAAACTCGGCCACCTGGCGGGCGAGGTCGGCGGTGCCGCGCGACAGGTCGGCGATCTGGCCGCCGACGTCGCTGCGGTCGCGCAGCCGCATCGACACGGCGTTGTAGAGGATCAGGAAAGTCAGCGCGGTCAGCGCTACGATCGCGGATTCGGTCCCGCTGATGCCGGCGACCGAATAGAGCACAAGCCCGAGCGAGGCCGCGATCAGAACCATGCAGATGGCGATGAAGATCGTCGAAATACGAATCATGCCGCGCGTTACGCCTCAAGAGCTGACTGCCTCACCCGGGAAAACGCGGGTCGCGGTTCAAACCCCGTCACGCCTCATGCTCCCCCAAGCGGCATGACCTTAACATCATTGTTGATTCGAGGGATAGCGGCCTCTTTCGCGGCTCAAGTCAGGCCGGCCCGGCGAAAGCCTTCGAGGTAGTGCTCGCGGTCGGAAGCCAGCTTGATCGGCATGAACTCGGCGATCCAGGCCAGGGAGACGTTCGGCTGGGCCCGGCGCAGTTCCTCCAACGCGACGCGGGCGATCTCGGATTGCCCCGCCATGCCGGCGGCTGCGGTCAGAACCCGGTGCCCGCCGACGAAGTCGCTGCGCTGGCGCAAGGACTCCTGGGCAAGCCGGATGGCTTCCTCGTAGTCGCGGCCCAGGAAGCGGGCAAAGGCCGCGATGCCGAAATAGACCGGCGCGCATGGGTCGCGCGGGCTGAGGCGGATCGCCCGCCGCGCGGCCTCGTCGGCGTCCTGCCAGCGGCCGCAATAGCCGAGCGTCAGCCCATAATAGCCCTGCGCGAGCGCAAAGTTCGGATTGAGCCGCAACGCGGTCTCGAACTCGGCCAGCGAATCCTCGAAACGCCGCGCGAACAGGTAGACGTGGCCGAGCGCATTGTGCGCCCAGGCATCCTCATCGTCGGCGCGGATCGCGGCACGCGCGGCGCGCTCGGCGGCGGATATCGCGGTGGTCATCTCCATCCAGCCCATATGCGCGGTGAACATGTAGCTGGTGCCGAGCAGCCCGAGGGCCTTGCCGTAGTTCGGGTCGAGCGCGATGGCTTTTTCGAGCAGGGCTTGCGCCACGACGTGATCCTGCCGCGTCACGCGCCAGTAGTGAGAGAGGGCGCGCATCAGGAGGTCCCAGGCGTCCATGCTGTCGGGCGGCTTGCGCTGGGCGCGAAAGCTTTCGGCGGCGTAGAGCTGCGGTTCGATTGCGGCGACGATCGCTTCGGTGATCTCGTCCTGCACTGCGAAGACGTCGGCGAGCTTGCGGTCGTAGCGTTCGGCCCAGAGATGGCTGCCGGTGGCGACGTCGTTGAGCTGCGCGGTGATGCGGACGCGGTCGCCGCCCTTGCGGACGCTGCCTTCGACGACGTAGCGCACGCCGAGCTCCTCGGCGATCTGGCGCAGGTGAACCGTACGGCCTTTGTAGATGAAGGAGGAGTTGCGCGCGATGACGAAGAACCAGCGCAGCTTCGACAGCGCGGTGATGATGTCTTCGCTGATGCCGTCGGAGAAATAGTCGTGCTCGGCCTCGCCGCTCATATTTGTGAAGGGTAGAACGGCGATCGCGGGACGATCGGGTAGCGGAAATCCCGCCGGTGACGGGGCAGGCGGCTTGCCCGCCGCAGCCGGCTTCGCCGCGGCGGAGAGCTCGGTCACCTCGCCGACGAACCGCACGCCCTTGCGTGCGACGGTGCGGATCAGCCGCTGTTCCTCGCCATTGTCGTTGACCGCGCGGCGCGCCGCGTTGATCCGGCTGGTCAGCGTCGATTCCGAGACGACGCGGCCGTTCCAGATCGCATCGAGCAGATTGTCCCGTGTCACCACGCGCTCGCGGTTGCAGACGAGATAGGTCAGCAGATCGAACACCTGGGGCTCGAGCGCGACGAGCGTGTCCGCACGCCGCAATTCGCGACGCTCGGGGTCGAGCAAGAAATCCTCAAACTGAAACGTCACACTGCCGCCTCGGCTCCCGCTCGGAAATCAAGGTCCTCTCAGCGTAAAATAACGCCGCCCTCAAGGCCAGCGAGCCGCATGCGCCCTATCGTCCCGGCGCTTTCAACCGCAGGAGATTGCCATGTCGACGTCCGCAGCGCTCAAGCCAGCCGCAGCCCAACCCGATCTCGCCGCCGTCAAGCTGCGCCAGCACGGCGCCTGGTCGTCCGGCGACTATGCCATCGTCGGCACCACCCTGCAGATCGTCGGCGAACAGCTCTGTGAGGCGCTGGACCTTCGTGCTGGGAGCAAGGTGTTGGACGTTGCCGCCGGCAACGGCAATGCGACGCTGGCCGCGGCACGGCGCTGGTGTGACGTCACGTCCACTGACTATGTACCGGCACTGCTCAAACGCGGACGCGAGCGCGCGGCAGCCGAGCATCTGATGATCGAATTCCGCGAAGCGGATGCCGAAGCATTGCCGTTTGCCGATGCGAGCTACGACGTCGTGCTCTCGACCTTCGGCGTGATGTTCACGCCGGACCAGGACAAGGCGGCTTCCGAGCTTGCGCGCGTCTGCAGATCAGGCGGCAAGATCGGCCTCGCCAACTGGACGCCGCAAGGTTTCATCGGCCAGCTCTTCAAGATCATCGGCAAGCATGTCGCCCCGCCCGCGGGCGTGAAGTCGCCCGCGCTGTGGGGCACGCCGGCACGGCTTCGGGAGATGTTCGGCAGCCAGGCTTCGGAGATCGCCGCCGAGCCGCGGATGTTCGTGTTCCGCTACCGCTCGCCGGACCACTGGCTCGACGTCTTCAAGTCGTTTTACGGGCCGATGCTGAAGGCCTTCGCGGCGCTCGACGAGACCGGCCAGGCCGCGCTGCGGCGCGACCTCATGACGCTGCTCGGCGAGTTCAACCATGCCGACGACGGCACGGTCGTGGTGCACAGCGAATATCTGGAGGCAGTGATCACCAAGCGCTGACGCGCGGTCGAAGCGTGATCAGGCCGAGGCTCGGCCTGATCATCGTCATCCACCCGCATTTCAAGCGTCCAATCCGCGACCGTGGCGCCTGCGGCGCGCTGCCGTGAGGCCCAGCAGCCCGATCGCCGCGAGCATCAGGCCGAGTTGCACAGAACGGTTGGCGCGAGCCGGCGAGGCCTTGCCGCCATGGCCGCGTTTGTCCGGTGCGTGCGGCACCAGGGGAACCGTCGTCGCGACCTCCTTCACGGCCTCCTTGATCGTTCCGCGCGGGATACGCGGGGTGGTGATCGCCTCGCGCATACGGCTGGCAAGCGGCACGATCGGCCTGGTCGGACGCTTCATCTGAGCCATAGCCACTCCGGCGCAGGCTGCCGCCAGCACGAGGAGCGCGGCCGCGACGGCACCGAAGCCCCAGAATTGCCCGTAGGTGATTTCAATCCAGCGAAACAAGGCGATCAAACCAACGAATAAGGCCGCGATCAGGAACAGCCCCGCCACCGCGAACAGTCCCGCCGCAACCGCGTAGGATGTGGCGCGTCCCGTGGCCTGGCCGGTGCGGTCACGCAAGTAAGACCGGGCGGCGCGCCTGAGATGGTTGAATTTCAGCGCCACGCCAGTGCGCAGCAATTCGCCCGATGGCGCGAGCATGCGGACATCCTCCGAAAGCGAGACGTTTGCCGGGGGATGAACGTGGCGGAATCTGACTTGTTCCGCCGGAGCGCAGTTGCCGTGACGGATCAGCCGAGATCAGCGGCCGCGATCCAGAACACCTCTCCCTCGGACGCCTCGGTGTCCAGCCAGAGCAGCGGCAATTCCGGAAAAGCCTCGTCGACCAGTTCGCGGCCTCGGCCGATCTCGCAAAGCAGCCCGCCATCCGGCGTCAGGTGATCGAGCGCATCGCGCAGGATGCGGCGGACCACGTCGAGACCGTCGGCACCGCCATCGAAGGCGAGTTTCGGCTCGGCCCGGCATTCCGGCGGCAATGCAGCCATGCCGTCCGCATCGACGTAAGGCGGGTTCGTGATGATCAGGTCGTATTTGTTAGTGCCGAGCGGGGCGAACAGGTCGCCACGGTGGAGTGTGATCCGCTCATCCAGCCCGTGCTCGCCGACATTGCGCGCGGCGACTTCAAGTGCGCCCTTGGAGATGTCGACGGCATCGACCGCGGCGTTCGGGAAATGATGTGCGGCGAGGATCGCGAGACACCCCGATCCCGTGCAGAGGTCGAGCACGCTTTCAACGGCCGTGGGGTCATCGATCAGCGAGCCGACCTCGCCGTCACCGCCGAAATGCGAATCCAGGAGCTCGCCGATGAAGGAGCGCGGAACGATGACGCGCTCGTCGACATAGAAGGGCAGGCCGCGCATGTAGATCTTGTTGACGAGATAGGCGGCCGGTTTGCGCGTGGTGACGCGCTTCTGGATGAGATCGAGAAGGGCCTTGCCTTCCGCTGACGTGACGCGCGTGTTGGCAAAAACCTCGAACTGCTCGGGATGCAGATGCAGGGCCTCGCAGACCAGGAAGACGGCTTCGGCGACCGGATCGGTCGTGCCATGGGCAAAGGCGAGCTTGGCTTCGACGAAGCGGCTGACCGCATAGCGGACGAAATCGATCAGCGTAATAAGCTCGCCGCGCCCGACCTTCGCGAGCTTTGGTGTGGCGCGGCCGCGCGCGGTCTTCTTGGACGCTCTTGCCATCAGGATCGGGTCCAGCGTGCGGCGGCCTCGTCGTCACGGGCGTGGGCTTCGACCCAGCCGGTGCCGGTGGCGCTCTCTTCCTTCTTCCAGAACGGCGCGTTGGTTTTGAGATAATCCATCAGGAACTCTGCCGCCTGGAATGCTGCCTGACGATGCTGCGAGGCGGTCAGCACCAGCACGATGTTATGGCCGGGCAGGAAACGCCCGACGCGGTGGATGATGGTGACGCCGTTGAGCGGCCAGCGGGACACCGCCTCGTCGGCGTGGCGCCTGATCTCTTCTTCCGCCATGCCTGGATAATGTTCGAGCGTGAGCGCAGATATGTTCGCGCTGTCCTCGTCGCCGCGGCAGATGCCGGAAAAGCTCACGACGGCGCCGATGTCGGTGCGGCTCTGCGTCAGGACGGCGATCTCTCGCGCGATGTCGAAATCGTCTTGCTGGATACGGATGGTGACGGGGCAGGTCATGGCCTAGCCGCCGGTCATCGGCGGGAAGAACGCGATCTCGCGGGCGCCCGCGATGGCGGCGTCCGACTTGACGTGGGCATGGTCGATCGCGGTGCGGATCACCTTGGGCTTCTCGAACGCGTAGGCATAAGCCTCGCTCCGGCCGGACAGCCAGGCGATCAGCTCCTCGACGGTGCGCACCGTGGACGGTGGCTCGATCGTCTCCTCGGCCTTGCCGACGCGCTCGCGCACCCAGGCGAAGTACTTCACCTTCATTCCTCATCCTCCTTGATGAGGTGATGGATACCGGCGCGGAAATAATCGTAGCCGGTATAGATGGTCAGGATCGCCGAGGCCCAAAGCAGGAGGAGGCCGATCTGGGTCACGACCGGCACGACCTGGTCGCCGGCCTCGCCCGCAAGCAGGAAGCCGATCGCGACGAGCTGGACCGTGGTTTTCCACTTGGCGAGCTTGGTCACGGGCACGCTGACGCGGAGCGCGGCGAGATATTCGCGCAGTCCCGAGACCAGGATCTCGCGGCACAGGATCACGATGGCAGCCCACAACGACCAGCCATGGATGATGCCGTCGGCGGCCAGCATCAGGAGGCAGGAGGCAACCAGCAGCTTGTCGGCGATGGGATCGAGCATCCGGCCGAACGCCGATTGCTGATTCCAGATCCGCGCGTAATAGCCGTCGAGGTAATCGGTCACCCCGGCGCCGATGAAGATGGCCACCGCCACCCAGCGTAGCCACAGCGGGCCGTCCATGATCGACTGCGCGTAGATGCATCCGACCACGACCGGGATCGCGGCGATCCGGCCATAGGTCAGGATGTTGGGGAGGGACATCACGCGGCTGGTCGTCCCTCGTGTCGTGACGATGTTCATCAGTCCTACCAATACCGCCGGTGCCCTAAGGTCAACTGTCCCTCCCACATGGGGTGCGGGATGCGACGACCATATGACCCCATCCCCTTTAGTTCATCCCGGCTGGGGATGGAAATATTCGAAAATTCTACGGGCGCTTTCGGCGCTCACCCCCGGAACCTTGCCGAGATCGGCGATCGAGGCCCGTTCGATCTCCTTCAGGGTTCCGAAATGATGCAGCAAGGCACGTTTGCGTGACGGGCCGATGCCCGGAATCTCCTGCAAACCGGCCTCGCGGATGTCCTTTTTGCGCAGCTTGCGGTGCGAGCCGATGACGAAGCGGTGGGCCTCGTCCCGCAGCCGCTGGATGAAATAGAGCACGGGATCGCGCGGCTCCAGCTTGATCGCCTCGCGATCCGGCATGAACAGGGTCTCGCGGCCGGCATCCCGGTCCGGCCCCTTGGCGACCGACATCAGCGACACCTGGGTCAGGCCGAGATTTGTAAAGATCTCCCGGACGGCATTGAGCTGGCCACGGCCGCCGTCGATGATCACGAGGTCGGGCCATTGCGGGAAGTCGTCGTCCTTGGCCTTGGCCGCATTCTCCTCGAGCGGGTTGATGAGGCGCTTGAAGCGGCGCTCGAGCACCTCGCGCATCATGGCGTAGTCGTCGCCCGGCGTGAGCCCTTCCGACTTGATGTTGAACTTGCGGTACTGGTTCTTCACGAAGCCGTCCGGGCCGGCGACGATCATGGCGCCGACCGCATTGGTGCCCTGGATGTGGCTGTTGTCGTAGACCTCGATGCGCTTGGGCGAATGGGGCAGGCTCAGCGTCGCGGCCATGGCGTCGAGCAGGCGGCTCTGCGTCGCGGTATCCGCGAGCTTGCGGCCCAGCGCCTCGCGCGCATTGGTCAGCGCGTGGGCGACGAGCTCCTTCTTCTCGCCGCGCTTGGGCGCGATGACCTCGACCTTGTGGCCGGCCTTGATCGACAGCGCATTGGCGAGCAGCTCGCTCTCCTCGATCTCGTGCGAGAGCAGGATGTTTTTCGGCGGCGGCTTGTCGTCGTAGAATTGGGCAAGGAAGGAGCCGAGCACCTCCTCCGGTGTGAAGGTCTTCTCCGCGCGCGGGAAATAGGCGCGGTTGCCCCAGTTCTGTCCGGTGCGGAAGAAGAACACTTCGACGCAGGAGAAGCCGCCCTCCTGGTGGATGGCGAACACGTCGGCTTCCTCCACAGTGCGCGGATTGATGCCCTGCTGCGACTGGATCGCCGACAGTGCGGCGAGGCGGTCACGGTACAGCGCGGCGCGCTCGAATTCGAGCTCGCCGGATGCCTTCTCCATCTCTCCGGCAAGCTCCTGCTTCACCGCATGGCTCTTGCCGGAGAGGAAGTCGGTCGCCTCGCGCACCAGGGTCGTATAGCCGGGGAAATCGATTTCGCGGGTGCAGGGACCGGCGCAGCGGCGGATCTGGTAGAGCAGGCAGGGTCGCGTACGGCTTTCGAAAAAGGAATCGGTGCAGGAGCGGATCAGGAACGCGCGCTGCAAGGCGGTGATGGTGCGGTTGACGGCACCGGCGGAAGCGAACGGGCCGAAATAGCGCCCGGGGCGGGTCTGCGCGCCGCGGTGCTTCAGGATCTGCGGCGCCCAATGGTCGCCGGTGATCAGGATGTAGGGAAACGACTTGTCGTCGCGAAGCTGCACGTTGAAGCGCGGCCGGAGCTGCTTGATGAGGTTGGCTTCCAGCAGCAGCGCTTCGGTCTCGGTATTGGTCGAGACGATTTCCACGGTGACCGTGGCGGCGATCATGCGCAGGATGCGCGCGGGCAGCGGTGCGCTCTGGCGCGCATAGTTGGACAGGCGCTTTTTGACGTTCTTGGCCTTGCCGACATAGAGCACGTCGGCGTTGGCATTGAGCATCCGATAGACGCCGGGCGAGGTGGGGGGCGAGGCGGACCGCGCGCTCGATCGCCTCATGGCCCGTGGCCAGCGGCTCTTCGCCGACCGCGCCGCTCTCCTCCAGGATATCCGGCAGCCGCCCATCGTCCTCGTCGTCGCCGCCAGCGGTGGCGGGATCGAGGTCCGGCGGCGTCAGCCCCTCGGGCGGAGCGTCCGTCGTCGTGCCGCGCCGGGATTTGCGCGCGCGTGCGTCGTCCGGATTGTCGGTGGAATCGTGAACCATGGAGCGAATTTAGGCGCTGGGGGGCCCGATTTGAAGTTCCGGCCATGCCGCACGCACAGGATGGCGCGCGCGGTTCCCGGTAACGTTTCCTTAAGTCTGTTAACAGCGCGGTAACCGGACTTAACAGCCCTTTAACTTAAAACTCTCGATAAATCCGACGCGAAAAGTTCTTGGTTCCGTAACCATGCGGTTTTGCCTCGCGCGGCGGCGCAGGCATGGCGCGGGGTGCGATAATTGCGTTGGAGTGTGTGATGAGGTTCGTTGTGGGCGCAGCCGCGTTGGTTGCCGCCGGCTGGGTAGCTTCGGCGGGGGCCGCCGATCTCAGTTACGGGCAGCGTGCGCCCTATACCGTCAACCAGCCACTGAACGCCTATAGCTGGGCCGGTCCCTATCTGGGCGGCAACATCGGCTATGAATGGGGCTCGGTGGATAACAATCCCTCAAAGCCGTCCGGCTTTGCCGGCGGCATTCAGGCGGGTTACAATTTCCAGAACGGCCCGTGGGTGTTCGGCATCGAGGGCGACATTCAGGCCACCGGTGCCGACGGCACCTTCGCGCCGTGGAAGTTCTCCAATCCATGGTTCGGCACCCTGCGCGGCCGCGCCGGCTACGCCTTCAGCAACGTACTGTTCTACGGCACCGCCGGCCTCGCCTTCGGCGAACTGCGCGCGCAGACCTTTGGCTGGACGGAGTCGCAAACCACTGCCGGCTGGACCATCGGTGCCGGTGCGGAAGTCGGCCTCGCGCCGAACTGGAGCGCCAAGCTCGAATATCTCTACATCGACCTGTCGACGAGTCAGTTCGCAATTACAGGCGTGTCAAACGGCTATACCGCCAGCGTTGTGCGCGCAGGCGTGAACTATCACTTCTGATAGCCAAGAAAAAAATACCGGACCACAGCCTCCCGGCCGCTCGCGGCCGGGATTTTTTTGCGCCAGGCGTTTTGCGCCAGGCGTTTTGCGTCAAGCGTTTTGCGTCAGGTGTTTTGCGTCAGGTGTTTTTCGTCAGGCTCGCTGGAGCCCATTCCGTTCCGACGGAATCGGAACGAAGCTCCAGATTCTTACTCTGACGCGTCTTCTGGACGCGAACCGGTATCTACTTCGCTCGAAATGCTCTGCTCGAAACGCTCTAGGAGAGTATGACTAAATTGACCGCCTTAGGTCCCTTACCCTTCTTGTCCGGCTCGACTTCGAACGTGATACGCTGTCCTTCGGCAAGGTCCTTCAATCCCGCCCGCTCAACAGCGGTGATGTGAACAAAGACATCGCGACCGCCGTCGTCCGGCTTGATGAAGCCGTAGCCGCGCTCGCCGTTAAAGAACTTGACCGTTCCCGTCATGGCCATCGGGAAAACTCCCCCTCATTGCTCCTCCGTCGCGACGCAGACTCACGTCACGACATGACCGGGCCTTACGGAGCCCGGGAGCTGGCCATCCTTGCGCGGACTTTTCAGTCCGGTTGGATCTTTTTAGGCCTTCACTCCGCCGCAACCATTCGCGGAAGCGGAACGTAAAGCCAGTCACGAAAACAGCATAATACGGTTCTTTGCAGATTGACTACCGTTCCTGCATATTTTTCCCAAAGATGACCGGGTGTTACGCTCTCGGCACCTCTAATCGGAATCTGGCAGCGCCGCCTTGGCCGAGCGGCATTTCCAGCTCGGGCAGGATCGTCTTGAGCTCGCCATGCAGCGTGTACGGCGGATTGACGATCAGCAGCCCGGTGGAGGCGAGGGCCGCGCCGTCAAGCTGTGGCGCGACACTGAATTCGAGGCGCAGGCATTTTCCCGGCGGTTTTGCTCCGGCTGCGAGCCGCGCCACCAGTTGCGCCAGCGTGTCGGTGGCGCGACGGTTCTTGGCTGGATACCAGATTACATAGATACCGGTCGGCCATTTCGCGAAGGCTGTCGAGAACGCCTCGCCCAACCGTTCGAACTCGTCCTTCGCCTCGAAGGGCGGATCGATCAGCACCAATCCGCGCCGTTCCTTCGGCGGCACGAAAGCGGGCAGCGCCATCCAGCCGTCGAGATCGACCACACGGGCCTGTTCGTCGCGGCGGAGTACGTCGATTAGCGCCTTGCGCGCCTTTGGCTCAAGCTCGCAGGCAACGAGCCGGTCCTGCGGTCTGAGCAGGCCGCGTGCGATCAGAGGTGAGCCCGGATAGGCCTTGAGCTCGCCCTTCGGATTGAAGGCGCGGACGATGTCCAGATAGGGTTTTGTCAGTGCCACTGTCTCATTCGACAGGCGCGCCTGCATCAGCCGTGCGATGCCCGTCAGCCATTCGCCGCCGCGGCGGGCCTCGTCGCTTTCGAGGTCATAGAGGCCGGCGCCGGCGTGGGTGTCGATAATGCGGAACGCCCCCGGCTTGTCCTGCAGGTACGTGATGATGCGCGCGAGCACGATGTGCTTGATGACATCGGCGAAGTTGCCGGCGTGGAAGGCGTGGCGGTAGTTCATGGTGGAGAGTTACGACATCGCGCGATGAAAGTAACTGCCGTCATTCCGGGGCGATGCGGAGCATCGAACCCGGAATCCATTTCCAAGTCGCGCGCCGGGGAATAACGAACTGAGGACCTCGGTCTACCCACCCCGGATCGGCGGCATCGTCACCTGGTCGCGGCGGCAGGCGCGGCGGTCGAGCTCCTCGCAAGCGCGGAATTGCAGGTCCTTGCTAAGGCAGATGCGGACCTCGGAGAGTCGCGTCCGGTTGCACGTAACCGAGATGGCGGCAGTGCTCAGCCCCGGATTGGCCTTGACGAAGGCCTCCTCGACCTCGGCCGGCGCCACGGTCTTGGCCTGCGACAGATCGAGATATTCGGCCGGGATCTTCACCACCGCGCGTGCCTTGCGGATCGCCTCGAAATAATTGCGACTGTCGAGGCCGGAGCAGGTGCCGTGCTTGTCCCATTCGTTGAAGATCAGGCCCGGCGCGGGCATCAAATCGAGCATCGAGGAGACGATGTTGCGGTTCAGCCGCGGCGCAGGCCGCTGGCAATATTCGGGGAAGCCGTTCTCATATTGCGGCCACAGCCCGTGCACCACGAAAGAGTAGGGCCGTCCGCTGCACTGCATCTGCGAGCGCCCGCCGCCGCGGCCACGTTCCGAGGCCTCCTCGCAGAACGAGGGCGACCATGACAGCGACAGCACATAGAAATCAAATTCGCCGGGCGAATTCTGCCGCTTGTCCTGCGCCTTCGCACCGTCGGCCAGCAGGGCCAGCCCGGTGGCCAAGGTCAGCGAGATCATCAGGCGGCAGAACGAATGCAATCTAAAATGAAACATGGCGACGCCCCTCAACTAGACTGTGCAATGAGCCTAGCAGGCAACAAGAACATTTCAAGAACAAAATTCAAGTGGCCGCCCTTCGGCCGCTTGATCGGTCCGAAGCAGGGCTTCTCGAATCAGGGCCTGGCGGCGCGGCAGGCCGGATTGTACGCCCAGTTGCGGTCGAGGCCGACGACGCACCATTCGACGCTCTGGCCGTAACCGGCGAAGCCCCCATCCTCGATGATCGAGAAATGCACCTTGCGCATCTTGCCGTCATTGAGCATGGCATCGCCGGTGCAGTAGCGGCGCGGAATGTTGTCGGATTGCCAGGGTCGGAACGCAATCTCGTGAACGGCGGCGAAGCCCGTGATCTTCAACGAGGAATTCCAGAACGAGCTTTCCTTCTCCGAGAACTGGGTCGCGATTGTCGGCAGCGCCTTGTCGCAATCGGCGACGATGCCGTCATAGCGCGGTCCGCTCAGCCAGAAGTTCAACTCCAGCGGATTGGCGGCCTTGGCCTCGCCGAGCGACAGCGCCCCGAACATGAGGCCGAGCACGGCGGCAAAGCGGAGCGATTTCAGGGAGGTCGAGAGGGCGCGCATGGGCAATCCGAAGGTGCGGGTCTGCGAAGCTCGAACGGTGCCGCGAAGGCCGGAGGAGGTCAAGTGCAGCGCGGCAACACTTGCTGACGAGTTGACCATAACGTCGCAGCCGGCGGGGCTTCTGTTCTTTTCACTTCCATCCCGGCACCGTAAACTGGCGCCAACCAACTGGAGTAACGGGAATGCGAATCATTGCGGCCGCGGGCCTTCTCGCCCTGGGTATGATGGCGAGCCAGTCGGCGCGCGCTGACATCCTTCCGGTGCCACCGTTCAAGGGCAACGACACCGGCGGCATCATCGCCTACTCGATGGCCGCCCAGGTCGATGCGCGTCAGGTCGCGGTCGATCACTGCGCGCAGTACGGCAAGGTGGTCAAATTCCTCGCAGTGCAGGCCTATGAGGGCGGCTACATCTCGTTCTCCTGCCGCTGGGTGCCCTATGGCGCCGCCGAACGGCCGATCCGCACGCTCTACTGAGACGTTTTTATAGCGCCCAGTCTATCAGCCGGGAGTCGCTTGCATGACGCGCAAACTTGCTTTGCTCGGCTCGGCTGCTTGCCTTGCATTGTCTGCCGGCGCGGCCTGCGCTGACGATCTGCCAGTACGCAAGGCTGGCCTGTGGGAATTGAAGATGGTCAGGACCGGCTCGTCCATGCCCGAGATGACCATGCAGCATTGCACCGACGAGACCGTCGACAAGGAGATGAACAACAACGTCTCGCCGATGGCCAAGCAGATCTGCTCCAAGCAGGACGTCAAGAAGACCGCAACCGGCTATGTCAGCGATTCCGAGTGCAACGTCGCCGGCGTCAGCACGACCTCGCATGCCGAGATCACAGGTGATTTCAACTCGGCCTATACGGTGAAGACCTCGTCGCATGCGCAAGGCGGCGTCGCCGGCGCCTCGGGGCGCGATACCACCATGACTCTCGAGGCCAAGTGGTTGGGGGCCTGCAAGCCGGAGCAGAAGCCCGGCGACATCGTGATGCCCGGCGGCTTCAAGATGAACGTGCGCGACGTCGAGAAGCTGAAGAGCCTGCTGCCGAAGTAGGTGAGAGATCGTAGCGCAACTGCTGCGCTCCCTCGCCCCGTTCTTACGGGGAGAGGGTTGGGGTGAGGGGCTCTATCCGCGAATCTGGTGAGAGTCGGATCGAATTCGACCTCTCCCCGCAAGCGGGGCGAGGTAAGAAAGCTACACGGGTATCCGCACACTTGCCCGTAGTCCGCCCATCGGGTTGTCGCCGAGCGTGATGTCGCCGCCATGCGAGCGGGCGATGTCGCGGGCGATTGCAAGGCCAAGGCCCGTGCCGCCTTCGTCCTGGTTGCGGGCGTTGTCCAGCCGCAGGAACGGCTTGAACACCTCCTCGCGTAAGTGGGCGGGAATGCCCGGTCCGTCGTCGTCGACCGTGACGGTCAAATATCGGTGATCGCGCTGGCCGGTGATGGCGATGGTCTTGCCGTAGCGCGCGGCATTGGTGACGAGGTTGGCGAGGCAGCGCTTGAATGAGGCCGGCTTCACCGTCACCACGGGCAGGCCGTGGAACGCCACGGTTGCGGTGTGGCCGTGGCGTTCGGCGTCGCTGCGTAGCTCCTCGAGCGCCTGCGCCATGTCGGTCGGCTGCGACTGCTCGCCGGAATCGCCGCGGGCAAACGCAAGGTAGTCCTCCAGCATCATCGACATTTCATCGACGTCCTTGCGCATCCCCTCCAGCTCGGGACTGTCGCCGATCAGCGCCAGCTCGAGCTTGAAGCGGGTCAGGATGGTGCGCAGATCGTGGCTGACGCCGGCGAGCATCGCGGTGCGCTGCTCCATCGTGCGCTCGATGCGCGATTTCATTTCGAGGAAGGCGACCGCCGCGCGCCGCACTTCGCGCGCGCCTCTGGGGCGGAAGTTCGGCGCCTCGCGGCCCTTGCCGAAACTTTCTGCGGCGTCGGCAAGCCGCAGGATCGGCCTGATCTGGTTGCGCAGGAACAGCACCGCGACGATCAGGAGAATCGAGGACGTCCCGACCATCCAGAACAGGAAGATCTCCGAGTTCGAGGCATAGGCTGCGCTGCGCTGCGCGAACACGCGCATCACGGCGTCGTCGAGCTGGATGCGGATCTCGACGAGATTGGAGCGGCCGACCGTGTCGATCCAGAAGGATCGCCCGATCTGGCGGCCGAGTTGCACCGACAGCGTCTGGTCGAGCAGCGAGAAAAACGGTTTTGGTCCCGGCGGCGGCATGTCGCCGGGGGGCAGGAAATCGACGACGAGGCCGAGGCGCTGCTGGGCGATGCGGCGGATCTGGTCACGGTCCTTGTCTTGCGGATAGCCCTTGTAGACGTCGATGAGCGCGGCGATGTCCTGAACCACTGCGGCCGACAGGCGGCGCGTCACCGTGTTCCAGTGCCGCTCCATGAACACGAAGGCGACAACCGATTGCAGTATCACCATCGGCACGATCATGATGAGGAGCGCGCGGGCATAGAGGCCGGTCGGCATCCAGCCCTTGAACGCATTGCCCATCCAGCCATTGGCGGCGGAGACGCGGCCGGCGGCGCTCTTCAAAAGCGTCAGGCCGGTATCGATCGTGCTCATCGGTCGCGCTTCACTTGATCTATGGCGAGGCTACCAGCCGATAGCCGATGCCGCGCACCGCCTGGAGGAACAGCGGATTGGCGGGATCGGTCTCGATCTTGCGCCGCAGGCGGTTGATCTGCACGTCGACGGCGCGCTCGTTCACGCTGCCGTTGCCGGTGAGTGCGCTGCGCGGGACGGTCTCGCCCGGTGTCTCCGAGAGGATGCGCAGCATCTCGCGCTCGCGGTCGGTGAGGTGGATGACCTCCTCGCCCTGGCGCAATTCGCCGCGATCGAGGTGGAAGACGTAGGGGCCGAACGCGATCTTCTCCACCGCCGCCGCCTGTGGCGGCGGAGCGGCACGCTTGAGGATGTTGTTGATGCGCAGCGCAAGCTCGCGCGGCTCGAACGGCTTTGCCACATAGTCGTCGGCGCCGATCTGCAGGCCCTCGATACGGCTTTCGGCTTCATGGCGCGCCGTCAGCATCACGATCGGCACCGAGGAGGAGGTCCGGATGAAACGGGCAAGATCGAAGCCGGTCTCGCCGGGCATCATGACGTCGAGGATCAGGAGATCGAAATGCAGGCTGAGCAGCTTCGAGCGCGCATCGCCGGCGCTCGCAGCGGTGGTGACGCGATAGCCTTCGCTGGCGAGGAAACGCGAGAGCAGATCGCGGATGCGGCGGTCGTCGTCGACCAGCAACAGATGCGGAGCGTCGTCGGCCGGGCGCGCCGGCGGGCGGGCGAGAGTGGCAGCGAGCGTCACGGTCACTCCTTTGCGTCTTGATTGACGGAGGCGAAGATCGTCTCGAGCACCTTGTCCGGATCGTCGCGGTCGATCATCGCGCGCAGGAAGCGCTTGACGGTCTCGGCATCCTGCGGAGCCATCTCGGCAAGCGCCTTGGTGATCCGCGTGGTCTGGAGGCCGGCGAGCTTCTGCACCAACGTTTCGCCTTTCGGCGTCGCGTACAGCAGGCGCTGGCGGCGATCATTATCGCCGGTTTTCTGCACGATATAGCCCTCGTCCAGGAGCTGCTTGAGCACGCGGCCGAGGGACTGCTTGGTGATGCGCAGGACGTCGAGGAGGTCGGCGACCTTGAGGCCGGGATAGCGGTAAACGAAGTGCATGACCCGGTGATGGGCCCGGCCGAAGCCGAAGGCTTCGAGCTCCTGGTCGGGATCGCCGACAAAATCGCGATAGGCGAAGAACAGCAGCTCGATGATATCCCAGCGCAAATTGCCTCCGCCGCCTGCGGCCGGCCTGGGCTCGGTGGCGTCATGAGAGGGAGTCACGAAATTTATGTCAGGCATATTGACGTATCTTGGGTTCAATGTTACAAAACGATCAGCCCGCACGAAATTTTAGATCGTTTCGCGTCGGGTGGCATCGAAGCACGACGGCCGCGGATAGCCGGACAGGCGGCGACGGCCGAAGCAGATCTACCGTACGATTGTCGAGCGGCATTTCGGCAAAACATACTGGACTTCCGCCTTCCGCAAAAGCATGTCCTCGGCGACATGCTGGCCACGGAAACCGGCCGTAACAAGGCTGGCGGTGGTTCGGCCAGAAACCCAATCAAGCCAGCCGGGCCCGAAAGAGGGCTTGCGGGCGCCAGAGCAGCGCCGCTACCGGCAGCGGGAGGCAAGGAAATGAGCATGAAATTCGACATCCAGCCCGCATCCAATCCGACCACCGAGAAGGACCGCGTCGCCAAGCTGGTCGACCCCGGCTTCGGGCGGGTCTTCACCGATCATATGGCGATCGTCCGCTACAGCCAGGCCAAGGGCGGCTGGTACGAGGCGCGCATCGAGGCGCGCGCGAGTTTCCAGCTCGATCCGGCTGGCGCCGTCCTGCACTACGCGCAGGAAATCTTTGAAGGCCTCAAGGCCTACAAGCGCGACGACGGCGGCGTGAACCTGTTCCGCCCCGACGCCAATGCACGGCGCTTCAAGGACTCGGCCGACCGCATGGCGATGGCGCAGATCCCCGAAGACGTCTTCATCGAAGCGGTCGAGCAGGTCGTGCGCATCGACCGCGCCTGGATGCCGGGGCGGCGAGGGCAGCCTGTACCTGCGGCCCTTCATGATCGCGAGCGAGACCTTCCTCGGCGTCAAGCCGTCGTCCGAATACATCTTCGCGGTGATTGCGTCGCCAGTCGGCTCCTATTTCAAGGGCGGCCCCGCGCCGGTCTCGATCTGGGTCTCGGAGAACTACACGCGCGCTGCGATCGGCGGCACCGGCGCCGTCAAATGTGGCGGCAATTATGCCGCGAGCCTGCGTGCGCAGGCTGAAGCCATCCAGCACGGCTGCGATCAGGTGGTCTTCCTCGACGCGGTCGAGCGCCGCTATATCGAGGAGCTCGGTGGCATGAACGTGTTCTTCGTGTTCGATGACGGCTCGCTCTTGACGCCGCAGCTCGGCACGATCCTGCCCGGCATCACTCGCGACTCCATCATCGCGCTCGCCCGCGATGCCGGCAAGACGGTGCGCGAGGAGCCGTACTCCCTCGACCAGTGGCGCAAGGATGCGGCAAGCGGCAAGCTGAAGGAAGCATTTGCCTGCGGCACCGCGGCCGTGATCTCGCCGATCGGCAAGGTGCGCTCGGTGAGCGGCGATTTCGAGATCAGCGGCGGCGCCGCCGGCCCCGTCGCCATGGGCCTGCGCAAGCAGCTCGTCGACATCCAGTACGGCCGCACCAACGATCCGCACAACTGGATCCGCAAGGTGTTTTGAGGTCTCGTGTCCCGGACGCGCTACAGCGTGAAACGCTGCTGCGCAGGGCCGGGACCCATGCCTCAGTGGATGGACCCCGGATCAGCAGCGCACCACGCCGCAAAGGGCGGCGCGCTGTGCAGCATCCGGGGAACGCCAATCGACAGGCATGTGCCGTGAACTCCCCGCCACGGTCGCGCGACAAAGCCCGAGACATCGAGGTATCTGGACATCGCGCTCATGCCATCCAAACTCCCCCAGCCCCTGAAATGGGCCGTTCTCGCCGCTGTCACCGGCGCCACCGTCTTCGGCATCCTGACCATCGGACCCAAGCCCGAGGTCGCGGCGGAAGATCGCTCGCCCATCGTCGACGTGTGCACAACCGACCCTGAAATGAACGCCGCGATCGCGCGCGCCCGCGGCTCGCTCCCGACCTTCTGGGCCTCTTATGATGCGCCAAAGCCGTCGGAGACCGGGCACTCGCTGAAACTGCACTTTTCGACTCGAAGGCGCGGTGAGCACATTTGGATCGCCGAGGTGAAAAAGCTGCCGAACGGGGCCTATTCGGGTCTCTTCGCCAACGAGCCGCGCGATCTGCCGGGCAAACGGGCAGGCGACGAGGTCAAGTTCAGCGAAGCCGACATCTCGGATTGGATGTTCATGCGCAACGGCAAGATCGTCGGCGGCGAAACCATCAAGCCGACGCTGAAGTCGCTGCCGAAAGCGGACGCGGATGCGATCCGGGCGCGCATGGAGCAGCCGTAGTTCTTCTTTCCCTCTCCCCGCCTGCGGGGAGAGGGGCGGGGTGAGGGGGGAGTCTCCACGGGGACGCTGGCAGCTGGATTCGCGGAGAATCCCCCTCACGCGGATTTTATGCCGGAGGCATAAAATCCGACCTCTCCCCGCAAGCGGGGCGAGGTGCAGAGAACCCCGGTTGCCGCTTTGCGCGTCGGCTGGTAAACGCCGCGCATGGCCGAGAAACCCAAAAAACCCCAGAAACTGAAGGCGCGCCTGCCGCGCGGGCTCGAGGATCGCGATCCCGCGGCGATCCGGGCGACGCGCGAGATGGTCGAGAAGATCCGCGCCGTCTACGAGCTCTACGGGTTCGAGCCCGTGGAAACGCCGGCGATGGAATACACCGACGCGCTCGGCAAATTCCTGCCCGACCAGGATCGTCCGAACGAGGGCGTGTTCTCGTTCCAGGACGACGACGAGCAGTGGATTAGCTTGCGCTACGACCTGACCGCGCCGCTCGCCCGCTATGTCGCCGAGAATTTCGACACGCTGCCGAAACCCTATCGCAGCTATCGCGCCGGCTATGTGTTCCGCAACGAGAAGCCCGGCCCCGGCCGCTTCCGCCAGTTCATGCAGTTCGACGCCGATACGGTCGGCTCGGCGACCCCGGCGGCGGACGCTGAGATCTGCATGATGGCTGCGGACACGATGGAGGCGCTGGGCGTGCAGCGTGGCCAGTACGTCGTGAAGGTGAACAACCGCAAGGTGCTCGACGGCGTTCTGGAGGCAATTGGGCTCGCGGGTGAAGAGAACGCGGCACGCAGATTGACCGTGCTGCGCGCGATCGACAAGCTCGACAAGTTTCCCGCCGAGGAAGTGCGCAAATTGCTCGGTCCCGGAAGGTGGGATGGTGGCGAAGAAGGCAAGGGCGACTTCACGAAAGGCGCCAACCTGAGCGCGGCCGAGGCTGCCGTTGTTCTTGCCATCACCGAAAAGCGCGACGATTGGAAAGAGGCAATTGCTGCAGCCGATGTCTACCTGGCCAAGAGCGAGATTGGTCAGGCCGGCGTGAGTGAGCTGGAAGAGATTGCCAAACTGGTCACAGCGTCAGGTTACGGTGCAGACCGTATCCGCATCGACCCGTCGGTGGTTCGCGGTCTCGAATACTACACCGGGCCCGTTTACGAGGTCGAACTGCTGCTCGACACCAAGGACGAGAAAGGCCGCCCGGTGCGGTTCGGCTCGGTCGGTGGCGGCGGGCGCTATGACGGGCTCGTCTCGCGCTTCCGCGGCGAGCCGGTGCCGGCGACCGGCTTCTCGATCGGCGTGTCGCGCCTCCAGGCCGCGCTGACGCTGCTCGGCAAGCTCGACACGCGGCCTGAATTCGGTCCCGTCGTCGTCACCGTGTTCGATCGCGACCGCGTTGCCGACTATCAGAGGATGGTCGCGAGCCTGCGCACCGCCGGCATCCGTGCCGAGCTCTATCTCGGCAATCCCAAGAACATGGGCAACCAGCTCAAATACGCCGACCGCCGCAACGCGCCCTGCGTCATCATCCAGGGCTCCGATGAAAAAGCGCGCGGCGAGGTGCAGATCAAGGATTTGATCGAAGGCGCGAAAGCGGCGGCTGCGATCGCCTCCAACCAGGAATGGCGTGAGAGCCGCCCGGCGCAGTTCTCGTGCAGCGAAGCCGATCTCGTCGCGAAGGTGCGCGAGGTGCTGGCCCGCCATGACGTAAAGTGGGGATAGCCATTCCGGCAGGCCGTCATGCCCGGGCTTGTCCCGGGCATCCACGTCTTGTTTGATGGGAAAGAACGTGGATGGCCGGGACAAGCCCGGTCAACGCGAAAGCAGCAGGGAGAAGACGATGCCTGAGATCACCATCAGCATGGCCGAAGGCCGCACCGACGAGCAGAAGGCCGGCATGATGCGCGACATCACGCAGGCGCTGGTCAAGAATCTTGGCGTCGATGCCGAGGCCGTCGTCATCCAGATCAACGAAGCCCCGCTCCGCCACAAGATGAAGGGCGGCAAGACCTTTGTGGAGCGCGCGGCGGCGGCGAAGAAATAGACGGCTGGCGAGAGTAGCCACAGCCGCAGCAGCAATCACAGCTGTCGTCCCGGCGAACGCCGGGACCCATAACCGCAGGGAGCGGTTGTGGGCGAGCTGCCAACCACGGGTCTTCGCCAAACTACTCCCTGTGGTTATGGGTCCCGGATCGGCGCTCCGCTTTGCTGCGCTTGTCCGGGACGACAGCGGAGTTTGAGGCAGCATGGACGCACGCGACTTCATCAAGATCGGCATGAGCGCCGAGCGCACGCTGGTGGTCCCGGCGGAGCGTACGGTCGGGCATTTCGTGCCTGGCATGCCGATGGTCTATGCAACGCCGATGATGATCCTGGAGATGGAGATAACGTCGGGCGATGCGATCCGCTCGGCGCTTCAGCCAGGCTGGGTCACCGTCGGCACCGAGGTCGATATCCGCCATCTCGCTGCCGCGCTCGTCGGGGCGACGGTGCGGACCACCGCGAAGGTGGTCGCCGTCGAGCGCCGCGTCATCCGCTTCGAGGTCGAGGCGTTCGAGGGTACGCGCAAGCTCGGCGAGGGCCGTCACGCGCGCGGGCTCGTCAATGTCGAGATGTTCAACAAGCGGCTGGGGGCGACGTAGCATCCGCTTGCTCTGACCTCATCCTGAGGAGATCGCGCAGCGGTCGTGTCGAAGGATGGCCGCGGGCAAGAGCGGGGCCTGCATGGTTCGAGACGGCGCTGACGCGCCTCCTCACCATGAGGGTCTGCTACTTCGCCAGTTCCTTCGACCGCTTCGTCGCCGCCGCAATCGCGCGGATCATCAGATCGCGCAGGCCTGGCTCGCCCATCAGCACGCCGAGTGCTGCGGCGGTGGTGCCGCCGGGCGAGGTGACGTTCTGGCGCAGCGTGCTGGAGGAAAGATCCGACCGGTGCAGGAGCTCGCCGGAGCCGGCGACCGTTTCGCGCGCGAGCTTCGTCGCCAGTGCTTCGGGCAATCCCGCTTCGACACCGGCGTGGGCCAGCTCTTCGGCGAGCAGAAACACATAGGCGGGGCCCGAGCCGGAGACGGCGGTCACCGCGTCCATCAGGCCTTCATCCTCGACCCACTCGACCGAGCCGGTGGCGCGAAGAAGCGCATCGGCCACAGCTCGCTGCGTGGTGCTGACATTCTTCGCCGCGACTGCAACCGTGATGCCGCGGCCGATCGCGGCCGGCGTGTTCGGCATCGCGCGCACCACGGCGCCGCCGCAGACTCCCTCAAGCGATGCGATCGTGGTTCCCGCCATGATCGAGACCACGGACGTTTGGTCGGAGACGAAGGGTTTCAGCTTCGCGCCGGCTTCGCGGAACATCTGCGGCTTCACCGCGACGACCAGCGTCTCGATCGCGCCAGCAGTCTTCACATCGGGATTGAGCGCAACGCTTTTGGCGGCAAGCGCGGTGATCTCGGGTGAGATCTGCGGATCGATCACCGCGACGCGGCGCGGATCGAGCCCACCCGCCAGCCATCCGGTCAGCATCGCGCCGCCCATCTTGCCGGCGCCGGCGAGAAGGATGGTGCCGGTGATGTTTTGAAGTGTGCTGTTGTCTGCCACTGTGGTCACCACAAACAAAGGTGTCGTCCCGGCGAAGGCCGGGACCCATAACCACAGGAAGTTCTAGTGGATGGAGAGCAGAGCAACAAGCATTGCGCGACACGAGAAATCACGCGGTATGGGTCCCGGATCTGCGCTGCGCTTGTCCGGGACGACGTCGCGGAGGGAGCGGCGGCTCCCTCGCTATCTCGGAGAGAAGCCTACGCCTCTCCCACCGTGTCGAACATCGCCGCGTCCATGGCCTGCGCGGTGGTCTTGCCAGCCCACACCACGAACTGGAACGCCGGGAAGTAGCGCTCGCAGGCGTGGATGGCGCCAGCGAGCATGGCTTCGCATTGCGCAGTCGACGCCGTCAGTCCGCCCGGCAGCACGAGCGCCTGGCGATGCATGATCATGCCGGTGTTGGTCCAGAGATCGAAGTGCCCGATCCACAATTGCTCGTTGACCGCGGCGACGAGCCGCTGCACCTCGCCCCGGCGCGCGACCGGAATCTTCATGTCGAACGCGCAGGCCAGATGCAGCGCCTCGATATCGCCCATCCAGGTGAAGGAGATCTGGTAGTCGGTCCATTGTCCCTTGGAGACAATCGTGAGTTCGTCTTCGCCGGAGCGTTCGAACGGCCAGTTGTTGCTGGCAGCGATGTCCTCGACCACCGCGAGCGGATGGTTTCGGGAATCGATATTGCCTTCGAGCAGGGACATGCCGTCTCGACCTCTTGCCTTATTGTTGTCTTGATACGCACGCGGTTCGCCCGGCGCGCGCTCCCTAAACGTCGCTACGGCGATCCTTCGGAGTCGCTTTTGCGATCCCTCAGGGTCGCTCTTGCGATCCCCTCGGATCAGCACGGGCCTGTCGCGGATCAACTGATGTGATTTGCGGAATCTGCGCAACTGGCTGCCGAGTCCGTCCACAGCCTCGGACTCGTTCGTCCACAGCTCATCTCTCGGCCACAATTCTTAACGAATGAGAACAAACCGGAATCGGATTCGCGAGATGCGCGCCAATCGCTAATTCCGCCGCGAGGGCCGGACCACCAAGAGGACTCCCGAGAGGACCTCCATGGCGGCATGGGACCATGCGGTTTTTCATGCGGAACGCGCTTGCTGCGGCCTCGAACCGGCGTCATATTTCGTGTCAGGCCGTTCATCCCGGACGGCCGATGTTCTCAGGGCGGGGTGAAAGTCCCCACCGGCGGTAAGGGCCGAAAGGCCTAAGCCCGCGAGCGCCTTCTTCCGACGGATTTTTTCCAGTGGGGAAGGGTCAGCAGATTCGGTGCAACTCCGAAGCCGACGGTCAAAGTCCGGATGAAAGAGAACGGTCGGTGGCAGACGCATCGGAAGATGCGGCTGTTTGTCGTTCCGTGTGCCCTGATTCTGGTCCTTAAGAAGGAAAGCCATGAATCAGATGTTGCAAGAGACCCAAGTCGAAACGTCCCAGACACAGCCACCGCCGGTTCCAAGGGATCCGGTGACCGAGCATCCGCGCTTTGCAAAGCCGCAGCGGGTAGCCTTCGTGCAGTCCCGTTGGCACCACGACGTGGTCGAGGAAGCCCGCATCGCCTTCATGAAGGAGGCGGAAGCACGCCATCTCACCCATGTCGACGTGTTCGAGGTGCCGGGCTCGTTCGAAATCCCGTTGCACGCGCAGATCCTCGCCAAGACGCGGCGCTACACCGCGATCGTCGCGGCGGGCCTCGTCGTCGACGGCGGCATCTATCGCCACGAATTCGTCGCCGACACCGTGATCAAGGCGCTGATGGACGTGCAGCTTCGCACCGAGGTGCCGGTGTTCTCCGCGGTGCTGACGCCGCAGCAATTCCACGAGACCGAGGTGCACTACGATTTCTTCCGCAGGCATTTTGCCATCAAGGGCGTCGAGGTCGCAGCAGCCTGTGCGGAGACGTTGCTTGGCCTGGAGCGCCTGCGCGGCCAGGTCGCGGCGGGAATCGCGTAACGGCAGCTTCACACGCCGCTGATTGTCAATTCCGCCGCCGTCCTTATAAAGTTGGCGGCGGGAGGAGGCCGCTCCGTGGAGACGGGGCGGCCGACAAGATCATGTTCGAAGGACACGATCCCTATCTCGTCGCGCTCTCTGTGGCGATCGCGAGCCTTGGGGGCTATACCGGCTTTGCGCTTGCGGCTCGCATCCGCAACACGCCGGGCGTCAGCAATCGCGTGCTGCTCGCGAGTGCTGCTGCGTTTCTGGCCGTCGGCATCTGGACCATGCATTTCGTCGGCATGCTGGCCGCACCGCTGCCGCCGGACACGGTCTATCTCGTTCTGCCCACCATCATCTCGTTCCTGATCTGCGCGCTGGTGGTCGGCATCTCCCTGTTCTTCGTCTCGATCGGCGAGCCGTCCTTGAGGCGGGTCGTATCGTCGGCCGTCCTGCTCGGCGTCGGTATCGCCAGCATGCATTATGTCGGGATCCATGGGCTGGCCGGTTCGTTCGGCATCGTGCACGACCGCTCGATGGTGCTGCTTTCGATCGTGGTCGCAATCGTCACCGCCTACGGCGGCCTGCGCGCCTTCCTGGCGCAGCAAGAAGGTGTTCGCCTGATCGTCAGCTCGATCGTCTTCGGCGTGGCGGTCTCCGGCATGCATTACACTGCGATGCTGGGCATGCATTTCGAGCCGCTGACCGGCGAGGAGCATCACCATCTCGGCGGCAGTCTCGCCGCGTCGCAGCAAATTCTCTCAATCGTGGTTGCCCTGTTGTGCTTCGTGATTGCGGCCGGCTTTTTGCTCTCGCTGGTGCCGGACCCGCGGCGGCAGACGCAGGCCCCCGCCGCTGCGGAGCCGGTCGCACCTCCTGCCGTGCCTGCCACCGCGGAGCCGGTAGCCCTGGCCGCTACATCATCGCCGCGACCGGTGGCGCCGCTCGGCGGACTTGGCCAG
>NZ_LGHL01000175.1 GCF_001908205.1 Bradyrhizobium sp. NAS80.1
CGCGCCCCGCAGGCCGCCGCGCAGCCGGCCGCCGCACCGGCGACGAAGTCAAACTGACTTCCGTTATCTTTCTTGAAATGGCCGGGCTCGTCCCGGCCATTTTGCTTTCCAGATGCACCATTGCCGAACGTAGACGTCCGAGATATGTCCGGGCCATCACGAATGGTGCCATCATGCTGCGGATATCCCGCGATCTCGTCATCGACGAGGACGACATCGAGATCGGCTTCGTCCGGGCGTCCGGCCCGGGCGGGCAGAACGTCAACAAGGTCTCGACCTCGGCCCAGCTGCGCTTCGACACACGCAAGCTGACCCTGCCAGAGGATGCGACGATCCGGCTCGCCCGCATCGCCGGCCAGCGCATGACCAAGGACGGCGTGATCGTGATCCACGCCCAGCGCTTCCGCACCCAGGAACGTAACCGGCAGGACGCCATCGACCGCCTCACCGAGATCCTGCGCGAGGCCATGGTGCGGCCGACACCGCGCCGCGCGACGCGGCCCACCTTCGCCTCCAAGCAACGCCGGCTCGACGGCAAGAAACATCGCAGCGACGTCAAGGCCGGACGCGGCGGGCGCTTCGACGACTAGCGAAACGGGCGCAGCCAAGAAAACTCCGGCCGCAGTGCGACCGGAGTTTTCCTGTGATCCGACGAGACTAGTAACGCTTGCCTGGGGCTGCGCCGCCCGACGCAGGCTCGTCGGCGGTTCCCTTATGCGCAGCGCTGCCCGTGCTGCCGACCGTGCCCCTGGTGCCTTTGGTCGACTTCATGCCCGTCTTCTCGCCCGCTGCTCCCGGCTGCGCGCTGAGCTCCTCATCTCCGCTGCCCATCGTGCCGCCTTGCATGGGTTTGCTTTGTACGGTGCCGCGCGTCTTGGCGTCGGGGGGCGCGCCTTGCGCGAGAACGGGCGTCGCAATGAGAGCCGAGAGAGCGCATGCGATCATCGAGGTCTTCACCAACTTCATCCATTTCTCCTGGATTTTTTCGCGATGAATGGCTCGGCTGCTCTACGCCGCTCGCCTGCACCGGGCCATGTCATCGCGTAGAGAGTTCAAGCGGCGCGGTTGCCATGCAATCCGGATCGTGTGGTCATCGTTTAGGGATTTGGCGGCGGTTTCGCGGAATTGTGCTCCTCATATGCGGCAGCGCGGAACAGCGCAGACCATAAGTATCTCGATTCGCAGCGAAACAGCCCGCTACTACCACCGCATCTTTGACGCCGCCTAGAATTTGCACACGCTGACGTTGATCCGGATGGGCGAGCTCTTGACGATGCGCGCAGTCGTGGTGAGATTGTGCACCGCAACGGTGCTGGTGATCCGTGTTGCCGACGCGCAAATGCCGTTGCCGGCCGCAAAGCCACCGGGCGGTGCTACGCTGTTCAAGCAGCAGTGCGCGGTGTGCCACACCATAAGCCTGACGGAACCGGTGCGGCAGGGCCCGCCTCTCGTGAGGATCGTGGGCCGGCCTGCCGGCAAGATCGAAGGCTTTCGCTATTCCGAGGGCCTGGCGAAAGCTGACTTCGCCTGGGACAAGGTCAGGCTCGACGCCTGGCTGACCAATCCTCAAGCCGTCATTCCCGGCGTGGTCATGGCCTACCGGCAGGCGAAGCCGGAGACGCGCGCCGCCATCATCGCCTATTTGAAGGAGCAGAACTGAATGGCGAAGCCGGTCCATTCCATGATCCGCGTGCTCGACGAAGCACGCTCGCTCGACTTCTACAAGCGCGCCTTCGGCCTCGAAGTCGCCGACCATCTGAAGTTCGCAGATTTTGCCCTGATCTATCTGCGTCACCCATCCTCGCCCTTCGAGGTGGAGCTGACCGTGAACTTCGATCGCAAGGAGCCGTACCAGCTCGGCGACGGCTACGGACATCTCGCCGTGGTGGTCGAGGATCTCGATGCCGAACACGCTCGCTTCGAGCGCGAGAAGCTCGCGCCAGGGCCGCTGCGCGACTTCAAGCACGACGGCAGAACGCTGGCGCGCTTCTTCTTCGTCAGTGATCCCGATGGCTACAAGATCGAAGTGATCCAGCGGGGCGGGCGTTTCAATTGATCAAATCATAAAATCAAAATTGACGGAGGAACCCATGAGAGAAGTCGATCGTCGAAGCAAGCACAGCCGCCGCGTCTTTCTCAAGGGCGCGGCGACGGCCGTGCCGGTTGCGGCAGTGGCGGCCAGCGTCGCCGTCAACATCGAGGGCGCCTGGGCGGATGATTCCAGCGCACTCTCGCCCGCGACGATGAAGACGCTGCTGAAGGTCGCGCGTGACATCTACCCCCACGATACCCTCGGCGACAGCTACTACATCACCGCGATCAAGCCGTGGGACGGCAAGGCGGCCAAGGACGCGTCGGTCAAGTCGCTGATCAGCGACGGCATCACGCGGCTCGATCAGAATGCGCGGGATCGCCACAAGGTGCCCTATGCCGAAGTGCCCTGGGAAGCCGACCGCGTCGCGCTCTTGAAGGAGATCGAGCAGAGCGACTTCTTCCAGAAGGTGCGCGGCGACCTCATCGTCTCGCTCTACAACCAGAAAGAGGTCTGGCCGCGGTTCGGCTACGAGGGCTCCTCGGCCGAGCATGGCGGCTACATCAACCGCGGCTTCGCCGACATCGACTGGCTGCCGAAGGCTTAAGGCCACACAACGGTTCAGGAGAACGCATATGGCAAAATTCGATCTGAACGACTCTGGCGTTGTGGTGATCGTCGGCTCCGGTGCCGGCGGCGGAACGCTGGGAAACGAGCTCGCGCAGAAGGGCGTCAAGGTGGTCATCCTCGAAGCCGGCCCGCGCATCGAGAACCAGGACTTCATCAACGACGAGTGGGAGAGCTTTTCCCAGCTCGCCTGGTCTGACGCGCGCACCACGTCGGGGACATGGCGCGTCGCCAAGGACTTCCCAAATATTCCTGCCTGGATCGTCAAGGCGGTCGGCGGCTCCACCACCCATTGGGCCGGCGCGTCGCTGCGTTTCGACGAGCATGAGTTCAAGGTCAAGAGCACCTACGGCAACATTCCCGGCGCGAACCTGTTGGATTGGCCGGTCACGCTCGCCGAGATGGAGCCGTGGTACGCCAAGGCCGAGAACAAGATGGGCGTGACCCGCACCAACGGCATTCCCGGACTCCCCGGCAACAACAATTTCAAGGTGCTCGAAGCGGGTGCGAAGAAGCTCGGCTACAAGACCGTGCACACCGGCAACATGGCGATCAACAGCGAGCCTCGCGACGGGCGCGGCTCCTGCCAGCAGATCGGCTTCTGCTTCCAGGGCTGCAAATCCGGCGCGAAATGGTCGACGCTCTATACCGAGATCCCCAGGGGTGAAGCCACCGGCAATCTGGAGGTCCGGCCCAAGAGCATGGTGGTCAAGATCGAGCACGATGCCAGCGGCAAGGTGACCGGCGTCGTCTACGCCGACGAGACCGGCGCAATGCAGCGCCAGAAAGCGCGCATCGTCGCGGTCGCCGGCAATTCGATCGAAAGTCCGCGGCTGCTGCTCAACAGCGCCTCGACCATGTTCCCCGACGGTCTCGCCAACTCAAGCGGCCAAGTCGGCCGCAACTACATGCGCCATATGACCGGCAGCGTCTATGCCGTGTTCGAGAAGTCCGTGCACATGTATCGCGGCACCACCATGGCCGGCATCATCCGCGACGAGGCTCCCAACAATCCGAAGCGCGGCTTCGTCGGCGGCTACGAGATGGAGACGCTGTCGCTCGGACTGCCGTTCATGGCGGCGTTCCTCAACCCCGGTGCCTGGGGACGTTCGTTCACGAGCGCGCTCGACGGCTATCCGCGGATGGCCGGCATGTGGCTGGTCGGCGAGGACATGCCGCAGGAAACCAACCGCATCACGCTCGATCCTAGCGTCAAGGACAAGTTCGGACAGGCAGTCGCGAGCGTGCATTTCGACGATCATCCCAACGACGTCGCGATGCGCGCTCACGCCTACAAGCAGGGGGCTGCGGTCTATGACGCGGTCGGCGCCACCGTAAGCTATCCGACGCCGCCCTATCCGAGCACGCATAACATGGGCACCAACCGGATGAGCGAGAAGCCGCGGGACGGCGTGGTCAACAAGTACGGGCAGAGCCACGACGTCAAGAATCTGTTCGTCTCCGACGGCAGCCAGTTCACCAGCGGCGCGGCCTGCAACCCGACGCTGACTATCGTCGCGCTTGCGATCCGGCAGGCTGACTACATCGCCGGCGCGATGCAGAAGAAGGAGATCTGACATCTGATACGACAAAGCGGCTCTGTCCTGCCGGACGGAGCCGCTTTTGCGTTTGAAGGCCGCTGTGGAGCGATTGGACTATTCAGCCGCATCGAGAATGGGCGCCACCGTGGCCTTGAACTCCTGCACTGGTGCGACGCTTCGGGAGCGGTAGATCAGGCACGAGCAGCGCAGCAGCGAGGCGAAATTGTTGACCTCGCCGTGATGGTCGAGCACCTCGCTGTAGAGCGAGGTCAGGAACTTGCCGACGCTCATGTTCTCCTTGGCGGCGATCTCCTCCAGCGTGTCCCAGAACGCCATCTCCAGCCGGATCGAGGTGCAGTGCCCGCCGATCCGTAAAGAACGGGTCTGGGATTCGTAGTCGCGTTGGGGCTGGTGCGCGAAGAGATGGCACATGGCGTCCTCCCGTCCTGTTGCCGCTTTTTCACGATGCTACACCGCCGCCCGGGACCTCACAATCAGGACCGCAGCCCGAGATCGGTCCATCGCCGATGCACGATTTTCTCGAACGTCCAATGTCTTCAATGTGATAGGCATCCCTCTTCCCCAGCCCGCCACGCAGGTGTTGCCCAACACATGCTTTTGACGCAACACGGCCTAGAATAGCGCTGTCAGCGAATCCAAATCGAAAGCCCAAGATCGAGTTCATGCCCGTCCGCCAATTGCCAGAACAAGTCGTCAACCGCATCGCCGCCGGCGAGGTGGTCGAGCGTCCGGCGAGCGTGGTCAAGGAACTCGTCGAGAACGCCATCGATGCCGGCGCGAGCCGGATCGACGTCTTCACCGATGGCGGCGGGCGGCGGCGGATCGGCATCACCGATGACGGCAGCGGCATGACCGCGAAAGACCTCGCGCTCGCGGTCGAGCGCCATGCCACCTCCAAGCTCGACGACGAGGACCTGCTCCAGATCCGCACCCTGGGGTTCCGCGGCGAGGCGTTGCCCTCGATTGGCTCCGTCGCGCGTCTCTCCATCACCACGCGGCATGCGAGCGAGCCGCATGCCTGGGCGCTTACCGTCGAGGGCGGCGAGAAGTCCGGAATCATGCCAGCGGCGCTGGCGCATGGCACGCGCGTCGAGGTCAACGATCTCTTCTATGCGACGCCCGCGCGACTGAAATTCCTGAAGACCGACCGCACCGAGGCGGAGGCCATTCGCGAAGTTGTCCGGCGCCTTGCGATGGCGCGACCCGATGTCGCCTTCACGCTCGCCGGCGAGGAGCGCGCGCCCGTGACCTGGGCC
>NZ_LGHL01000176.1 GCF_001908205.1 Bradyrhizobium sp. NAS80.1
CCGCCAGGATTTGAACCTACTGGGGAACCATCCAAGTCCGGGGATGATTGCGTGCAAACGGCGGCTTTTGACGAACTACAAAGGATCGCCGTCGTGAGTTAGGCCGCCCTCCGATAGGAGAACAGGGCTTCCGAAATAGTGGGTTTCGCGATGTAGCGGACCCCCGCTACCAATCGTACGATTTTCTACGCCAAACTACTATCTTCTGCGATTTTCTCCGCGCGATGATGGCGTTTCGGGCGCGTCATCGAGGTCTGCGCGTCGTGCCGCCCATGCCAAATCAGGCTGGTGTCGAGGTGCATGGGGAACTTGCTGTGGCGAACCGCTAAGCATCAAACCTTAAGGACATCGGCGCCGATAGTGGCAGCACGGCTCGATCTCCAGTGGGGCGACGTTCAATCTCTAAGGAAGCGCGCAATGCCTTCCCGCATGCAGGCAAGGATTTGATCCTGCCGCTCTTCGAGGCGAGAAACGGGCCCGCCGACACCGAGGACCAGGGGGCGGCCAAAATCGCGCTTCGGTAGCAGCATGGCGATCACGCCAGCTTCCTCGACGATGATGTGCTTGGAGAACATGTAACCGTCGCGGCGGATACCGTTGATGATCTTCATCAGTTCGTCCAGCCCCATATGTTCCTCGGGAGGACAAACTGCATTGATGCGACGAAGCAGGCGAGCGATCTCAACGTCGGTATGACCGCTGAGCAATGTTCGACCGACGCCGCTGATGGCGAGTGGCCGGACATCGCCGGGCTTGACCTCAAATCGCAGGCGTTTCCGTGTTTGCAGACAGTGGATGTATTGGGCGTGCAGATCGGACTGCGTGCTGATATTGACGAGTTCGTCGAGCTCTTGATGGACAAAGTCGACGAGCGACAAGATCGCACTGTCGCCAAAGAGTCCCGAGTTTAGCCAGCCACCCATCTGCGCGATTCGCATCGTCGGCATGTAGGTTCGATTGTAGCTGTCGTAGAACAGATATCCCAATGCGACCATGCTCTTCAGGAGCGCCGCGGCACTCGACGTAGGATAGTCGCACTTGGTCGAGATTTCCTTCAGCGATATCGGTCGTTGAACGTCCTCGAAATATTCGAGGACCTCGAAGATCCGCCGGGCCGTTTTGATGCTGGAGTCAGTGTTGGCCATTTACATATATGTATAAATAATTCTCTGTGGAGCTAATCACCGGTATGTGGCAGCGTCAACCTAATTCAAGGGAGCCTGCCGACTTATGGAACACGTCTTACTTCAACGCCTCCAGCATGCGGTTCTGACCATTTCGTTCAACCGACCGGACGCCCGCAACGCCTGGAATCATGCGTTGGAGGATGCGCTGCGCGAGGCCCTGTTGGCCGCCGATGCCAATCCGGACGTGCGCGTTATCGTCCTGACAGGTGCGGGCAAGACCTTTTGCCCCGGCCCGGATCCGAAGGCGATCTCATCCGGCCAGAGCCACCGCGAGGTCGAGCCCTCGAGCGACGATTTCAGCCAAAGATACAGCTACATGCTCGGTCTTCGGAAGCCTTTGGTTGCCGCGATCAATGGCGCGGCGGCGGGCGTCGGGTTTTGCCTGACACTCTATTGCGACCTCAGGTTTATCGCTGAAAATGCGAAGATAACGACCGCTTTTTCCCGGCGCGGGCTGGTGGCCGAACACGGCAGTGCGTGGATGCTCCCGCGCTTGATCGGCTGGATGAATGCCGCCGATCTCCTGCTGTCGGGGCGCGTTCTGTCCGGCCGCGAAGCTGAGGCAATCGGATTGGCCCGCTGTCTGGCGGGGGAGGACTTTCTGGCCGGCGTCGAGGCTTACGCCTGCGACCTGGCGCAGCATTGTTCGCCTCGTTCGATGATGATTATCAAGCAGCAGCTGCGCCAGGCCTGGTCGCAGTCTCTGGCTCAGGCCACGGCTCTGTCGACGCATGAAACCAGCCGCTGCATTGGGTCCGAGGACGTCGCTGAGGGAATGGCGCATTTCCTCGCAAAGCGCCCGGCACGATTCCCGTCACTTCCGTAATTTACATGTATATGGAAATGATCACACATATGAGTAAAGTATAGACTCTGCCGGATGCACCGCTTAGGGTTCTCTCGAAGCGCGACGGAAGGCGCGCGTCGGGAGGAGCCAACGTTCTGGTCCATCGCAGGCTGCAGTGCCGTCGGGGCCGTTTTCAAAACAACAATGAGCGTCACGGCCATCGCCCATTCGGGGCGATGTGAAGCCAACTGTCACCGGAAGGTCCGCAGGCGCTCGCGAAAAAAGGGGAGGCGTTATGAAGTTCGGAATGAAGGTGGCCGCTACGGTCCTTGTGTCGGCGTTGCTCAGCGGAACGGCTGCTTTCGCGCAGGACCCGGTCAAGATCGGCGTTGTTCTGCCCTTGACCGGTCCGACAGCCGGCTATGGCAAGGACGGCAAGATGGGCGCCGAGCTTGCGCTGGAAGAGATCAATGGCGCAGGCGGCATCCTTGGCGGCCGCAAGATCGAGCTGATGTACGACGACGAGAAGGGCACGCCGCAGGACGGTGTTGCCGCCGTCCAGAAGCTGATGACCCAGGGCCGGGTGAAGGCGGTCATCGCCGGCATGAACAGCTCCATCACGTTGGCGGAAAGCGCGATCACGAAGAACAAAGTTCTTCACGTCAATCCGGGTGCGCAAGCTGACGCGATCACCGAGCAGGGATCGCCGTGGCTGTTTCAGGTCAACAACACCGCCAGCACCAACTCCACCATCTTCCACAAATACCTGATCGGCACGCTCAAGCCGAAGACCATCGCCTATATGGGCGAGAACACCGAGTTCAACAAAGCGGTGCTCGAGAATCTCAAGCGTTCGCTCGAGGGAAGCGGCACAAAGCTGGTCGAAGTCGCCAACTATGACGCATCGACAACGGACTTCACGTCGATCGTCACCAGGCTGAAGGCGGCCAATCCGCAGATGCTGTACGTGGTCGACGCCTATCCCGCGCGCACGGCCCAGATCTGGAAGCAGATCCGGCAGCAGGGCGGCTTCCCGATGGAAGCGCACTCGACCGGCACCGTTCAGGCTTCGGCGATCGTTCCCGCGGAAGGTGCCATGGAAGGCGTCGTGACGGGCGACATCTTCATCGCGGAGGGCGCCACCGGCGAGATGGCCGATTTCATCAAGAAGTTCCAGGCCAAGAACAATGTGGACCCGAACAAGGTCAGTCTCGTGGTCTACGAGGCCGTGAAGCTCATCGCGGCAGCCATGGACAAGGCCGGCACGGACAGCAATTACGACCTGATCTCGAAGACTATCCGCGACAATGTCTGGAAGACTCCGCGCGGATCGTTGGCCTTCGATGCGAAAGGGCGCGCCAAGGCTCCTTACTTCTACATCCAGGTCGTGAAGGGCAAGGACGTCGCTTTGCGAGAATCCTTCGAGGTGAAGTAAGTCGAAGGGCCGGACGATGGACCTGCTTGTTCAGACGATCATCAATGGTCTGATCCTCGGATCAGGTTACGCACTCGTCGCGGTCGGGCTGACGATCATCTTCGGCACGCTGCACATCGTGAACTTCGCGCACGGGGCATTCTTTGCCCTGGGCGCGTACGCGGTGCTCCAGCTCGAAAATGCCGGCATTCCCTACCTCCTGTGCATTCCATTGGCGGTGATCGTCGTCGCGATCATCGGCTTCGTCCTGGAGCTCACCATCGTTCAGCGGGCGCTGTACGATCGTGGCGAGCACGGCTCCATCATCATCACGTTCGCGCTGTCCCAGGCGATCGTGGCGGCGATCGTGCTGGTGATTGGTCCGGACCCTCTGCCGGTGAAATCTCCGTTCGGGCAAACGGCGATCTCCGTCTTCGGCTTCTTCATTTCGGCACAACGGCTCTTCATTGCGGGTACGTCCATCGCCGTCCTGATGGGCTTCTCGCTGTGGCTTCGGTACTCGATTAAGGGACAGCAGATTCTGGCAATCTCCCAGAACCCGAAAGGGGCGCTGTACTCGGGCATCAACGTGCCGCGGCTGCGGGCTCTGTCCTTCCTGCTCGGAGTTTCCGCGGCCGGTCTCGCCGGTGGCTTGATTGCACCGTTGATCTCGGCCTTTCCGACGATGGGCGATGCCAATGTGATCGTTGCCTTTACGGTGGTCATCCTCGGCGGACTCGGCAGCATCGGCGGTGCGCTGCTGGGTGCACTGGTCATCGGTTTGGCCAACTCGATGTTCGAGACCTACGTCTCGGTCTCCTGGACACCGGCGCTGGGGTGGATCCTCGTGATCTTCGTCCTGCTGTTCTGGCCGCAGGGTCTTCTGGGCCGACCTGAACTCAACAGACATTAGTCATGACAGAATCTTCAATCGCGCTGAAAGCGCAGGGCTCGCGCGGCGTCGTTCCCTGGAAGCAGGTCCTGCTGCTTGGCTCGGTCGTGGCGCTCGTCCTCGGCATCGGCCTTGGCGCGGACAGCCCGTTTCTGTTGAGCCTCGCCGGCTACACCTGCGGCTTTGCGCTGTTCGCGGTCAGCGTCAACGTCATGCTCGGCGGCATCGGCGAGGTGCCGCTCGGTCACTGCATGTTCTTCGGCATCGGAGCTTATGCCCCGGCCATTGCGATGAACCATCTCGGGCTGCCCTACGAGGCCGGTATCCTCCTCGGCATGGGTTTCTCCGCGGTGCTGGCCGTGCTGATCGGATGGCTGACGCTGAAACTGACGGGCGCCTACTTCTCAATCGTCTCCTGGGGGCTTTCGGGCGTGGCGATGGTCACGGCGCTCAATCTGGAAATCACCGGCGGTCCCCTTGGATTGTTCGGGTTCACCCGGCTCGCGATCGGTCCGTTCGATCTCTCCGATCCGCGGACCTACTTTTTCGCGACGGCCGCGATCCTGCTCCTGGTGCTGATCGTTCTGGCCAATGTCCGCAGCTCGCGTTTCGGAAATGCCCTCGAAAGCATCCGCCAGGGACGGCATCTGGCGCAATCGCTCGGGATCAACGTCTTCCGGGAACGGCTGAAGGCCCTTGTCTTCAGTGCCCCGATCGCGGCGTTGGCAGGGGCCCTCTGTATTCCCTACACCCAAATTGTCACGCCTGAGGTCATGTCGGTTCTGCGGACCGTCGATGCACTGCTTGCTGTATTGATCGGCGGAACCGGGCTGCTGTTCGGTCCGGTCATCGGCGCGGTGATCTTCACGATCCTGCCGCAGTTCCTGCAGTTCGACCCCAATGTGAAGGTCCTGGTCTTCTCGCTGATCATCATCTTCATCATGGTCGTCGCCCCCGGCGGCCTCCACCAGCTGTTCAAGCTGATCGAACGCCGTCTCGAGAAGCGCAGCGAGGGCCGGGCATGAGTTCGAGCAGCGGATACGCCGTGGAGGCGGTCGACGTCAAAAAGACCTACGGTGGCGTCAGTGCGCTGAAAGGCGTCGACATCAGGATTCCCCAGGGCTCGATCTACGGTCTGATCGGCCCGAACGGTGCAGGCAAGTCGACACTGTTCGACATTCTCTGCGGCATCACCAAGCCGACCTCGGGCACGGTGAATGTGATGGGCATGGATGTCGCAGCTCTCCCGGCCTATGAGGTCGCACGCCGCGGCGTCGGACGAACGTTCCAGCGGACGGCCATCTTCGGGCACTCCACCGTGTACGAAAATCTGCTGTACGCCAGCTATGGCCGCATGCGTCACAGCGCGGTCCACAGGCTCCTACGGCTTCCGGTCTGGCGCGAGGACATGAACACATTCGCGGATAAGGCCAGAGATGTCCTGGCGGTCTGCGGTCTCACGGAATTGCGCGATCAGTTGGCCTCGGCGCTGGCCTACGGCATCCAGCGCAGGCTCGCCGTTGCGATCATGTTGATGAACGACCCCAAGATCATCTTCCTGGACGAGCCGGTCGCCGGAATGAACGAGGTCGAGACCGCCGACTTCATCCAGCTGCTGCGGGCCATCTCCGGCAGGCGAACGATCGTCATTGTCGAGCACGACATGGCCGCGATCGGCGCGCTCTGCGACGAAGTCATGGTCATGGTCGATGGCCGCCAGCTCGTGACCGACGCACCCGAACGTGCCCTCAAGCATCCCGATGTCGTTGCAGCCTATCTCGGAGCGAGTGATGACGAACTCGTCTAAGCTTCTCGATGTCTCCGGGCTGACGGTCGGCTATGGGCGCGTGACCGCGCTCAGGGACGTGTCGCTTTCGGTCGGTGCCGGCGAGATCGTCGCCATTCTCGGCGCGAACGGTGCGGGCAAGACCACGCTGTTGAACGCGATCTCGGGTGTGCTGACCCCGTGGTCGGGCAAGGTCGCGTTCGCGGGCAAGGTGACGACAGGCAAGAAGCCCTGGGTCACCAGCGGTCTCGGGATCGGCCATGTCCCCGAAGGGCGTGAGATTTTCCCGGGCATGTCGGTCGAGGCGAACCTGAAGCTCATCGACGTCAACGGCGGCGGGCCGACGTTCACGATCGACGACGTCATGGCCCTGTTTCCGCGCCTGAAGGAACGGTTCACTCAGCTCGCAGGCGGGCTCTCGGGCGGCGAGCAGCAGATGCTCGCGATCGGGCGTGGCCTGATGGCTTCGCCGAAAGTCGTCCTGTTCGACGAGCCGTCGCTCGGCCTGTCGCCCTTGCTCAGCAAGACGGTTCTTTCCGCCATACGGAGCCTGAAGGAACGCGGGATCGGTGCGCTTCTGGTCGAGCAGAACATGCGCGCGGCCCTGAAGATCGCCGATCGCGGCTACGTGCTTCGCGTCGGGCGTATCACGGCCGAAGGAAGTGCGCGGGAATTGGCGGAGTCGCCCGACATTCAGCGCGCCTATCTCGGGCTCTAAAACATGATCCGGAACAGTGTGAAGCGGTTTTCCGAAAAGATCATGCTCAAACAATAACCTAAAGCGCGATGACGATTCATCCCAATCTCATCGCGCTTTAGCAGTCACCAGTAAGCAGGGAGTTGTCTTCATGGAACATCGTTTGCCCGAGGGCAGCTGCGACTGCCATTTTCACATCTACGGTCCTTTCGACCGCTTTCCGGCCGGAAACGAGGGCCGCTTCACGGCCGCGCGCCCGTTCACGATCGAGGACGCATTTGGCATCTGGCAAAAGCTCGGCATCACGCGCGGTGTCATTGTCCATGCGGTCGGCTCGGGAGAAGACAACGCCGTCACTTACGATGCGCTGCGCCGTTACCCTGATCGGCTCCGCGCCGTCGCGATCCTGCGGCCCGACATCTCCGACCGGCGGCTCGACGAGCTGACCGACGCTGGCTTCAAGGCCGTGCGTGTCACCATGATCCGGCAGGACGGCAAGCCTGTCTCGACTCTCGGCACGAGCTACGAAGATCTGGTCAAGCTCACTCCGCGCATCGCCGAACGCGGCTGGCACGCCCAGCTTTGGATCGAAAGCTCGGATATGGCCGCAGCTGCCGCCGAACTCGAAAAACTCCCGCTCAATTTTGTCATCGATCACATGTCGCGCACCATGGCCGACAAGGGACATGAGCACCCGGATTTCCGCGCTTTCACCGATCGCCTGAAGACCGGCCGTTACTGGACCAAGATCTCGGGTGCCGACCGCAACACGCGTACCGGCCGTCCGTATGCCGACACGGCGCCCTACATGCGCGCGATCGTGCAGGCTGCGCCCGACCAGGTCGTGTGGGGCAGCGACTGGCCCCATGTCGGCCACACCGCGGAGACCATGCCCGATCTCGGAGATCTGCTTCGTCTCCTGCACGAATGCGTTCCCGACGAAGCGATCCGCCGCAAGATCCTGATCGACAATCCGACGCGGCTCTACAACTTCTGACAGTACCGAGGACGTCTTGACCAATACAAAAAAGCTGCCGCTCGAAGGCGTGGTCGTCATCGATCTCGGCCAGGTCTACCAGGGCCCTTATGCCGGCTTCCTGATGGCCCAGGCCGGCGCCACCGTGATCAAGGTTGAGCCGCCGAACGGCGAGCCCGTGCGCCATCGCGCACGCATCAGCAAGGGCAACGCCGTTCCCTTTGCGATGCTCAATGCCAACAAGCGCAATATCAGCCTGAACCTGAAGTCGCCCGAAGGCGTGAAGATCCTGAAGGCGCTCGCGGCCAAGGCCGACGTGCTGATCGAGAATTATGCCCCCGGCGTGCTTGACCGGCTGGGCGTTGGCTATGCGGATCTGAGCGCCATCAATCCGCGCCTCATCTACGGCTCGGCGTCCGGCTACGGGCTCTCCGGTCCAAGCCGCGACAATCTGGCGATGGACCTGACCATCCAGGCGGTCTCCGGCATCATGAGCGTGACCGGCTTTGCCGATGGTCCGCCGGTCAAGGCCGGCCCCGCGATCACGGACTTCATCAGCGGCGTGCATCTGTACGCGGGCATCATGACCGCGCTTTACGATCGCGAGAAGAGCGGTCGCGGGCGGCTGGTCGAGATCGCCATGGTCGAGACCGTCTATCCGGCAATGGCCTCGAACCTTGCCGACGTCTTCAATCGCAAGGCCGCCGCCCCCCCGCACCGGCAATCGCCACGGCGGGCTCGCGGAAGCGCCGTACAACGTCTATCCGGCGTCCGATGGCTACGTTGCCATCATCAGCGTTAACGAATCTCATTGGACCGGTCTGACCCGCGCCATGGGACGGCCCGAACTGGCCGAAGACCCGCGTCTGAAGACGGTGCTCGACCGGTTGAAAAACATCGACCTCACCGACCAGATCGTGTCGGATTGGTCCTCGAAGCTGACCCGCAACGAGATCACCGAGCTGTGCCGCGCCAACAAGGTGCCATGCGCCGCGGTTCGCGACCTGCTCGAGGTGACCGAGGACCACCATCTCCATGCGCGCGGCATGCTGCGCGAAATCACGCATCCCGAATACGGCGACATCCTCGTCCATCGTAGCCCGCTGGTCCTGCACGATGCCGCTGCGCCCGACTACAGCCCGTCGGCACGTCTTGGCCAGCATAACGGCGAGATCCTCTTGGAATATCTCGGCCTGTCCTCCGGCGAGGTCGATGCACTGCGTCAGTCCGGCGCAATCGCGCAAGCTTGACGGTGAGGTAGCCATGCAAAACGACGATCTTGTTGCAGCTTCCGCACAGCGGCTCTTTGCCGACGTTGCCGATATCCAGGCCGTCATTGCGGCGAAGGACACGAGCTGGAAGGACCGCCTGTGGGCGGGCGTAGAGGAAACGGGGCTCAACGTTGCCGCTCTGCCGGAGGATCTCGGCGGCGCGGCCCTCGGACTGTACGACAGCCTGGGCATTCTGCGGATCGCAGGCGGAGCGGCGCTCGCAGCGCCATTGGCCGAAACGCTCCTCGCGGGCTGGATGCTGGGAGCGGCAGGGTTGGAGATGCCCGCCGGCAGGATTGCGTTTGGGCCGTCCTCGTTCTTCGATGACGTGACACTGCATGCAGACGGCTCCGTTTCCGGGGCCGTGGCACGACTTCCGTTCGCGCGCGAATGCGCGCATGCCGCCTTGTTGGCGCGGGGCCCGGAGGGGCTTTCCGTCGTTCTGATCGCGCTCGACGACGCGGCGATCGAACGAAACAGCAATCTCGCCTACGATCCCGTGGATCGCGTGACCCTCTCGAAATGCCGCGTGGTCGCGACACGACGCGCACCGGCTGCATTCACCGCCGACACCGCTCTTCTGATCGGAGCCGCGGCCCGATCGCTTCAGATCGCCGGCGCGTTGGAGAAAATCCTGGCGCTGACGACAGAGTACGTCATGCAGCGCCGAGCCTTCGAGCGGCTGATTTCCGGGTTCCAGTCCGTTCAGCACAGCGTTGCCCAACTTGCCGGCGAGGTTGCCGTCTCGGTCAGCGCCGCACGGTCCGCAGCGGATGCTATCGAGGGGCTTCTGAAGCAGGGGAGGGATTTTGGCGATCCTGAACTGAGGCTGGAAGTCATCTCGGCCAAGATCCGTACCGCGAGCGCCGCGCAAAAGGGCGCTGCCATTGCCCACCAGCTGCATGGCGCCATCGGCGTCACGCGCGAACATGTCCTCCACCGTTTGACGCTGCGCGTGCTCGCCTGGCGTGACGACTACGGCAACGAGAGCCAATGGCGCGAGCGGCTTGGACAGCTCGTCTGCGAGCGGGGGCCTGAGGCGCTCTGGCCGCTGCTGGCCACGCGATAAGCGGCGACATCAGGAACATATCCCATGCAGACTGCACTCGAGTTTCAGCCGCTCCGCTTGCCGGAGCACGTGCAACGGCTTCGTGCCGAGGTGCGCGCTTTCATCCGGTCCGAGATCGACGCGGGCACGTTCGACCCCGATAGTCCGGAGGAGGACTGGAGCGTCCACAAGCAATTCGCGAAGAAGGTCGCGCAGCGCGGGTGGATCGGAATGACCTGGCCGCGGCAATATGGCGGGCAGGAACGCAGCTTCCTGGATCGCTTCGTGGTCAATGAAGAGATGATGGCGTCGAACGCGCCGAACACGGTGTATTTCACGGCCGATCGCCAGTCCGGCCCGACATTGATCAAATACGCGTCGGAGCGCATCAAGTCCGAGGTCCTGCCGAAGATCATCGCCGGTGAAGCCTGCTTTTGCATCGGCATGTCCGAGCCGGACAGCGGATCGGACCTGTTCGCGGCCAAGTGCAAGGCGACGCGAACCGACGGCGGCTGGAAGATCAACGGGTCGAAGATCTGGACCACCAACGCCCATCGCGCCGACTACATGATCGGCCTGTTCCGCACCAGTTCTCCGACCGACAAGAACCGCCGCCACGGCCTGACATCCTTCCTTGTCGACATGAAGGCTCCGGGCATCACCTGCAACCTGATCGATCAGATGAGCGGCGTGCGGGATTTCAACGAGGTCGTCTTCGACAACGTTTTCATTCCCGACGATCAGCTGATCGGCGAAGTCGACGGCGCCTGGAAGCAGGCGACGACCGAACTGGCCTATGAGCGCAGCGGTCCGGAGCGTTTCCTCGAGACCTTTGCGGTGCTCCGCAAGCTGGTCGAAATCGCCGGAAGCAAACCCGATGCGCGTATGACCGAAGCCATCGGTGGACTGGTGGCGGAGTTGCACGCGTTGCGCCGCATGTCGGTGTCGGTTGCAGGCATGCTTGAAGCCGGCCGGGAGCCCGTCTCCGAGGCCGCGATCGTGAAGGACTTGGGCACGCTGTGGGAGCAGGACCTGCCGCAGCGCGTGCGCCGGGCCACGGCTCATCTTCCGATCGACGCCGCAAGTTATGGCGGCTTCGAGCAGGTTCTCCAATTCAACACCCGCATCGCGCCCAAGCTGACGATCCAGGGCGGTACCACGGAAATCCTGCGCGGCGTCATCGCCCGCGGACTTGGCCTTCGCTAGTCATTCGAGGAAACTCATGTCTGATCTTCTGATCTCCCGTGTCGGCCACGTTCAAGTCGCCGAGATCAACCGGCCGCCGCATAACTACTTCAACAAGGAGCTGATGACGCTGATCGCTGAAGCGCTCATCGCGGCGGATGCGGATCCGGACGTTCGTGTCACGCTGCTGTGCGCGAACGGCAAGTCGTTCTGCGCCGGCGCGGATTTTTCCGGGCCGCAGCCGGAAACGCCGGAAGCGCGCCGCGCGGACTCCCGCGCCCTCTACAACGAGGGCATCCGGATCTTTCAGGCCAAGAAGCCGATCGTCGCGGCGGTGCAGGGCCATGCCATCGGCGGTGGCCTCGGCGTCGCGCTCGCGGCCGACTATCGCATCGCAACCCCCGAGACCAGCTTTTCGGCCAACTTCACCCGGCTGGGCTTTCATCCGGGCTTCGGGCTCACCATCACGCTGCCCGAGCTGGTCGGCCCGACCCGTGCGTCGCTGCTGATGCTGACCGGCCGCCGGGTCAAGGGCGAGGAGGCGTATAAGATCGGCATGTGCGAAGCGGTGGTTCCGCTCGAGAAGCTCCGCGACGAGGCCATGAAGCTTGCGCAGGAGATTGCGGCAAGCGCGCCGCTCGCTGTCAAGTCGACGCGCGCAACCCTCCGTGCGGGCCTTGCCGAGCGCGTCGAAGAACGGCTGAAGCACGAGCTCGATGAGCAATCGTGGCTGCGCGAGACCGAAGACTTCGCCGAGGGCGTGCGCGCCACTGCCGAGCGGCGCGTTGCGAATTTCAGGGCGCGTTGACCTCCAGGGGAGAACCACATGGTTAAACTGTTTGAAAAAGTTGTTTTCCGCGGCGTCGAGTTGAACAATCGCATCGTGGTCTCGCCGATGGGGATGTACTCGGCCGAGAACGGTTACGTCACGCCGTTCCATCTGGTTCACTACGGCAAGTTCGCGATGGGCGGTGCCGGGCTCGTTTTCGTCGAGCAGACGTCGGTCACCCGCAAGGGGCGGATCACCAATGGCGATCCGGGGCTTTGGGAAGATGGCCAGATCGAGGGCATGCGCCAGATCGTTCACGTGATCAAGGCGCACGGTTCGAAGGCCGCGATCCAGATCAATCATGGCGGCCGGAAGTCGAGCCAGCAGCGTGCCTTCAGGGGCAATGGTCCCCTGACAGACCGCGATATCGAGATGGGCGAGGAGCGTTGGACGCCGACCGGCCCGTCGGATGTGTCTTTCTCCGACGGTTTTCAGGCTCCTATTCCGTTGAGCAAGGAGGGCCTTGTCGGCGTGCGCGACGCATTCGTCGCCACCGCCCGCCGGGCCGTACTTGCGGGTTTCGACATCGTCGAGCTCCACATGGCGCACGGCTATCTCCTGCAGTCGTTCCTGTCGCCGCTGGCCAACTTCCGCACCGACGAATATGGCGGCAGCCTGGAGAACCGGATGCGCTTTCCGCTCGAAGTCACGAAGGCGGTGCGCGCGGCGATTCCGTCAGCCATGCCTCTCTTCGTTCGCATCTCGGCCACGGACTGGATCGACGGCGGCTGGGAGATCGAGGACAGCGTGATCTTCTCCCGCAAGCTCAAGGAGCTGGGCGTCGACCTCGTCGATTGTTCGACCGGAGGGAATCTGCGTGCCGGCTCGACCAATGCCAATCTCACGCGCGGCCCGGGCTATCAGGTGCCGTTTGCCGAACGTGTCCGCCGCGAAGCGGGCATCGCGACCGGCGCGGTCGGAATGATCCGAACGCCTGACTTCGCCGAGAAGATCCTGCAGGACGAGCGTGCGGACCTGATCTTCATGGCACGCCAGATGCTCTTCAATCCGTTCTGGGCATTGCATGCTGCGGAATATTTCGGCCTGACCGCCAATTTCGAGAACTGGCCCGAGCAATATGGCTGGTGGCTGACCAAATGGGGCGGCGCGCTCCGGGCCAATGGTGAAAGCTTGCACGGAGCCGACAAGTACCCCGAGGCAGCTGAGTGAACGATCGCTTTGGAATTGTCGCCGTCACGGGAGGGGCGCAGGGCATCGGGCGGGCGCTTTGTGAAGCCTTCGCCGAGGACGGCGCGACAAAGGTGCTGGTGCTCGACCGGAACGCCGCCTTGGCGGAAGACGTTGCCCGAGCAATCGGTGGCCGCGCCTTTGGTGTCGACGTCACGGACGCCGACGCCTTCGCGGCCGTGCTGGAGCGCATCGAGGCCGAGGAAGGTCCCATCCGTACGTTCTGTTCGAATGCCGGCGTTGCGCGCGGCTTCGGCGGCCCGGCGGACAATGCGGCCTTCGCATCCGATGACATCTGGCGGCAATCCTGGGACATCAACGTGATGGCTCACGTTCGGGCCGCCCGTTTCCTCTTGCCGCGCATGATTGCGAGGGGAGGCGGGATCTTCCTTCAGACCGCGTCTGCGGCCGGTCTGCTCAACCAGGTCGGCAGTGCGGTGTACGGCACGACGAAGCACGCTGCCATCGGTCTGGCGGAAAACCTTGCCTTCAGCCACCGAGACCAGGGCATTCGCGTCGCGGTGCTATGTCCGCAAGGCGTGGACACGCCGCTTTTGAACGATATCCCGCAAGGTCCGGAAAGCGCCGACGGAATCCTGTCTCCGCGCGACGTGGCTCTCGCCGCGCCGAAGGGGCTCGACGAGGGGGCCTTCGTGATCCTGCCCCACGTCTTGGTCAAGGACTACTGCCCGCGGAAAGCCGAGAACTATGACCGGTGGATCGCAGGCATGTCCAGGCTCGCACAGCGCCAGCGCATCTGAAGCGCGGCCGCTGGGAGAATCGAATGTTCGACATTGACGGCAAGCACGTGTTGGTCACCGGTGCGTCGAGCGGCTTTGGCCTCCATTTCGCGCGTTTCCTCGCGGGCCGCGGCGCCTGCGTGACGCTCGCGGCGCGTCGCATCGACGCCTTGAAATCCAATGTCGAGCAAATCAACGCATCCGGCGGCAAAGCTCACTGCGTCGTGCTCGACGTGACCGATGCCGGCGGGATCGAAACGGCATTTGGTGAGGCCGAGGCCAGGTTCGGGCCGTTCCACGCCGTCATCAACAATGCCGGCGTCACGGCGACGAAAGCGGCTCTCGATCAGGACGAGCGCTCCTGGGACAGCGTCGTCGACACCAATCTGAAGGGTGTCTGGCTGGTAGCGCAACAAGCGGCGCGGCGGATGATCTCAAACGAGGTCAAGGGTTCGATCGTCAATATCGCCTCGATCCTGGGCTTGCGCGTGGCGGGCGCCGTTGCGCCCTACGCGATATCGAAGGCAGGCGTCATTCAATTGACCAAGGCCCTGGCGCTCGAGTGGGCGCGCTACGGCATCCGTGTCAACGCGCTTGCTCCCGGATATTTCGCAACCGACCTCAACGACGAATTCTTTGCGAGCGAGAACGGAAAGGCGCTGGTCAAGCGGATACCCCAACGCCGACTGGGCCGGCTGGAAGAGCTGAACGGGCCGTTGCTGCTGCTGATTTCCGATGCGGGGTCGTTCATGACCGGAAGCGTTGTCACGGTTGATGGAGGCCATCTGGTCTCCGGACTCTAAGAGGTGGCCCACGCCGCGTGAAGGCCTTGTCGTCGATGTCATTTACCGGAAGGAAATTAGAGTGAAACTCCGCACCCGCCGTGTTGGCGATTACGAGATCGCATTCTTGTTCGACGGAATGTTTACAACGGGCACGGACTCGTTGGTTCACGCAAATGGGCCTGCGGCGCAGGCGGAGATGCTGGCCAATTGTCCAAGCGCGACGATCGAGTTCGAAGTCAATCACTTCGCCCTGCGCGGACCGGGCGGCCTGACGCTCGTTGATGCCGGGACCGGACCTGGTTGGAGCCCGTCGCTCGGTCGCTCCTGGGGCTCGATGCGGCAGAACGGCATCGCGCCGGCGGACGTTGACCGCGTTCTCCTGACCCATCTCCATTTCGACCATGCGCGAGGGCTGCTGGATGGCGAGAAGCCCTATTTTCCCCGGGCCGAGATTCTGATCCCTTCGATCGAGCTTGCTTTCTATACGAGCGAGGCAGCCCGGCTGGCGCTTCCTGAGGCGCGCCGTAGCGCGTTTCCCATCACGGCCGCTATCGTCAAGGCCTACGGCTCGCGCATCAAGCCGTTCATGCCGGGTGAAGTGCTGCCTGGCATCGAGACCTTGGCGCTTCCGGGCCATACGATGGGGCAGACCGGATTCCTTCTGCGGGGGAACGGGGAAACCGCGCTGTTCTGGGCCGATGCGGCCCACATGGCCGATATCCAGACGGCCGATCCCGACGTTAGCACGGTCTTCGACTACGATCCGAAACTCGCTGCGCGGACGAGGTGGTGGCTGTTCGATCGAGCCGTCGAGGAGAACTGGCTCATTATCGGCTCCCATCTGAGCGACTTTTCCCGCGTGCGTCGGGTCGGTGAGACTTATGGAATTTCTGCAGCATAGCCGCAGGTGGATGGAGGTGGTCGTGCTGGGGCACTTTGTGACCTTCATGCTCTCAAAGATTCCTGTTGGTAGGTTCGGACGAGTAGAAGAGGCAACAGCGCTCATTCTCTGGCTTGCAAGCGCGGAGTGCTCTTTTAGTACGGGAGCTGCATTCGACCTGTCGGGAGGACGTGCGACCTACTAGAACATTGGAGGTGCTCCCTGCCGAATGCGAAGCCAGAGTTGTCAGATCTCACGAAAAAGGATTACGGAGACCGCATGAACGCCTGGATTGACGTTCCAAAGTCACTTTCGTTCTTTCAGATGCGAGATAAATGCGCCGTCGTTACCGGTGGGGGCGACGGCATCGGTCGCTCGACAAGCATGAGCCGTTCTAGGTACAAAGCCATACGAGAATGTTCCGCTAATTGTCGAACCGAAACCGAAATGCGTGAGTGTGGGACACTACGCGTCCTGCCGTAGGAGCGGGAAAGTGGCCGGTCAACAAGACGCTTGGGGTGTCGGCGATTTGTCGCAGCAATTCCATGCGCGTGGTTATCCGCGCCACGCATCGCGATCCTGAGCCGCGCGAACGGGCCACAAGACCGGCTTCGCTCGTGCGCAAGGCTTGCTCAGTACGCTCGGGCGTTCCTGCCCCGCCTTCACTCGCAACGCTTACCTGCGGTGTCATCTTTGACTGAGCGGCGAACGTGGCAATCCAACCCTGGTCCATAACGATCTTCAGGCCGAGGACGTCGCCGTAGAACTGGTGGGCCTTCGACACACCTGCAGCAGCGATATTTGTGACAATTCGCTTTACGATCATTGCGGTAAGCTACCCGGCGTCACCGATGCCGCCCATGTCTCTTAAGGGCCGCGTGGAAGATCGAGAACATCGAGAAGCCAACGCGCGGCGATCTTTCCGATCGTCGCGGCGACCGGCGAGTTGTCATAGGACGACGCGCGAATGGGGATGGATCGTCGACGCGATGAGGCATCATCTCGCTGATTGAGCGGGAGATTTTCTCCTTGAGGCGCGCCGATGGCGAGCTGCATCGGCAACGCATGCTACCCTGCCAGATTGACAATCCTGAGAATCCGTGCAGAGTGCCCCTGCGCAACTGAGCGCACGAAAACCTGGGCATCGTTGTCAGAACGCCAGATCTGATCGCGGTGCTTTTTTTATTTTCCGTTCTCCTTCCCGATCGTTCGGCGTTCGACCTTGCCCGTGAGCAAAGGGAAACGCCAAATGAAGAGTTCGCTGTTCCTCGCGAGCCTGTCGATGGCCGCGGTGCTGGGCGCTGGTCCGGCCCACGCGGAAACACGGATCGCTGCGATCTTCGATCTGACCGGTGGGCTGAATATCTACGGAATCCAGCAAAACAACGCGCTCAATCTCGCGGTCGAGAGCATCAACGCGGCGGGCGGCGTGCTCGGCGCGCCGATCAAGGTCGTCACTTACGACGCCCAGTCCGAGCTCAGCAAATACACCCAGTATGCCAACACGGTGGTGCTGCGCGATCGGGTCGATGTACTGTTCGCCGGGCTCACCAGTTCGTCGCGCGAGGCCATCCGCCCCATCGCGCGCAAGGCGAACATTCCCTATTTCTATTCCTCGCTCTACGAGGGCGGCGCCTGCGACAAGCAGACCTTCGTGACGGGCGCCTCGGCGTCCCAGCAGCTCTCCGTCCTGATCGACTGGGCCGTCAAGAAATACGGCAAGAAAATCTACGTGATGGCGCCGGACTACAACTTCGGCACGATCTCGGCGCGCTGGATCGAGCACTATGCAAGGCAGTCCGGCGCCGAGGTGGTGGGCCAGGATTTCCTGGCGCTGACCGTGACCGACTATGCGCCGACCATCCAGAAGATCCAGGCCGCCAGGCCCGATTTCGTCGTGGCGTTGCCGGTGGGCGCCAACCAGACCGGATTTCTGGAGCAATTCGCTGCCGCCGGTCTGAAAAAGACGATCGGTCTCGTCTCGACCAACTACGGATCCGGCAACCAGCAGATCGTGCTGTCGCCGGACGCAGGCAAGGGTCTGATCGGCAACGCCGAATACTTCATGGCGGTGGATACGCCGGCGAACGCGGCGTTCATCAAGCAATGGGCCGCGAAGTACGGCAACGACACACCGGTCATTTCCGCCGCCGTCGATGTCTGGAACGCAGTGCACCTGTGGGCCAATGCCGTCAACAAGGCCGGCACGGCAAAAACCGGTCCCGTGATCGCGGCGCTCGAATCCGGCGCGACGTTCGACGCCCCCAACGGGCCGGTGAAGCTCGAGGCGGGATCGCACGACCTGCGCCAGAATATCTACATTGCCGAAGGCGACGACAAGCACGGCTTCAAGATCGTGCAGGTCTCCAAGGACGTGGCGCCGGCTTACGAGAACGAGAAATGCGATCTCGTGGCCCATCCCGCGCTCGCGGCGCATTTCTCGCCGGACAAGCAGTAGCGCGAAGCGGCGGCGCGCCTGGCGCGCCGCGTCGATGGAGGAAACATATGGAACCAGACTATCTCGCGACTGTGCTGCTGTCGTCGGTCTCCAGCGCAAGCATCCTGTTGATCGCGACGATCGGCCTCGCCGTCGTGTTCGGTCTGATGGGGGTGATCAACCTCGCGCATGGCGAATTTCTGATGATCGGCGCGTACGCCGCGCTGACGGCGACGCAACGGGGCCTGCCCTTCGCGCTGGCGATCCCCGTGGCGGTGGTGATCACGATGCTGATCGGCGCCTGCGTTGAAGTGCTGATCATCCGCCGGCTCTACGGCCGGCTGTTCGACACGATGCTGGCGACCTGGGGCCTGAGCATGATTTTCTATCAACTTGCCGTGCTGATCTTCGGCACGGTGACGCCCGGCATCGGGATGCCGCAGTTCGGCATCACGATCGGCCGCTACAGCCTCGCCGGCTATCCGCTGCTCATGATCGCCGTCGCCGCGCTGATGCTGGCGTTCGTCTATGGGCTGCTGACGCGCACGGTCTATGGCATGAAGGCGCGCGCGGCGATCCAGCAGCCGGAGATCGCCCAGGCCATTGGTATCGAGTCGGCCCGCGTCAACACCATGACCTTCGCCATCGGCTGCGGGCTGGCCGGATTTGCCGGCGCGGTGCTGCTTCCGATCGTTCCGGCCACACCCGCGATGGGCTTCGCTTTCGTCGTCAAGGCGTTTCTGGCCGTGGTGGTTGCCGGGCCGGTCGCACTCACCGGCAGCGCGCTGACCGCCATCGGATTGGGGGGCGGTGCCTCGCTCACCGCAAGCTTTCTGACGTCGGTGGCCGGCGATGCGGTGTTCTTTGTCGCGACCGCGGCGCTGCTGTGGCTGTTCCCGCTCGGAATCTCCGCCTCCTGGCGGCGCAGGATGTGAGCGGGACCATGACGCTTTCGGAAAGAACATACACATCGGCCGGATGGCTGTTTCCCGCGGTCGCGACCGCTGCGGCGCTCGCCGCGGCGACTGTCGTCGATCCTTATCTCGCCTACGTCGCGACCTCCTGGCTGATCTTCGGCCTGCTCGGACTCAGTCTCGACATCGTCTGGGGCCGCGGCGGATTTCTCAGCCTCGGCCAGACGGCGTTCTATGGTCTCGGCGGCTATGTCGGCGGTGTCGTCGCCATCAATGTGGCGGCCCTCGGCAGCCTGCCGTTGTTGTGGAGCCTGCCGGCCGGCGCGCTGTGCGGTGCAATCGCAGCCTTCGCTCTCGGTGCGGTCATCTTCCTCGCCCGCATGGGACCGCTGCAGAGCACGATCCTGTCCTATACGTCCACGCTGCTGTTGTGGTCGGTGTCCCAGTCGTTCGCGCTGACGGCCGGCGCCGCGACCATCGGCGGCGACAATGGCATGTCCAACATCCCCGGCTACGCGATCTGGTCACGTGATCCTGCCGAAACGCTGGGGCCGGCCGGCGTGTTCGCGGTGGTGACCATCATCTGTGCGGCGGTGTACTTCATCACGCGCTGGCTGATGACCGGAACATTCGGCAAGGTCGTCGACTGCATTCGCATCGACATCCAAAAGGCCGAGCTGCTCGGCTATGACGTCCGCAAGTACCAGATCGCCAGCTTCGCCTATGCCGGCGCGGTTGCTGGTCTCGCCGGCGCCATGTTCGGTGCGTGGTCGAACTACCTCAACCCCTCGATCTTTTCGGTTCAGGAAGCGTTGCTGGTTCCGATCTATGTGCTGGTGGGCGGCCTCGGGACGCTGGCGGGGGCGTTTGTCGGCGCCGTCGCGATCGGCGGCCTGTCGTTCTGGCTCGGCGGTGGCGCTGTCGGGGGACAGACGACGCTGGTGCTCGGCGTCGTGCTTGTCGTGCTCGTGCTGTTTCTCAGAAACGGCATTCTCGGCACGATCGGCGGCATCTGGGCGCAGCGGCTGCCGGGCCGCGACGCGGCGGCCAAAGAGGCCGGCGCGGTCTCCATCGACACGGACGTGCTGGAACGCCTGCTGGAGGACGCCGCGCGGCAATTCGGGCCGGCGAAACCGCTGGTGACGCGCGACACATTCAAGAGATTCGGTGGCGTCGTCTCGGTCAACAAAGTGTCCCGCACCTTCGCGCCGGGCCAGCCGTTCTCGTTGATCGGTCCGAATGGTGCGGGCAAGAGCTCTTACCTGAAGACCTGCATCGGCATCTACCCGCCCGACGCCGGCTGCATCTCGATCGGAGGAGCCGACGTGTCGCGCGCACCGATCTTCGCCCGCGTGCGCAACGGCCTTGGGGTCAAGAACCAGAAGCCCCAGGTGTTCGGCGAACTGTCGGTGTTCGACAATCTCTGGGTGGCGGCGTTTGCGCGGACACGCAGGCGCGAGGCAGCCGACAGGATCGCCGATCAGATCCTGACGATGCTCGGACTGCAGCACCAGTCCGGCGCCGCTGCCGCGACGCTGTCCCACGGCCAGCAGCAGTGGCTCGATATCGGTATGGTGCTCTGCCTCGCGCCGCGTGTGGTGCTGCTGGATGAGCCGGCGGCCGGCATGACCAATGCGGAGACGCGGGAATTGTCGTCGCTCGTCCGGACGCTCGCCCGACACATGACAGCCGTCGTGGTCGAGCACGACATGGAGTTTATCCGTACGCTGAACGGGCACGTGACCGTGCTGCATCAGGGCGCTGTGTTTGCCGAGGGCGATATCGACGCCCTGCGCCAGAACGATCAGGTGCTCGACATCTATCTGGGGAGGCGCCGCCATGTTTAGCGTCGTCAACGCAACCGGCGGGTATGGCAAGACCGTCATCATTCAGGGCGTCTCGCTGCAGGTCGGCAAGGCCGAGATCGTCGCGCTGCTCGGCCGCAACGGCGTCGGCAAGTCGACGCTGATGCGCTTCGCTACCGGGCTCGTGCCGGCGATGAGCGGGCATGTCGAGATCGACGGGCGCCTCGCGCCGATCGCTCCGGCTGGGCGTGCGCGTCTTGGACTGGGCTATGTGCCGCAAGGCCGGTTCGTGTTTCCGCGGATGACCGTTGCGGAGAACATCGCGGTCGCCGCCGAAGCCAACGGCCATGACGGTCGCGCCGCCGTCGCCGCGGCGCTGCGCGAATTTCCCATTCTGGGGCCGAAGGCCAGCGATCTGGCGGGCGGGCTTTCCGGCGGACAGCAGCAGATCCTGGCGCTTGCGCGGGCGCTCGCGACACAGCCGCGGATCCTGTTGCTCGACGAGCCGACGGAGGGCGTGCAGCCCTCGCTGGTCGACGAGATGGCTGGAACGCTGCTGCGGATCAACCGGGAGCGTGGCATTGCGGTTCTTGTCGCCGAACAGGACCTCGACTTCTGCCTGTCGATCGCCGAGCGCGCCTACGTGATGGAGAAAGGAACGATCCGCCTTGAGACGACCCGTGACCAGCTGCGTGCCGACAAGCGCCTGCAGCAAGACCTTCTTGGAGTTTGATATGAAGAACGAACGAGCACTGAGCGACGAGCAGGTCGCCCGCGTGGTGGCAACGCTGACGCGCATCCGAGAGGGCTTGGCCGCGTTGCCGTCCGATCGTCTGCCCGAGCCGTCCCATCTCTTCGCCGGTGGAGCGCGGCGATGACCGGCGCGATCAAGCAGAGCCTTGCGGCTCAGGCCGCGGACCTCGCGAGCGGCGCGACGACGGCAACGGCGCTGGCCGAGCGCGCACTGGCCCGCGCCACGGAGCACAAGGCGCTCAACGCTTTCGTCGCGCTCGCGCCCGACGCCGTTCTGGCCCAGGCATCGGCCGCCGACCGGCGCAGGCGCGCGGGGCAGGCGCTGAGCCCGATCGACGGGGTGCCGATCGCGGTCAAAGACAACTATCTGACGGAGGACTATCCGACGACGGCGTGCTCGCGGGCGCTGCCGGACGAAGGGGAAGGCATCGATGCGACAGTTGTCGGCCGGTTGCGCGCCGCCGGCGCCGTCATCTTCGGCAAGACCAACATGCACGAATGGGCCTTTGGCGCGACCAATGCGACGTCATCCGTCGGCCCGACGCGCAATCCCCATGATGCGGAACGGATCACCGGCGGCAGCAGCGGCGGATCCGGAGCCGCGGTCGCGGCCGGGATCGTCGCCGCTGCGCTCGGCAGCGACACGGGCGGATCGGTGCGCATCCCGTCTGCCGCATGCGGCATTTATGGCTTCAAGCCGAGCTACGGCCGCGCCTCGCGCCACGGCGTACTGCCGCTGAGCTGGTCGCTGGACGCGCCGGGGCCGATGACGGCGGCGCTGGCGGATATTCCGATCCTGCTGCCCTATTTCTTCGGCGAGGATCGCAACGACCCCGCCACCCATGGCGCCGCGCCGTTCGCCGCTCTTCCCGAGGTCGGGACGCCGCGCGTGGTGCATCTGGTGGGCGCCGGCCTCGAGCGTTCGGAGGAAGTTGGTCTGGCAGTGACGCAGGCGCTCCGGACATCCAGCGCCCTGGTGCGCGATCATGAACTGGAGAATGTCGAAAGCTACTTTGCCGCCTGGGAGGCGATCCTGCATGGCGAGGCGTCCGCCTATCATGCCGGACGCATGGAGCGGAACCCGCAGGCATTCTCGCCGGCGACGCAGGCGCACCTCGTCGCCGGCGCGCAATTGACCGCGGTCGAGCTGCTGCAGGCGCAGCGGATCCGGGCGCGGTTCGTCGATCTGCTGCTGCGCGGGATCGGCGCCTGGGATGCGATCGCAATGCCGACACTGCCGGTGGTCGCGCCGCGGCACGGAGAGGACTGGCAGGAATTCGGTGGCCGACGCGTCACCACACAGGATAGTATGACGTGGTTCTGCTGGATCGGTAATCTCGCGGGTCTGCCGTGCGTCTCGATCCCCGTTCCGGTCAACGCCGGCCATCTGCCGGTCAGCCTGATGCTGATGGGACGGCCGGGCCAGGACGAAAGGCTTCTTGCGATTGCACGCTGGGTGGACAGACATCTGAAAGGGACGCGCTGAAGCCGTGGCCGCAGACATGATCAGGATTGGCGTATTGTTCTCGCAGAGCGGCCCGATGACCGTGAGCGAGAAGGCCCACTTGCAGGGCATCATTCTCGCCTGTGACGAAATCAATGCTGGCGGCGGCATCGATGGTCGGCTCATCGAGCCGGTCATCGTCGATCCCGCCGGCGACGATCGCCGTTACGCGGAGCTCGCGACCGAGCTGCTGGTGAGGCACAAGGTCAACGCGATCTTCGGCTGCTGCCTGTCCACCAGCCGCAAGGCTGTCGTGCCGGTGGTCGAGCGCTTCAACGGCATTCTCTTCTATCCGTCGGTCTATGAGGGCTTCGAGTACTCGCCCAATGTCATCTATGGTGGCGCCGTTCCCAATCAGGTGATCGTCCCCCTGCTGGAATACATCTTCGCCGAGCGCGGCAAGACCATCGCGCTTGCCGGATCGGACACGCTCTACGCGCGGGAGATCAACCGCATCGTCGGCGAGTTCGTCGCCGACAGCGGCGGCGTGGTGCTGGAGACGCGCTATTTCGATTTCGGCGCTCCCGAGGATCAGTTCGCCGCATTCCTGCAGCAGGTGATCGATGGTGGCGCCAATGCCGTCGTCTCTACCGTCGTCGGGGAGGATACGATCAGGTTCTATGAGGCGTTCGCACGCACCGACCGGCCGCAGGATGGCATTCCGATCGCGTCCCTGACCACGACGGAGTCGGAGCTCGCACGGATGTCGGCGGCGGCAAGGTCCGGACACCTGTCCGCGATGCCCTACTTCGGCTCGCTGGACGGCCAGCGCAACCAGCAGTTCGCAGAGACCTTCCGGAAACGTTTTGGCGAGAACTGTCATCCGGGAGTCTATCCTGCCGTTTGCTATTCTCTCGTCCATATTTTTGCCGACGCGGTGCGGCAGAGCCGGGGAAGCACCGACAGCGACGAGCTGCTTGCCGCCCTGTCGGGGGCCGTCTTCAAGGGCCCCGGCGGCGACACCTTCATCGATGTCGACACCAACCACTTCGCCTTCCGGCCGCTCGTCGGGCAGTCTACCGGTACAGGGGAATTCAGGATCGTCTGGCGGGGCGCCAACATCGTGCGGCCCGACCCGTATCTCGTCGGCTACGACCGATCGCTGAGCAGGGCCGTGGCGACATGAGCGACCAGATTCCCGCGAGCAACGGCAGTCTGCTGCGCCAACTCCGGCGCCGCCGCGTGCTGGTCATCCATCCGGAAGATCACGAGCGCGACATCTTTCTGGCTCACCTCAAGCGTGTCGGTTGCCAGGTCGATTTCGTCTGGCCGGCGCCTGAGCGGTTGCCGCCGGACATCGATGTGGTGTTCTTCCTGCTCGGCCATCTCCACAACGAGAAGTCGCTGAGCTGGATGGCGGCGAGCGAATCCATCGTCAGGATGGCAATCATCTCGTTCGAGACGCCGGAAATTCTCGGGGAGCTGCAGCGGATCAACGTCCACGGCATCATCACCAAGCCGATCCGGATCTTCGGGATACTCGCGGCCCTGACGACCGCGGTCGGTATCGCCAACCACGAGAACCGCCTCAAGCAGCGCATCCGCTCGCTCGACGAAACGCTGAAGGCCCGCCGCACCATCGAGAAGGCGGTTGCGATCCTGTGCCAGACGCGGGGGATCGGCGAGGACGAGGCCTATCGCCGGCTGCGGGACAAGGCGATGAAATCGAATGCGACGATCGCGTCGATCGCCGATGCGATTGTCGCATCCAGCGACATCTGAGGCGGGGCAGCCATGATGTCGCACGATTCCTGCTGACGCCCTGACACGTCGCGCTCCGGCGAGCGATCCACGATCACTCCGCATCGATCCGCGCGCGGCCTCCCCGCTGAACGGAAACGGCTGCCATCCCATTCGATCTTCCGCCGGGCGCATCGGGGCGCTCGCCGGGTCCTTTCAACCACAACAACAAGGTCATCCCATGAACTACGACATTTTCAATCTCGGCGCCGTCCCGCTGCAGAGTGGAGCAATCCTGCAGGACGGCCGGCTGGCCTACAAGACCCACGGCACGCTCAATGCCGCCCGCGACAACGCGGTCGTCTTTCCGACCTGGTTCGCCGGCGATCACACCCACAATGAATGGCTGATCGGCCCAGGCCGCGCGCTCGATCCGGCGCGCTATTTCATCATCATGCCGAATCTGCTCGGCAACGGTCTGTCGTCGTCGCCGAGCAATACGCCGGCGCCGCAGGGCGGTCCCGACTTTCCCAAGATCACGCTGTACGACAACGTTCTGATGCAGCACCGTCTCGTCACGGAAAAGTTCGGCATCGAGCGCCTTGAGCTCGTACTGGGATCGTCCATGGGCGCGATGCAGAGCTTTCACTGGGCCGCGATTTTCCCGGAGATGGTCAACCGCCTTGCCCCGTTCTGCGGCGCGGCGCGCTGCGCGCGCCACAACCAAGTCTTTATCGCCGGCATCCGCGCCGCATTGACGGCCGACAGTGCTTGGGACAAGGGGCGCTACGCAGCGCCGCCGGCTCAGGGGTTACGCGCGATGGCGCGCGTGTATGCGGGGTGGGGATTCTCCCAGGCCTTCTTCAGGGAGGAGCTCGATCGCAGTCAGCTGAACTTCCAATCGCTCGAGGACTATATTGTCGGCTTTTGGGAAAACTCGTTTCTTCCGCTGGATGCGAACAACCTGCTCGCCATGATGTGGAGTTGGGAGCATGCGGATATCAGTGCGAACCCACTTTATGAAGGCAACTTCCGCCGCGCGCTCGGCGCGATCAAGGCGAAGACCATCGTGATGCCGAGCCGCACTGATCTCTACTTTCCCCCCGAGGATAGCGCGATTGAAGTGTCGCTCATGTCCAATGCGACACTTGCGACGATTCCTTCGGTCTGGGGGCATTTTGCAGGCGGACTCGGATTGAACAAAGCCGACGTCGATTTTATCGACGATAAGCTTCACGGCTTTCTCGCAAAAGCCGGCGAATGAGCGCAAATAAGGTGTCCCGGTTCATCCGGGGCACATCGCATCAATACGCGAAAAGCCGCTCGGGAGCCGATTTGTCCAATTTTGGAGGTTGGAGGGAAAGTGACGCGCCGCACTGGGTGAAGATGACAACTACGTTTACGCTAGGCTGCCCGCCGATAAGAAAACAGGGCTTCCGAAATAGTGGGTTGAGCGGCCCGAGACATAGGTGACAGAACGTACCGGACACATGGGTTACACTTTCCGCTTTTGTTCTGCGGGAGGTGTGGATGCCGTGGAAAGC
>NZ_LGHL01000177.1 GCF_001908205.1 Bradyrhizobium sp. NAS80.1
CGTGCAAGCCCGTGCCGAACGGCGGGCGGCTATTCTAGCGGCGCACGAGTCCATGCCCCATAAGGCGCTGAGTTAAGTCTCACGGCCGCTTCGGAATGTTCAGCCCGCGCTGCACGGCGGCGCGCGCCAGCCCGCGTTCGAGCCAGGCAGCGACCGACTTGAACTGGCTGAACCCGACGAGATCGCCGGCGCCGTAGAAGCCGATGAGGTTGCGCACCCAGCCGAGCATCGAGATGTCGGCGATGGTGTAGTCATCATCCATGAACCATTGCCGGCCGGAAAGATGCGTCTCCATCACACCGAGCAGGCGCTTGGACTCGCCCACGTAGCGCTCGAGCGGCCGCTTGTCCTCAAAATCCTTGCCGGCGAATTTGTGGAAGAATCCGACCTGGCCGAACATCGGCCCGATGCCGCCCATCTGGAAATGCACCCACGCGATGGCCTGGTAGCGGCGCGCCGCATCCTTCGGCAGAAGCTTGCCGGTCTTCTCCGCGAGATATTGCAGGATCGCCCCGGACTCGAACAGCGGCAGCGGCCTGCCACCGGGACCGTTGGGATCGAGGATCGCCGGAATCTTGCCGTTCGGATTGAGCGAAAGGAATTCCAGCGTCTTCTGATCGTCCTTGCCGAAGTCGACGAGATGGACCTCGTATGGCAGTCCGATTTCCTCCAGCATGATCGAAACCTTCACGCCATTGGGCGTCGGCAGCGAGTAGAGCTGCAGGACATCTGGATTCTTAGCCGGCCAGCGCCGGGTGATCGGAAAGGCTGAGAGATCGGACATCAGGACCTTGGGTTCTCGATTGAGCGGCGTTTAATCTAGGCTCGGTTGCGAACGACACAAGGCCGCGACACGTATGCCGGCCTCGCGCGGCCTTCGTAGAGGAAAGTATGTGTCCGGGGGCCCGGCAACCTCGAATTCGCGAGCGACTCCATGCGAAATCCCGCGCCGTTTACGAGATCATCCATCTTGCGATTGAGATGGCAGCCGCCGGCGAGGCGCGACCACAACGGATCGAGCCGATCCTGCCAGCGGGCGACGCCGGGCTCGGGCGCGCGGCCATGTTCGACGAACAGCAAGGCACCGCCCGGCCTCAGCACGCGGCGCATCTCCAGGAGTGCACGCGATGCGTTGGGGATCGTACAGAGCGTCCACGTCGTGACGACGGTGTCCACGCTCGCCGTATCGAGAGGAATGGCTTCGGCAGAGGCATCGAGCAGCATCGTGGGGATCGCGGCGGCGGTCGCTCGTGGGCGGGCCCTGCGCAGCAACTCCGGGGACGGCTCCAGTCCAATCACCGAGCTCACGGTTGCGCCATAGAGCGGCAAGTTCAGACCCGAGCCGATGCCGATCTCCAGCACCCTGCCCTCGGCGCACCAATGACACGGCGGCGAAATGGCATGAGCTGTTTCTGACTCATCGCCAGGTGAGTGAGGCAAGGCACGACATAATGTTGATAGAGTCCCATTGGCTTGCTCTTCTACAATCTCAATAATTGATCTCCATCCGCAATCCACGCGGATCGACTTCACCGCCACCAAGACGCCCGGCGCTATTGCGCGCCGCAATCGCGCAAGCGCAGGCGTCGATCAGGTCGTCCCGGCCGATGCCGGTGCCGTGGCGATGCCCCAGCCATTTGCGGATATTGACGAAGCCTTGCTCCACGAGAAGAGCAAGGCGTTGCTCACGGCCCGCAACTGACGTCTTTCTCTCCAAGAGGCGCTGGCGCGCAAGGTTCCAGAAGATCAATTCCGGATGCGCTTCGCCGACCCCGGCCTGTCGTTCCGGCGTCATGATGTCGTCGACCTCCTTGATCTTGTCCCTGATGTTCCAGAGCTGACGCGAGACGCCCCTGCCCCTGCCTTCACGCCGCCAATAATGGTCGTTTGCGGCAGTCATATCCACGAACGTCCAGAGACCTCGGCGCGCCCCGAGAAACACCGCGGCACCGACCCGTTCGCGCGCACGCAGGTCGCATATCCGATAGCCATCTATCTTCAGCCCGATCGGCATGTCGATCATCGCACGCTTGTGTGGCATCGCGAGCAAGCGCGCGAGAGCGGGCGAATAGTCGAAGCCGTGATCGCCATTGTCATCGATCCAGGCGGCGACCCAGCCGAACCGAAATCCATCGATACCGAGGTAGTTTGACATGTCGTTTGATCTGCATACGGCGACGTTCACGTCGTCTCCCGCTTGACATCCGCAAGTTGCAGGCATATGTCCCGCGTCCTCGCGAACACTTTCGTTCGCGTGAGAACAACATGAACCGAGCAATGAACTATCGCTACGAAATATTTGCGCGACTGTCGAACGGTCTCGGACCGATCGATTGCTCATGCCCGGCTCATGGGAGCGATCTTGCCTGACCGCAAGATCGACAGTCCGCTTCTCACGGACCCTCCCGAGCCTGCCGCTCCGGAGGGTTTTTTTGTTGCCCGCCGCGCGGCCCATTCGAACATCCCGGCAACTGCCGGAACGGGAGACCCGGATCCCGGGGCTCGCGCTGGAGAGGCGCGTGCCCAAGTGCGCGGGGCTTGCCGGAGGGAACGAGGCGATGAGCCGGACACCGATGGCAGAGCGAACCCGAATGGTTCGCAAAGTGCGGCGCGTCGACAGCGCCGCGATAGAATTTTCGTAAATCGGTTTGCCGCGATCGTCGCGACTAGACCGACGCTGGTGGTGAAGATGTCGGATACTTCTCCACCACGGCAGAGCGGATATGCCTCCCGCGCGCGGAGGCGGCATGTGGCCTGGCCATCCTGGCACGCGAGATCTGCGACGAGGTCGAGATCTTCACCTTCAGCAATGAAGTCGTGAAGGTCCCGCCCCGCCGAGGCTTCGCGCTGCGGGACGCGATCATCAACTCGCAGCCGCATGGCGGAACCTATCTCGGCAAAGCTGTCGCCGAGATCGACCGCAACGGCGACCGCCTGATCGTCTTCACCGACGAGCAGAGCCACGACCAGGTGCCCGAGCCCAAGGCGCAAGGCACGATGGTGAACGTGGCCTCATATCAGCACGGTGTCGGCCACGGCGCCTGGACCCGCGTCAACGGCTTCTCCGAGGCCGAGGTCGCGTGGATCGCGGCCTCCGAGACGGCATTGAACTGATGCGCAACGACAAAGGCCCTGGACGCGAGACTCGCGCCCGGGGCTCGCGAAATCTCTGAAATGATCCGCCGCCCCGGCTATGATGCGTGCGGAACGCAAAGCAGGACACAAAGATCATGCGACGATCCGATCCCTACATGGAACGCGCCCGCGAGCTCTGCCTCGCCGCCGGCGTCGATCCTGACTCTCGCGTCGGCGAAGGACGCGGTCAGCCGGCCTGGTGCTCGTACCGGGACGCCGCGCGCAAGGAGCACCTTGCCCACGAGGCCAATGCGGCGGCGAGCGCGATCGCAAACCTGCGCCCGCAGGAGGCCCGCTTCCAGAATGCGCCGCTGAAGATCTTCGGCCCGCACGAAGCGGCGACCGTGGCGCAAATGCGCAACTGCATGGCGGTCGGCAATGTCGTGTCCGGCGTGATCTGCGCCGACGGCCATCTCGGTTATGCCCAGCCAGTCGGCGGGGTTATCGCGTATGAGAAGCAGATCAGCATCTCCGGCGTCGGCTTCGACATCGGTTGCGGCAACATGGCCGCGCGGCTCGACACGCGCTTCGACGACATCGCAGGCCTCGTCCCCACGATCATCCGCGACGTCGCCAAGGTGATCTCCTTCGGTGTTGGCCGCGCCAACGCCGAACGGGTCGAGCACGATCTGTTCGACGACGGCGATGCCTGGCGCGAGAGCGACATGGAGGCCTACCGTCCGAAGGCGGTGGCCCAGCTCGGCACGGTCGGGTCGGGCAACCACTATGTCGACCTCATGCGCGACGAGGAGGGTTATGTCTGGATCGGCGTCCATTTCGGAAGCCGCGGTCTCGGGCATACCTCCGCGACGCGTTACCTCAAGGCCGCCGGCGGCAAGGACGGCATGAACGTCCCGCCCGCCGTGGTTGACGAGGATTCCGAGCTCGGCCGCCGCTACATCGCGGCGATGCAGCTCGCCGGGCGTTACGCCCATGCCGGCCGCGAGTGGGTTGTCGAACGCGTCCGCCAAATCATCGGCGGCAGCGTGACCGAGAGCGTGCACAACCACCACAACTATGCCTGGCGTGAGACCCACGATGGGAAGGATCTGTGGGTGGTGCGCAAGGGCGCGACGCCGGCGTTTCCCGGCCAGAAGGGATTCGTCGGCGGGTCGATGGGCGACGACGCCGTCATCCTCGAAGGCGTCGATAGTCCGGAGGCCAAGGCTTCGCTCTACTCGACCGTGCACGGCGCCGGCCGTCTGTTCGGACGCAAGGAGGCGAAGCGGCGCTTCTCGCGCGCGGAGATGGACCGCTGGCTCAACGAGCGTGGCGTCACCCTGATCGGTGCCGACCTCGACGAGAGCCCGATGGCCTATCGCCGCCTGCCCGACGTGCTCGCGCAGCACGCCGGCACCGTGCGAGTGCTGCACACGCTGCGGCCGTTCGCCGTCGCCATGGCCGGCGAAGGCGAATTCGATCCCTGGAAGGACTAACGCAAACAGCAGGCGGGAGGCATGACCTCCCGCTTGCGATCAGCTTCCGACCGCCTGGTAGGCCAGACGCTTGAACTCGAAGAAGAATGGATTCCAGAAACCCATGTGGCGCTGGGCCATCAGCACGCCGGCGGTATTGGCCTGCGGACAGATCCACCAATGGGTACCGGCGAGCCCACCCCACTGGAATTCGCCGATCGAATTTGCGGGGTCGAAGGGCGTCGGCGCAAAGGTCACGGCGCCGCCAAGGCCAAAACCTTTGCCGGGCATCGGGCCGAGATTGGCGAAGCGGATGGTCTGGCCTGCGGGCAACTGGTTCGTCATCATCTGCCGCAGCGTGTCCGGCTTCAGCAGCGCATCCGAGCCGGGCACCAAGGCGCGCACCAGCGCGAGCATGTCCGGCAAGGTCGAAACCAGACCGCCGCCGCCCGACAGCCGCGGGAACGGCCGCCGATAGGCCTGCGGAAAAGGCAGATTGTCGGCGCGCGTGAGGCCCGGCTTCATTGGATCGAGCACGTCGGCGCCGGTATAATGCGCGACGAGCCTGTCCTGCTGCGCTTCGGGCACGTGAAAGCCGGTGTCCGTCATGCCGAGCCGATCGAAGATCCGCTCCTTGAGGAACGCATCGAGGGATATGCCCGAGACGACCTCCACGACGCGGCCGAGCACGTCGGTCGCCACCGAATATTCCCAGGACGTGCCGGGATGATAGGACAGCGGCAGATCGACGAGCTTGTCGATCATGTCGGTCAGCGGCGTCAGCGGATTGAGCACGCGCGCCTCGTTGTAGCCCTTGAACAGCACCGTGCCGGGATCGAAGATGCCGTAGCTGAGCCCGGAGGTATGGGTCAGGAGCTGGCGGATCGTGATCGGGCCCTTCGCCGGCTCGACATCGGCAAGGCTCGCCGCGCCCTGCTTCAGGACCTTGCGGTTGCCGAGCTGCGGCAGGAATTTTTCGACGGCGTCATCAAGCCCGATGCGGCCTTCCTCGACCAGCAGCATGATCGAGCACGTGACGAAGATCTTGGTGTTGGAAAACGCGCGAAAGATGTGGTCGGGACGGAGTGCGGTGTTCGACTCGCGGTCGGCGAAGCCAACGCATTGCCGGTCGACCACCTCGCGCCCGCGCAGCACCGCCCAGGACACGCCCGGAATGATCTCCTGATCGACATAGCCCTGCATCGCCGTCCGTGCGGCGGAAAAATCAGTTGCCCTGGCGTCCATGTGTCTCCCCCAATTGTGGTTGGAGAGGATATAGCGCGAATTCGTCGGATATGAAGCCCGTCCGAATGGGGCCGCTCATTCCTGCTTCATCAGGGCGGTGACGTGCAGGCTTCGGCGAATTGTCATTCCCTGCCGCTGGTACAGCGCGATGGCCGAGGCATTGTTGGAAAGCACGTGCAGGAACGGAATTTCGCCGCGCGCCTCGATCTGGCGCGCGATTGCCGCGAGCAGCGCCTGCGCGTAGCCGCGCCCACGATGGTCGGGATGCACGCAGACGGCCGTCATCTCGGTGAAATTGCCCGGCTTCATCCGCTCGCCGGCCATCGCCACCAATTCGCCGCCAGCGCGGATGCCGAGGAAGGTGCCGAGCTCATGCGTGCGCGGCGCGAATGGACCGGGCTTCGTCAGCGCGGTCAGCGCCATCATGGCGGGAACGTCGGCGGCCCCCAAACTGACGATCTCGGCATCGCGAAGCGGGCTGTCGGCGGGCGAGCCGATCATCTGCTCACAGGGCCCGGCGATCACAACCTTGAAGCCGGCGGGAACATCGACCGGCTCCGGCGTGAACAGTGCCGCGACCTGCGAACCCGACAGGAGATCACCGAGCGCGACGAAGCTCGCCGCCGACATGTCGGCCATGTCGGCGAACGGCGTCATCGCCACGGGATAGCGCAACGCCTGCCGGCCGCCCTCCGCCAGATGCTTCTGACGGGTCGTCAGCGCACTCCAGATCGGACAATCCAGCAGCGTTAAATCGCTATCGGACACCGGCCGCTAGTCCTTGTCGAAGCTGACGATGACGGCGGCATTGGCGATGAGGATGGGGTCGTTGCCCTGTTCCGGGGCCGAGGGAATCTCCAGCCCGCCCTTGACCGCATTGACGGTCACGGTGCCGTAAGGCAGCTCCTTTGCAACGGCGTCCTTGTCGACAGCCTCGGGATTGGGCACCGCGACCGTGACATCGACGAACATGTCGTTTGCGGTCTTCCCGATCATTCGGAAGAAACCGAGGCTCGAATGCCTGATCGCATCCGACACCGCGCGCTTCGCCGCCTTGGTGGCGTCCTTGCCGTGAACGTCGACGCCCATGCCCATCTCGGTGATACAGCGAACGCGAGTCATGTCTTATTCCTGTCGTTGGTTGGATGATTGAGAGTGTCGGTGATCGGTGACCGCGACACAAGCCTGGTTGTTCCTCTCGTGTCCCGGACGCGCTGCAACGCTCTTCGTGTTGCTGCGGATTGCTTCGTCGCTCCAGTGCAAAATTGCTTTGCAATTTTGTCACGAGCTCCTCGCAATGACGGGTGTGGCGAGAGCGTCGAGCACGTCACGCCTTTGCCTTCTCCCGCGCCCGCAGCTCGTCGACAAGCACCCTTACGTTTTCCGAATAGTCGATCGGGATCGAGACCAGATGCACGCCGCCCTCCCTGAACGCCGCGTCGAGCGTCGGGGCAAAACTGCCGATGCTTTCGATGCGATGCCCTTTTGCGCCATAGGCGTTCGCATAGAGGACAAAGTCAGGATTGCCAAAGGTCATGCCGTAATCGGCGAAGTGATCGACGGCCTGCTTCCAGCGGATCATGCCGTAGGCGTTGTCTTCCAGCACCAGCACGACCAGGTTGAGCTTGAGGCGGACGGCCGTCTCCATCTCCTGGCTGTTCATCATGAAGCCGCCGTCGCCTGCGACCGCGAGAACGCGGCGGTCGGGATAGAGCATCGCGGCCATCATTGCCGACGGAAGGCCGGCGCCCATCGTCGCCAGCGCATTGTCGAGCAGCAGCGTGTTGGCGACGCGGGTGCGGTAGTTGCGCGCGAACCAGATCTTGTACATGCCGTTGTCGAGCGCCACGATGCCGCTCTCCGGCATCACCTGCCGGATGTCGTGCACGACGCGCTGCGGTGTCGGCGGCCAGCGCGTCTCGGTCGCACGGTCAGCGATGTGGTTGAGGATTTCTTCGCGCAATGGCAACAGTGCCGCGGCCTGCGGCAGCTTGCCTTCGACGCGGTCGGCGAGCAATTCCAGGCTCGGGCCGACATCGCCGACGACCTCCGCATCGGGAAAATAGACCTGCTCGACACTCGCCGGCGTGTAGCTGACGTGGATGACCTTCGGCCCCGATGGTCCCATGATGAAGGGCGGTTTCTCGACGGGATCGTGGCCGATCGCCACGATCAAATCGGCGGCGTCGATCGCGTCGTGAACGTAGTCGCGCTCGGACAGCGCGGCGGTGCCCATATAGAGATTGGTGCCGCCGGGAACGGTCCCCTTGCCCATCTGCGTCGTGAAGAACGGAATGCCGGTCCGGCGCACGAAGCTGGCGATGCCATGGGTGGACCGCGGCCGGCTGGTCGCAGCGCCCATCATCACCAGCGGACGTTTTGCGGCCAAAATCATCTCCGCGGCACGGTCGAGCGCGGCGCGGTGAGCGACGGGGATTTCGATCGGATGAGTTTGGATCACAGGGACGGCCGGCACTTCATCGCCCGCGATATCTTCAGGCAGTTCGAGATGCACCGGTCCCGGCCGCTCCTCCATCGCCACTCGGAAGGCGTCGCGCACCACGGTGGGAATGCTGGAGGCGCTGACGATCTGCCGCGACAATTTCGTCAGTGGCTTCATGGTCGCGACCACGTCCACGATCTGGAAGCGCGCCTGTCGGCTGCTCATGATCGGTTTCTGGCCGGTGATCAGGATCATCGGCATCGCGCCGAGATGCGCATAGGCCGCACCCGTCGACAGGTTGAGCGCGCCGGGGCCGAGCGTCGAAAGACAAACACCGGGCTTGCCGGTCAGCCGACCGTGCGTTGCGGCCATGAACGCGGCAGCCTGCTCGTGACGGGTCAGGACCAGCTCGATCTTGGAGGTGCGGAGCGATTCGACGAGGTCGAGATTTTCCTCGCCGGGGATACCGAAGATACGGTCGACGCCTTCGTTCTCCAGCGCCGCGACAAACAGGTCCGATCCCTTAACCTTGCGTTCCTGCCCGCTCATGTCGCCTCCGCTCGCTGTGCGTCCCTGTGAATGCGTGCACATGGTAACGGTCTCTGGCACCGGCACAACTCACAAAGAGGCGTGCAGCTGCTTCAACATCGTCGTTGCGAGCGCAGCGAAGCAATCCAGAGTCTTTCCACGAGAGCAGTCTGGATTGCTTCGCTGCGCTCGCAATGACGGAGTGTGGAGGAACCGCATTCGTCCCTCTCGTGTCCCGGACGCGCTGCAACGCATCAGCGTTGCTGCTCAGAGCCGGGACCCCAGGGTGCCACGGCGACCGCTGCTGGATAGGCCCCGGCTCTGCAGCGCATCACTTCGTGCTGCGCAGCGTCCGGGGCACGAGACCGTCGTTGAACGATAGACACAATCCCGCATCCTTGCGGCTTGTTTCGCCCCGAGCTTTGCTTCCTTGCCTCACCCTCATGAAAGAGGGCGCAGGGAAGACCGGGCCTGACCGGCGCGGCCGGCATCCGCTCACTCGGCGGCCTCGCTGTGGGGGACGCCCTGCTCGGTTTCGAGCTGGAGAATGTCGTTGAAGCGGTTGAAGGCTCCGCACAGCGCGATGCGCCAGGTCAGCTCGACGATCTGCGCTTCCGAGAAATGCGCGCGAAGGCGGGCAAAGATCTCGTCGCGGGTCTTGTTCCAGTGGTTGGTGACGGCGATGGAATATTCGACGACGAGCTTGTCGAGCTCATCGAGCTCGGGATGATCCTTGTACTCGACGAGGCGCGCGGCGCCCTCCTCCGACACGCCTTGCACTGCCAGCTTGGGCGCGTGATGAGAAACGCAGTAATCACATTTGTTGAGCAGCGAGACCGTGACCAGGGCGAGCTCGAGATGGCGCTTCGAGATCATGCCTTCGCTCGCGAGATCGACCAGCAGCGACCACATGTGCTTGAAGATCGGCGCGCGGTGGGCCATGACTCCAGCCTGGTTCTCGAACGCGCCGTAGGTCGTCATCTTGTCCCACAGCGGCTTCAGCGCCTCCGGCAGGTCGTCCCTGGTCTTGATCGAAACTCGCGACATGGCATTTCATCCCTGGTTGGAAGATACATGCTGCCACAGCGGCGCGCGCCTGTCCCACCTCTCGATTCCGAACCCATGACACCCAAGGCATTCGAAGCACGCTGTCTGCGCCTGCCCGCCGTCACCAAGATGGTGCAATGGGAGGGCACCTCCGTGTTCAAGGTCGGCGGCAAGATGTTCGCGCTCGGCGGCGGCTTTGCCGCGCGTTCCGGCGGCTACATGTTCAAGGTCTCGAACTTGGCCTATGCGATGCTGATCGAGCACGGCCTCGCGCGACCGGCGCCTTATCTTGCGCGGGCCAAATGGGTGCAACTCGTCAGCAACAACGCGTTGTCAGATGCGGAGCTCACCGCCTATCTGGCGCAGGCCCATGCGCTGATCGCCGCAAAGCTCACGCGCAAATCGCGCAAGGCGCTGGGGTTGGACTAACCGCAAGCGCCGGCGCGTCGCGCCTCAAGACTTCTCATCTCCGATCCTGGTGTTGCGGAGCAGATTGTCGCGCAAGCGGCTCACCGTCTTCTGCACCACCGGAAAATCGTCACCGAGGCCCGTCGCCTCGATCAGGGACTCGCCGAGATCCTGTTCGATCAGCTTTCGCCCCGCCGGAGTCAGACTCAACCGCACCTGCCGCTCGTCGGCGGGATCGCGGTGGCGCCTGATGTACCCCATCTGCTCAAGCTTCTTGAGGATGGGCGTCAGCGTGTTGGATTCCAGAAAGAGCTTTTCGCCGAGCGCGCTGACGGTCTGCTCGTCCTCGTCCGACAGCGCCACCAGGGCTATGTATTGGGTGTAGGTGAGCCCGACCTTGTCCAGCAGGGGCTTATAGGCGCGGCCGAAGGCGAGATTGGCCGAATAGATCGCAAAGCACAGAAAATTCGACAGTTTTCGGCCTTTGTCGGCAGCCTTGGAGTTACCGGCCACGAGAACCTCCGCAATTCGTGATCTTGCCCGCAATATAAATCGCATCCGATTAAATCGGAAGAGCTTGACTGGCTGGATCGTCGGGTTTATTTGACGCGCATACGCTTAGATCGGATACGATGTAACAAAGGATACGACCATGACTTCCGCTGCAAAGGTCCTCTTCACCGGCAAGACGCACGTCACCTCCGGCCCTGACGGCGCCGCGCGGTCCAGCGACGGCTCTGTCGACATCAAGCTCGCCCAGCCGCACCCGGCCGCCGAAAACCTCTTCGCCGCCGCCTGGTCGGCCTGCTACCTCGGCGCGCTCGGGCTCGCCGCCGCCCAGCGCAAGGTCAAGCTGCCGAGCGAGCCGTCGGTCGACACCGCGATCGACCTGAACAACGCCAATGGAGAATTCTTTCTCCGCGCTCGGCTCGACGTCAGCGTCCCCGGCGTCGACCGGGCGGTTGCGCAGGAGCTGATCGAGGCGGCGCACGGCATCTGCCCCTACTCCAAGGCGGTGCACGGCAACATCGAGGTGACCACCACGCTCGTCTGAAACTGCGCGACGCGGCACCGGCCGAATTCGGCCGGTGCCGCGCGGCGCGGACAATCGAGCGACCACAAGGAGCTGACCATGAGCAATCGTTATCTGCAAAGCCTGCGCGTGCTGTCGAGCGCGGCCGTCCTCGTTGCAAACCTGTTCACCCTTCCGGCAGCGGCGGCGCAGGCGGGTGTCACGCGGACCGATCTCCAACGGCACGATCTCAGTACACCCGGGCGCGAGGCCGTGCAGGTGCGCGTCGACCTCGCCCCCGGCGTGGCGTTCGGCCGGCACACCCATCCAGGCGAAGAGATCATCTACGTGCTGGCGGGCGCCATCGAATACGACGTCGAAGGCAAGCCGCCGGTGACGCTGAAAGCAGGCGACGTGCTGTTCATCCCGGCCGGGACCGTGCATGCGGCCAAGAACGTGGGCCAGGACGCCGCGAGCGAGCTGGCGACCTACATCGTCGCCAAGGACAAGCCGCTGCTGACGCTGGCGAAGTGAGGAAGTCCTATTGACGGCCCATAATACCTGACTAAGGTCAGACATTATGCTCGACCCCGTCTCCCGCGTCCGCCGCTTCAACCGCGCCGTCACCTCCGCCGTCGGCGCGCTCGACACCTCGTTCCTCGGGCGCGGCAGGCCACTTGGAGCGGCGCGCGTGCTCAATGCGATCGGGCACGGGCGTTCGGACGTGGCCGAGATCCGTGACTATCTTGGCCTCGATTCCGGGCTGATGAGCCGGCTATTGCGCAGCCTCGAGGACGACGGACTGATCGAGACCAATGCGCATGCGGACGACGCGCGGCGCCGCGTGGCAAAGTTGACACGCGCGGGCCGGCGCGAGTTCGCGGCGTACGAGGCGTTGTCGAACGCGCAGGCCGAGAGCTTCCTTGAGCAGCATGCGCAGCGCGATGCGCTGCTAGCGGCGATGGACATGATTGCCTCGGCATTGACGCGCGATCGCGTCGCGCTGGAGGAGATGGATCCACGGTGCGAGGAGGCCCGCCATTGCCTCGGCGAGTACTATGCCGAGCTCGGCCGCCGCTTCAAACAGGGCTTTGACGTCTCGCTGTCGCGTGATCCGGACGCCAAGGACATGCGCCGCCCGCGCGGGACATTCATCGTCGCGATGTCGGACACGCTGCCGATCGGCTGTGTCGGGCTGAAGGGAACGGATCACGGCTATGCGGAGATCAAGCGGCTGTGGGTCGCCCCCGCCGCGCGCGGATTGCGGCTCGGCCGGCGCCTCATGGACGCGGCCGAGGATGCGGCGCGCGAACTCGGCATCACGCTGCTGCGGCTCGACACCAACAGCGCGTTGCCCGAAGCCGGCCAGCTCTACCGCACCACCGGCTGGCGCGAGATCCCGCGCTTCAACGACGATCCCTATCCGGATCTGTTCTTCGAGAAGCAGATCCGGTAAGGGCCGCGCACCATCACGCTGTCGCCGGCGCCACCTCGCCTTGCGGCTTTGCGAACGGCCTGAACATCATCGCCATCAGGAAGGCCCCCAGGCCCATCGCCCAGGAGCCAATATAAAGCCAGGCGTAGCTGGAGAACGCATCGTAGATCAGGCCGCCGGCGAGCGGCCCGGTCGCCATGCCGAGGCTGCCGGCCATCGCCGTGCCGCCGATCACCGTACCCATCATGCGCAGCGGGAAGTTCTCGCGGGCGAGCACCGCGTAGAGCGGCATGGTGCCGGCATAGATGAAGCCGAAGGTGGCCCCGACCGCGTAGAACGTCGCAAGCTGATGCGCGAAGACATAGGCGAGCGCGCCGAATGCCTGCAGCAGCAGACCCGAGACCAGCACGCGCTTGGCGCCGAGGCGATCGCCCATCAGGCCGAAGGCGATACGGCCGCCCATGCCGGCAAAGCCCTCGACGCTGTAGATCGTCACCGCCGCGATCAGCGGAATGCCGCAGCTCACAGCATAGCTGACGGTGTGGATGATCGGTCCGGAATGGGTGGCGCAGCAGAAGAAGTTGGTCGCGAGCAGGATCAGGAATTGCGGCGAGCGCAGCGCCTCGGCCATCGACATCTCCGCCTGCACGGCCCCCTCGCCCGACGGCGCGGCCACGGGGTGCGCGAGCGCGGGCGGACGGCGCACCAGCAGCGACACCGGGATCATGATGGCCCCGACCACCAGCGCCACGATCTGCATCGAGGTCCGCCAGTCGTGATTGGAGACCAGCCAGGCCGCGAGCGGCGACATCGTCATCGGCGCCATGCCCATGCCGGCCGACACCAGCGACACCGCAAGGCTGCGATGGGTGTCGAACCAGCCAGTGACGGTCGCCATCATCGGCGCGAAGATCGCCGCGCAGGAGGCGCCGACCAAAAGGCCGAACACGAACTGGAACACCAGCAGCGAGGTCGCATGGCTGGCGGCGAACAGGCTGAGGGCCAGCACCGTCGATCCCGTCAGCACCACCGGCCGGGGCCCGAACCTGTCAGTCAGCGTACCCCAGGCCATGCTGGTGAAGGCCATCGCCAGAAAGCCGATCGTCATCGCGCTGGAAATGCCGGTCACCGACCAGCCGGTATCCCCAGCGATCGGCTTCAGGAACACCGGCAGCGAAAACATGCCGCCGATCGCGACGCAGCCAAGCAGGCCGCCCGCGGCGACGATCACCCAGCGATAGTTGGAGGAATTCATTTTGGTCTCCCGTTATGTCCGTCTGGGTGGAAGACGAATGGGAACGGCGCCGGCCGACAGGGTCACGTCATTTCTTGAGGCACGCTTTTGTGACCTGCCAGCAAAAAATGTCGAAAACAACCCCATGCAAAGTAGCCGGGGCCTGCGGGATCAATGACTTACGATACCAGAAAGCGATTTGACTCGTCGGGCAAAACACCGGCACGATGTCATCATCCACCCGATCCTGTTCTCATCCACGGCAAAGCCCGCAACTGCGCTCGACGACGCGCAGCAATCGCGGATGGGTCCAACCGCGCAAGTGCCATCGACGCCGTGAACTCCGGGGAGTGCCCATGCCAAAAATCGACATCGCTCCGACATCGACATGATGAGCGCCAATTCCGACGGCCGGTTCGTGCACAAGGATGGCACGCCCTATCCGGACTAGTTCGCCAGGCCCTGCTTTTCGATCCAGTCGTTGATCCGCCTGGCGACGTCGTCCGAGTTGCGGTCCATCATCATCATGTGGGTGTTGCCCGTGATCCCCATTTTGGGCAGCTCGAACGTATCGACCTTGCCGCCCGCCGATGCGATTGCCTGTCCCCACTTGGTCGGATTGACCACGAGCTTCGACCAGACCGGCACGCGATCGAGGAAATCGCCCCACACGATCAGATGCGGCACGCCCTTGAGTTTCGCGGCGTCGGCCTTCGCCGGATCAGGCGCGCCCGATGGCTCGACGGTGATCAGCGCCTTCACCTTGTCGGGTGCATTGAGGGCAGCGGTGAAACCGAAATTGCCGCCCTGGCTGTGGACCAGGATGATGCACGGGCACACCTTCTGCACCAGCGCGTCATATGCCTTTTGCGTGGCAGCGTCATTCGTTGCCCAGCGCGGAATGCCCTGCTTGGTGAACTGGTCGAACGCCTCGATCGGAAACTGCTCGCCCTCGAACGCTTCGCGCTTGCCGCCGACCTCGTAGCTCGGCCCGATCCGGAACAGCTCCCACGCCTCCTTCTTGGGCCGGAAGAACGGCTCGCTCTTAAAAATCTCCGGATAGCGCGCCCAGGAGGCGCGGCCGCGTTCGACCGCATCCGAGACGTAGACGTCATAGCCCGCATTCAGGAAGTATTGCTGCCAGCCCGGCTTGCCGTCGGGCTTGGTCTCCCACGTGACACCCGAAAGGCCGCCGCCGTGCCAGAGCAGCAGCGGCAATTTCGACTTCGGCGCTACCTGTTTGACGAACTGGACGTACATCTGCTCGACCTCGAACTCTCCGTTCGGATCGACCTTGATCGGCGGGGCGCCGGGCGAGAACACGATCTCTTTGGAAGGAAGTCCGCTCAAGGTTTCGGTGCGGCCGCCGACATGGAAGCTGCCGACCTCCTTGACGAGGTAGTCGGCCGCGGCCGGCGTCGCCACTGCGATGGTCGCGGCCAGTGCGATTGCGATTCCGCGCATGAAGTCTTTCCTCCGCTCTCGACTCTTGTTGTTGGCGGCATTGTTATGCCACGCGCCGATTCAGGGCAATTCCGGCGGCCGGCTCGTGCACAAGGACGGCACGCCCTATCCGGACGGCTAAGCGGACGTTGAGAAAAAGCCGCGACCTTGCATGACAATGCTTTTTTCGAAAACTGGGCCAAGACTTCCTGCCGGGCCGGCACTAACATCTGCCTCCAGCATCAGGGCAGGATCGGGAGGAATGCCATGTCGAAGCACACCCAGGTGCGGGAGCACTCGAACGAGATCGCTTACGTTGCAATCGATCGAGACATCACGTTGCGGAGCATGGTGGTCCGTGGCACCGCTCCGAGCGCGACGCTGCTTCTGCTGCACGGGTTTCCTGAAACGATCTTCGCCTGGAAGGACATTGCGCTGGCGCTTGCCGACGACCACGACGTCCACAGCTTCGATTGGCCGGGATTCGGGCTGTCGTCGCGGCCGGCTGTCGACCGCTTCTCCTATTCGCCGAAGGACTATTCGCGTGTCCTGAAGGGTTATCTCGACAAGACCGGCATCGACCGCGCGACGCTCACGATCTACGCGACCGATATCAGCGCGCTGCCGGTGCTCCTGCTGGCGCTCGACGAGCCCGACATTGCAAGATCGGTGATCGTGGGTGACTTCGCGCCCTTCAACCGGCCTGCCCTGATGTGGGAGAATTTGCAGGGCCTGAAGTCAAAACCGACGTCGGACCATGTTCGCGCTGCGATGAATGCCGGCCGTGACGAAATTCTCGCAAACACGTTTCGGCGCGGCCTGCCCAAGGAGACGCATGTCGAGATTTCGCAAGAATTCAGGGATGACATGGCCCGCGCATGGACTTATGACGGGCTCACATGCGTCGACGCCTTCTACCACTACTACTCCTTCTTCACCCGCGATCAGGATTATTTCGAAGCGAACCTGACAAAGCTCAAGACATCAGTGAAAGTGGTGTGGGGCGAAGATGACCTCTACATCACGAAAGACATGGGCATCGAGCTGGCCGCGCGCATCCACGCCGAGCTCAAGCTACTTCCGGGCATCGGGCACTATCCCCACCTTCAGGCGCCCGCACAGACGATCGCAGAAATCCGCGCGGCAGCACGGTGAGCGACCGCAGCCGCGAGAATTGCCCCTTGGTGCACCAGAGATCATGACCATTCGTCCCCTCGTCCGCTATCCCGACCGCCGCCTCGCCATCCCGGCACGGCCCGTCACCGTGTTCGACGACGCACTGCGCGAACTCGCAGCGGATCTGCTCGAGACCATGCGCGCCGCGCCCGGCATCGGCATCACGGCGCCGCATATCGGCGTGCCCCTGCGCGTCGTCGTGCTCGAGCTCGAGGCCAGGGAGGGCGTGCAGACCTACGTCAATCCGGAGATCGAATGGGCCTCGCCCGAGATGATCCTGCACCGGGAAGGCAGCGTCTCGATGCCCGGCGTCAACGACGAGGTGCAGCGCCACGCGCGGGTGCGGATCAACTACTGGGATCTCTACGGCAACATGCGAATCGAGGAGTCCGACGGCTTGCGCGCCGTGTGTCACCAGCACGAGATCGACCAGCTCGACGGGATGTTCTGGATCCAGCGGCTGTCGCGGCTGAAGCGGGAGCGGCTGGTGAAGAAGTACGAGAAGATGTCGCGGGATTGAGCGCATCGCACAACCAGTGCAGGCTCCCCGACGCACGTCCAGCAATGGTTTGGTCGTTAAACGCCAGAACGGTTCGTTCCCCTTCAGAATTGCCCTAGCTACACTCCGGGTACGAGTCCCGCGCCCGCCGACGCGAATGTCTATCATGGGCCGATCCTATCGCGATTGGTGATAGTCCTTGGCCTAAAATTAACTGCCATTCCAATTGACACTACTTGGATGCGGCGTAACTTTCATGAGCAGATCGCCAGCAGGCTTCTGACGTCCGCGCCAACGGCAGTTCCGTGCCTTTAGCGCACTAGACGGCGCCGTTGAGAGTGCCATTAAGCCTTCGCGTCGGGGCGATCTCCTTCTTGGGCAGGTAGAGGCCGCTAATTCGCGACGTCCGAGCCGAGGGGATGCGGGACCAAGCCCCCGTGCGGTCAGGCGCTTATCATTCGATGCGACTGCGAGATTGAGGAGCTCTGGTCCATGACACTTGGAAGGGACTCGCAGGACACCGATCCTGTGATGAAGTGCTGACGGGATTGAACGATGCTCACGCACGCACGATTTTCGGATCTGATCGGCATGATTTATGACTGCGCGGTCGAACCGGACAATTGGCCCGGGACCATTGCCCAAATCTGCCAGACGATCGACTGCATGAGCGGCCTCATGCTGTTGATTGATCTGCAGCTTGCGCAGAGTAGACTTGCCTACGCGTGGGGAATGAAACCGAATTGGGAACGCCGATTTCTCAGCCATTCCAACCACGTGAGCGGGTTTTACCAGCGGGCCTTCAGCCGGACGATATGTCAGGATGGCGAGCCCCAGGTGCTGTCGTCACTCATCGATGCGGCTGGACCTCGTGCTCGATCGATCTATGCCGAGCTCACGGAACCCGAAGGCATATCCGAGACGATGCAGACCGTGGTTTTTCGCCAAGCGAGGCGCCTCGCGATATTTGGGGCTAATCGGCATAAAAGCGCCGGACAGTTGGCGGACAATGAGAGCGCAATGATGCGACTGTTGGTGCCTCATATCCGACGGGCAGTCGCTATCAGCGACATACTCGACATCAGGAAACTCGAGACCCATACGCTCGCAGCCATTCTCGACAGTTTCAGCACTGGGGTGGTTGTCGTCGGCGACCGCGGCCGCATCCTGCATGCCAATGGCTCGGCGCGCACCATGTTCTCGGCCGCCAGACCGGTCTGTGCCTCCGCCGGATTCCTGAAAGTGCACGATGCAGACGCCCATCGCGAGTTGGCGGATGCGATCGCGGTCGCTCAGCACAACGAGGCGGAGATCGGGTCCGCCGGTATTGGCGTTGCGCTCGGAGGATCTGGCGGGGAGCCGTCGATCGCGCATGTACTACCGCTGGCGCACGGCGACCTGCGGACCCGGCTGGTACCGCAGGCAAGCGCGGCTGTCTTCATTACCAGGGCGGAGGATAAGCCCGCCGGAAATCTCCAGGCTGTCGCCGACAGCTTCGGCCTCACTCCGGCGGAAGCCCGCGTCCTCGAGCAGTTGGCCGGCGGCGCAACGGTCGCCGAGGCCGCGCAGGATCTCGGCACTTCGCTGTACACCGCCAAGACGCACCTCGCCCGCATCTTTTCCAAGACTGGCGCCGCACGCCAAGCCGACTTGATCGCGCTCGTCCATCGGCTGGTGCCGCCCATCCATCGACCGACAAACTAGATTGCGACCGGCTTGGTCATACCCGCTGCGCCGCTCTGATGTTGTCGCCGGGATTCATATAGTTCGGCTTAATCGCGTCCGGATCGAAGTCATCGACGGCAATGACACGGTTGGCGAGCGCTTCGACCTCGCGCACGAGCATGCCCTCACTGTCGCTAATTACGCCCTGCCGTACAGCATCGCCAATCCAGTCGGCGCCGTGAAAACGACGTACCGTACCGCGCCGCACCGCGCGGTCGATCTTCTTATTGGCGTTCTCGGCGGCGATCACCTGCCGGAGCGTCGATTCCAGCAATCCGATAGGGTCCGCCTGATCGCTCGACATATAGATGCCTCGGGTCAGGCGATCGCGGGTCGGACCCGGCTCGAGCGCAAGGCCCACGATCGCCCGGCCGAGTTGGTCCGAGGCCGGCCGGTACGGCCTGCCGAACGGGAAGACGACGGCTGCCATTACATGGCGCGCCCATGTGACCGGAAAGTTGTCGATGGCACCGCGTATCGCCTCCTGAAACCGGTTCAGCCCATTGCTCGCCGCAAAGGCGACAATTCGGCGATCGTCGGCGGGCATGGCATCGTCCTCGAAACGTTTGAGGACGCAGGCGAGCAGGTAAAGCTCGGAGAGAGCGTCGGCGAGCCGACCTGCAAGCTTCTGTCTGGTCCTCAGCGCGGTCCCTACAAGCAACAGTGTCATATTGCTGACGAACGCAAAGCTGCGGCTGACGCGCTGCAGCTGGCGGTGCCACTTGGCTGTGTCCGCTGCGCTTCGAGGCGCGCCGCACCATGCACCTGCAGTCAAGTTGTGAACGAGGGCGCTGATCGCGATCGACAGCGAGAACGAGATGTGGCTCAGAAATGCTTTCTCGAAGGAGGAAAGACCGCGAGATGCATCCGAATCTCCACAGGCTTGAATCTCCTTCTGCAGGTAGGGGTGAGAGCGCATTGCTCCCAGCGTGAACGCAAGCAGTGCGCGGGCGACGATGTTGGCGCCCTCGACCGTGATAGCCGTGGGCAGCATCTGGTACGCCGACTGCAAATAGTTGGCAGGGCCATCGCAAACGGCCCGGCCGCCCTGCAGATCCATCGCGTCGTTGACACAACGGCGCAGCCGCTCAGTCGCCTGATATTTCATCAGCGCGGAAAGCGCGACCGAGTTCTCGCCGCGATCGATGATCGCGGCGGTCACGGCGCGTGCGGCCTCCATCACGTAGGCAGCTTCGATCATGCGTGCCAGTGGCTCCTCGATCGCCTCCATCCTGGCGATCGGAGAGCCGAACTGTCGACGGATGAGCCCGTACGCGGTCGACACGCGCAGCATGAGTTTGATCCCCGCGGCACCGCACGCCGGGAGTGCTATTGCTCTGCTCCCCGCAAGGCCTTCCAGCATCATGCGCCAACCCTGTCCGACCATGCGCTTGCCCCCAATCACCCAGGAGAGCGGTATCAGCACGTCGGTGCCCGATGTCGGACCGACCGGGAATGTCGACCCCGACGGGAGGTGCCATCGGCCGATGTTCACGCCAGGATGATGGGCGGGCACCAGCGCCACCGTGATGCCGATATCCTCCCCTTGGCCCAGCAGGTTTTCCGGATCAAAAAGATGAAAGACGAGGCCGATGATGGTCGCGCAAGGGGCAAGCGCAATGTATCGCTTGTCCCAGGAGACACGAATGCACAGACCGTCAGCGCCATCGCCGCTCCCTTTCACGATGACCCCGATATCGCGCATACCGCCTGCAGCGTCAGAGCCGGATGCTGGACCGGTCAGCGCCATGCATGGAACATCATCGCCATTCGCCAAGCGAGGAAGATGGTGGCGCTTCTGTGCGTCCGTGCCGTAGGCCTCGATCAGTTCCCCAAGACCGAGGGAGTTCGGGACCATGATGGTGGCGAACACATCGGGTGACCGCGACGCGACCTTGCCGAACACGAGGGACAGCGCCTGCGGGGACAGGCCAAGACCGCCATACCGGCGGGAAATGCGCATGCCCAAGAAGCCGCGCGTTTTAACAAAGCTCCATACGTTGTCGGGAATTTCCCTGTCGCGCCGAATCTGCCAGTCATCAATGATGCGGCACAGTTCCTCGGTTGCGCCTTCCAGAAAAGCTCTCTCGTCGTCGGCGAGCGCGATTGGAGGAAGTCCGCGCAATTTGTCAAAATTCGGCCGTCCGCCGAAGAACTCCGCCTCGAATCCGACGGTGCCGCTACTCGCAGTCTGGCGCGCCGTGTCAGAGGCGCGCGACAGAGTTCGCCGGATCATGCGGTAGGCGGGCGCGACGACAACCGCTCGGCGCACCCGCGGAACGGACAGCGCGCTGAGCGCCAAGGCGGGTAGCCAAGCGAGCAGCTTCGGCAATCCGGGCGTCGGGACTCCGACGGGTCCTGCAAGCACGCCAAACTCCGCGCCTGCAGTGATTGCCGCGACACCCAAGGCCCACGCCCAAAGGGGCGCCCGACCAATCGCAGCCGCCAAGAATCCGGCCAAGCACAACGCGAACGCTAGCACCCCGAGCATGAGGCCGATCGTGCTCCGGCAGTTTCCCTGCCTACCGGCGATAGTAGTTTCTCTCGAGTGAAAGGCAAGGGTCGGACCGATTGCTTTGGAGGGCCGATCAGCGGCGATATGGCGCTCTAGGGACGGCGCCAACAGGGAGCGCCTTGACGTCGTCTCCTCCACCACGTCATCGTGGTGGCAACCTCAGTCAGCATCTCGCCCATACTACCATTAATGATAGCAAGTCGTCCGCGGCAATGATGCAGACCCAGTTCCCTCACTCGCTAGGCGTTCGCGCCAACACCTCTGGCACATCGCTGATCGCGCCACTGCAGCCGCATTTCGCCGGACACCAACCCGTCCAGCGTCACTCGTTCGAGTGACGACAGCCCACTGTACTTCCGAGTATTCAACGATCGAGAAGCCCAATGAGTGTCACAATCGAATGGCGCACCGGTTAGCGCTTAGAGTCTGCGTCCCTTGGCTTTCTTTTTGCGGGGCCGGGAGCAGGAAAAGGCGCCGTACGAAAGCAATCTCTTTAAATCAAATTCCGGAGGCAGTGAGCATGTTGGTGAGTGAGAACCTCTTGCCGAACAAGTCGTCAGCGAGGCCACCGATGAGCGAAACGACGCTGGTCACGGCCATAGTCGTCATATTTCTGCTTCTCCATGTCCTTGCAAGCGCGATCGCCGTATCGGGGCTCGGGGATCGCCTCGTCGATCCGCTACGCCCCTACATTGCCGCCGTGCTGGTGTTCGCGCTGACAGCCGGCACCGCCTACTGGTTGACGCGCCGGCGGGAAGCGTTCGTGCGCCATCGGCTCGAACAGCATCTCGCCCCGGCGGTCGTCCGAAGCATCGTTGAACAACCGGACCTGATAAAGCTCGATGGCGAGCGGCGCGAGGTCACTGCCCTGTTCACTGACATCGAGGGCTTCACCGCGACGACGCATCGCGTCGGCCCCGAGCAGTTGGTCGCAACGCTGGACCAGTATTTCGAGGGCGTTTCCGGAATCGTGATCAAGCACGGTGGTATGATCGATAAGTTCGTCGGAGACGGCGTGCATGCTCTTTTCAATGCCCCACTCGACCTTGAGGATCATCCACAGCGTGCCGTCGAATGCGCGATTGCCATTCGGACCTGGACCGAGGGCTTTCGTCGCCGCGCCGCCCCCCGCAGCTATCGGGCTCGGCCGCACCCGAATCGGGATCGAGACCGGGCCCGCCATCGTCGGCGACGTCGGCATTCAATCCAAACTCGACTACACGGCTCACGGCGATGGCGTGAACATGGCGGCGCGGCTAGAGGCTTGCAACAATGAACTCGGTTCGGCGATCTGTGTCGGGCCTGGTGCAGCTGCGCGATGCGACGCGCCAGTGCTGCGCCCGCTTGGGCGGCTCGTGGTCCGTGGGCGCGAGGAGCCTATCGCTGTCTTTGAGCCCTGGCCCGACGACGCGCCGCCCGCCTGGCGCGAAGCATATCTGAAGGCCTACGCTATGCTCGACTGTGATGCGGCCCACGCCGCCATGCTGTTGCAGAAGCTGATGGCCGAGCGTCCCGCGGACCTGGCGATGCGCCGGCTCGCCGAGCGACTCCCCTCGATACGCAAGTCCAGTCTGCCGTCGGCGCGCCCGCGCCGACGAGGTGATCGAATAAGCCGCGGAATGCCTGTTGCTGGTCCAACTCGGACCTTGGAATGTTCTGGATCCAGCGGCTGTCGCAGCTGAAGCGCGAGCGGCTGGTGAAAAAGTACGAGAAGATGTCGCGGGGTTAGCCGAGCCTCCGATGCAGCTCGGCCTGCATGGTTCGAGACGTCCGCTTGGGCGGGCTCCTCATCATGAGGGTCTAAAAGCTTGCCGCGAACGCGACCTCATCCTGAGGAGCCCGCGAAAGCGGGCGTCTCGAAGGATGGCCGCTGGCGAGCTCCCTTCATACGCGATGGCTTCGCCATCAGAGCCCACTACTTCAGCGGCAGAAAAAGTTCGGCGACCGCCTCATGCTCCGGCACCTCCGGGAAGAAGCCCTGCCGCTGGCAATAGAGCGGGAAGTCGCGTGCTTCCTCGCCGCAGGCCGGAAACCAGTCGCGATAAAGGTAGAGCGCGGCGGGCTCCAGATTGTCGGTATTGCCGACGACGCTCAGCACCGCGCAGCGTCCGCCGGGGATCTCGCCGGCTTTGATCTGTTCGCCGTTCGCCTCGATCGGCTGGTCGGTCCCGACACAAAGGTCCACGCTGTAATCGGCGGGCGAGGCAGGACGCCGCTCGGAACGCCAGACATTGAAGGTAGGATTTGTCCTGGGGTGCAGACCAGCGGCCGTGCGCCACGCGATGAACCGCTGGATGGTGGCGCCGAGCGTCATCGGGTCGCCCCGATGCTCCACGATCGCCACTGGCGTCGAGGGCACATCGCGAATGGTCACTTCATCAGTGGTAAAAGCCTTCTGCATGAGCTTGCTCCTCGCATTGTCGAGAGGCCCGAAGGCCGCAAGCCACGGCTGCCAGTCGGGAGACTTCCGAAACGACGAAGGCGATTGCCCGAACCGTTGCCGAAAGGCGCGAGCGAAGGCGTCCGGTGCGTCGTAGCCGGCATCCATCGCTATGTCAGTGACGCTTCGGGCATCCCCGTAGGCCAGCCGGTACGAAGCGCGCTTCAAACGGGCAAGCTGGACATAGCGATGCACGGACAGCCCGAAGGTCGCCGTGAACTGCCGGTGGAAATGATATTTCGAGTAGGCTGCGACGCTGCTCAGCACGTCCAGGTCCAGATCGTCGTCCAGATGCCGGTCGATGTGATCGAGCACCCGCTGCATCCGGGCATGGTAGTTCTGAAGCGCCGCCTTCATCGTCCCTCCTCAAGGAATCGCAGGGCTGTTGAGGTGAATGGAACGATGGGATCATAAATAGGAGCGTGCTCGCCGCCAGGAATAATCCATAACGCGGCGTCCGGAATAGAACGGTAGATGCTTACAGAAATTTCAACGGGGAGGAAGCGATCGCGATCACCGTGCACGACAAGCGTACGAGCTGTAATGGTCGATAGATCTTGTTCAGTGAAATTCATGTCGTCATGATTTTCGCCCAGCGCGTTGAACTGTGCGATGAGCTGACTGATCTGTTCGTCGCCGCGTTTTGCGTACTCCCGATACATTTCCTGAACTTCTGCGGGCATGACGTCGAACGAAGCTCTGCGCATGATAACCCTTGCCTGATCCGGGAAATGGGTCGTTGCGCTAATTAATGCCATTGCGTCGATGCGCTTGGGTTGGCTCGTCGCCATGTGCAGCAGCGTCATCGCGCCGGAACTGATGCCCATAGCCGAAAAGTGACCAATCCCCAGCCTATCAAGCAAGAGATACACGTCATTGGCCGCTTCCCGATGTGTGAACTTGTTCTCGGGATTGGTGGAGTGACCATGGCCACGCAGATCCACGACGATCAGTCGATGATGCTCTGAGAGCCTGGCGGTAAAGGGAAGCCAGTTCTGTATGCAACCGCCAAACCCATGCAAGAGCACCAGAGGCTTTCCGACTCCGTACTCCTCATAGTACATCTCAATGTCATTGATTTGAACGGTATGCCCGCGCGTGTTTGACTGTTTGGGAGCGTACGTCGTTGTCATGGGTGTGTCTCTCCTCCGTGGCGGCTCCAGTTAGTCGCTCACGGCCATGACGCGCTCGACCGATGTTGCGGTTTGGGCATCGACCCGACCCACGTTCGGCACAACGCGTAGGATGGGTAGAGCGCAGCGAAACCCATCGGGTTCTTTGCGGAGGAGCGATGATGGGTTTCGCTGCGCTCTACCCATCCTACCAGCTACTGAAATTTCCAACGCCCACCTTCAGGCAAGCTCGCAGGACGGGTTGAGAGGATGTCACGGGCCTGAAACGCCGGAACCTGTCGCGCCCCCCCGATCGCAGTACCAGTTTGAACAACAATCGGGGACACCCTACCCCGCCTTGGCAAGCACGGGCACGCCGTCGATCGCGAGCCTGACCTTGCCGCGGCCTTCGTGACACAACCGAACAGGCAAGTTCTTTTCGTCGAGCCGCCGGCGCAGCAGCAGGAGTCGTGTTTCCAGATTGTCCTTGATCTCCGGCAGTCGCAACGCTTCCGCCAGGCGGATCTCGCGGTTGGTGAATTGGCTCCGGCCTTCCTTGATGTAGACGTCCAGCATGAAGGCCAGGAGGCGGCCTGCGACGCCCTTGATAACGTAGGCGCTGTCGATGAAGATGCTGTCGTCAAAATGGTGATGCAGGACCTGAATGACACGGCTGCTGACGCGCTCGGGCGCCGCCTGCGGCGCTGTCGGCGCCGCCTCCGAGGCGAGCGTTTCACAGAGCGCAAGAGCAAGCGCGCTTTGCTCGGCGACCATTCCCAGCGCCATCTCGTGGACCGCGCCGAACGCAAGCCTCTCCCGGCTTTCCACGAACAGCACGCCGCGCACGATCCCTTGCGCCAGCAGGGGCACCGCCATTTGGCTCATCGCGTCCGGCAAGCCGGGCAGCGCGATCGTTCTCGTCCGGTTTTCATCGGCGGAGGATGTCGCTTCAATCGCCCCCCGAAACCGACGCACCCGGCTCATATCGCTGATCTTGACCGAGTGCCTTGCGGAAGCGGAAACGCCGATCAGTCCGTCGTCAAACAGGACTTCCGAACCAATGCCAAAGCGGCTGTAGCCCCTGCTCGCTACGGTCGTGAGCAGGCGGTGGGCATCGTCACTCAACAGCAGGATCGCATGGTCGAAACCAAGCTCGTCCGAGATACCTTTGAGCATTGCAGCAACGACACCGTCGGTATCCGTCTGCGCGGCGATGGCCTTCATCACGCGGCCGACCGCCATCAGATCAGGTGCTGGCGACGGAACGCCGATGTCGGCAATCTGAGAGGAACACGCGACGGCAGAGATGGCGTCGACCCGAAAAATATCGACTGCTCTCAGACGCATGATCCCGGCCATGCCGACCTGCACACTGCTCGCCCGCAACTGGTTGGACACCTGCTCAAACAGAGAGCCATCATCCCGTGAAGACACCCACGTAACGTCGAGCCTGAACTGCCCTCCGTGACGGGCGCTGACGAGCATCAGCGCTGCTTGCGGATTGGCGCGGATATTCGCCGCGGTCTTGGCGAAGAACTGATTGAAGATCGCGACGTGATCGTCATCGACCATCACGACGTGCGACAGGTAGGAGATGTTCGGCGTACCGTCCGCCGCCGTGCTTGCAATGATCGACGGTATGACACCTTCGAAGCAATCGTGGAGATCACGAAGCCGCATCATTGGGCCCCGCCCTTACGGCCGTTCCGGCCTTCGGACCCGGCGTCTGAACGTAGATCTCGCTGACGCGCAGAGATGCAACGACCGGCTCCTCCTCAATCAACCACGGCTGCACAAATTCGCTGGGCAGGCCGAGCCCGCTGAACACGGCGACGATGCCAGCCCGGTACCGGCGCGATAGAGCCAGGTCCGCGTCTTCTGCGGCACGCAGGCGCGCGACACCTTTCAGTTGATACGACACGTAATCCGAAGGCCGTGCGAAGGTGACCGCAGCTTGCCCGTTGGCATCAAGATTCGAGATCGTCTGGGCCCACAGCCGGGAGGACAGAATCACTTCGACGCTGTCGTCGCTCGCGACACGGGCGCCAGCGCCGCGCCGATCGACGGACGATTTGCCGCATCGCGCGTTCCGACGATGATCATGACGGGACTGGCGATGAAGTGCTTGATCTCGTCGGTCAATCGCATTCGGCCCTCCTTACAGGCCCCGCTTAGGAAAATCGTAGGAGTCGTCCACTGGCGGTTAGGAAACATTTAGCAGCCCACACTGGAGTTGCGAACTATAGGCGGTGCCCTTGACACCAAGGAGGATGCCACCATGCACAACCCCAAAGATGCTGTCGCGATCATCGGAGCCGGCCCGGGCGGGCTGGTGACGGCCCGCTGGCTCGCGCAGCACGGCTTCGAGCCTGTCCTGTTTGAGAGCGGCGAAAGACTGGGCGGCCAGTGGAATGCATCCGGTCGAGCGAGTGCGACCTGGGCCGGAATGCGCACCAATACCAGCCGCGTCATGTCGGCTTTCTCGGACCTCGATCATGCGCAAGGTGTCGCGACCTATCCGCGCCAGGACCAAATGCTCAGCTATCTCGAGCGCTACGCCAGCAAGTTCGACCTCGTGCGGCGCATCCGCTTTGGGACACGCATCGAGCGGCTCGAAGCTCGGCAGACGGCCGCTGGCGCGTCCGCGCGCGGTCCGATGGAACGGCGCGCGAGGAAATCTTCCGCTACGTCGTCGTCGCTTCCGGCGCTCATGTCTCGCCCGCCATACCCGAAATTCCCGGCATCGAGACCTTCACGGGCGCGCTCGGCGTCGCCCATACCGCACAATATAGCGGGACGGAGCGCTACCGCGGCCGCTCGGTTCTCGTTGCAGGCTGCTCGATCAGCGCCCTGGAGATCGCCTCCGACCTCGCCTTCGGCGGCGCAAATGTAACGTCCGCCTATCGTCGTCAGCGCTATATCGTACCCAAGCTGATCGCAGGCGTGCCGGCCGAGCATGTGATGTTCAACCATGCAGCCGCCCTTGCCGGCGAAGTGCTTCCAGCCGAGGCGTTGGCTGAGGGACTGAAGGCGTTGGTGCTGAGGTCGGCAGGCCGCCCCGATCAGTTCGGCGCGCGGACACCGGACGCTAATGTCTTCGCGGCCGGCATCGCCCAGTCGCAGAATTTCCTGCCGGCGGTGGCCGAGGGCCGGATCGCCGTGCGGCCCTGGCTGGAACGCGTTGACAAAGGCCGCGTCCATTTCACCGACGGAAGCTGCAGCGAGCCCGACGCCATCCTGTTTGCAACCGGCTACGGCCTGTCGTTGCCGTGGCTCGCGCCTGACCTCGCGAAGACCCTGAATTTCGATGGCCGGGCGCTCGAACTGCACGTTCACACCTTCCATCCGGATCTCAAGGGACTGGCTTTCGTCGGGCTCTACAATCTGGTCGGCCCCTATCTTCCGGTGCTGGAATTGCAGGCTCGCTGGATCGCCTACTCGCTCGCAGGTCTCGCACCCCTGCCATCGCGCGCGCAGATGGAGGAAGGACTGGCAGCGTGCCGGACGATGCGGGAACGTGGCCAGCAACCGGTGCTGCATGAACTCGCGGTCACGCTCGCGCGCCATGCCGGCGTGGAGCCTGAGCCAGCGCGCTGGCCTGATCTGGAGCGTGCGCTGCTGTTCGGCCCGTTGTCGCCGATCTCGTTCCGCCTGCATGGGCCGGATCGCCTGGACGAAGCGCCGGCGCGTACACAAGCCGCAGCTGAAGCGTTCGGCGCGATAAGGGGAATGACCTTGACAGCCGAAGAGCTGCAAATGCGAAACCTGATCGGTACCCGATCCGCAGTCTCGGCTTGAGGCACAAATTCGACAGCGGGCGCTCTTCGCAGCGTCCGCTGGACCATCCGAGGAGTTGGCGATGCCGTGGCCGACATGCTCGACCGATCTTGCGGTTTGGCATGGAGCGATCCGGCCACTTTAAGCAGAACGCGTAGGATGGGTAGAGCGCAGCGAAACCCATCGGTTTCTTTGCGGAGGAGCGCTGATGGGTTTCGCTGCGCTCTACCCATCCTACCAGCTACGCAAGCCGCCTCAACCGCCGGCCATCAGCTCCTTCGCCAGCGCCATGTAGGCCGGCAGCGTCACGGGGTCGTTGGCGGCGTTGCCCGCCACGGGGTGCGATGCATAGCGCGCGATCACCATCTCGGCCTTGGGATCGATGTAGATGCCCTGGCCGTGAACGCCGCGCGCCATGTAGGCGCCGTGCGCATTGTGCGTGACCCACCACTGATTGCGATAGGAGGCACCTGGCAACGTGGTGTAGCCGGTCGGTTTGAATTTTCCGGGGTCGCCGCCGCGCGCGATGTCCTCGACGACGGATGAAGGCACGATCTGGCGGCCGTTGAAGCGGCCGTGATTGCGCATGGTCTCGCCGAAGCGGGCGAGATCGCGCAACGTTGTGGAAAGGCCGCCACCGCCGCTCTCAGTGCCGATGCGATCGACGTGATAATGCGCATCTTCCTCCGCGCCCATCGGAGTCCAGATGCGCTCCGAGAGAAGGTCTGACAGCGTCATGCCGCTCGCGCGCCTGATGATCCAGGCCAGCACGTCGGAATTGACGGTCTTGTAGGCAAACGCCTTGCCGTGCTCGCCCTGCTTCTGTTGCGCAACGAGGAAATCGAAAATCGTGGTCGCGCCTTCATAGTCCGGCGGGATCGGCGCCATGCCGTTCGCCCGCCGCAGCCCCCACACATCGGAATTCCTGTCGGTATAGACTTCGGTGTAGGCGAGCCCCGTGGTCATATCCATGGCCTCATGCACGCGCGCATCGCCGAACGCGCTCGCCTTCAGCTCCGGCACATACTCCGTAACAGGCGCCTGCGGATCGATCTTGCCCTCCGCGATCAGGATGCCGGCGAGCGTGCCGGTGAACGACTTCGTCACCGACATACCGATGTGCGGCTTGTGCGGCTTCAGCGCACCAAAGTAGCGCTCGTGGATCAGCTTGCCCCGATGCAACACGGCGATGCCGTCGGCATAGGTTTCCTCCAGCATCTTCGCGAACGTCATGGGCCGCCCGTCCATGGTGGTCGAGGCGACCGCGCCGATGTCGTGATCCTCCCGCGGCAGCGCCGACACTGGCCCTGCCCCGCGCCAGACGTTCACTGTCGGCACCAACTGGCGGATGTTGCTCCAGGCCCAGCGCAGCTCGGGGAAGTTGCGGAACGAGCCGTCCTGGAAGGTGATGGTGCGGTCGGGAGCTGGTGGGAAGCCGCGCATCCAGCCGAGGGATTCGGGGTTTGTTTCGGTAGAGGTGGCTGGTCGGGTGGGGTTAGGCGCGATTGACATGGGCACTGCTCCGGAGGCGGCGGTGCAGATTCGTATCATGGGGGACTGTGGCGTACATCCGACGTTAGCGCTGAACACCTGCGCAACAATCAGGACGGCGGCAACTCGCTGAAGGGATCGAGCACAGGCACGCCGAGGGGCTCGAAATGCCTGGCGTTGCGCGACAGAATCGTCAGCGAGTGCTGGCGTGCAGTGGCGGCAATGATGATATCCGCAAATCCAGGTGCATGCCCCTGCCCGCGAGCTCGATCCGATACCTCCCCGGCGAGCCGCGCGGTCGGCGTGTCGAATACCAGGATTCGATCGCCATAGAGGTGCAACACGGCGTCAAGCCATTGGGCCAAATCTTTGCTCCTGCGCGTGGCTTTCTCGCGTCGCAGCTTGGCTATTCCGTCCTCGATCTCTGCAATCGTTACGACGGACAAAAACAAGGAGACGGAATGCGCCTCCATCCATTCGACGAGTGCGGCGGGCGCCGGCCGGTTCGGCGAGACCGCAGATATGACGTTGGTATCGACGAGGTACACGTCTCAGAAATCTGTCTTGCGCAACTTAGAGCGATTGCGCGCCGGCAGATCGCCAGCTCTCACTGGCGCTGCCATCAGCAGGCGCCCGAAGCTCGGGACCTGAGACAGCCGCCGCCACTCCTCGTAGCTCAACACCACAGCCTGCTTCTTGCCGTGGCGCGTGATCACCGCCGGCTTGCCGTCGATAGCCTCATCGACGACTGCGGAGAGATTGGCCTTTGCGTCACGGAGTTGGATTTCGCGCATGGGACACCAATATGACCACTGTAGTCATATAGGAGAACTTCGCTTGTTTCAAGAGCGCCGTCCGACCAACCTCGCAACTTCCGCATGGCGCCCGTCCACATCAGCTTTTAGTCGGGCGTTTCCCAAATGTGCGAAGGTAATGGAGGGCAAGCCCTACCGTTGTCGCGGGCGTCAGACGCGACGAAATCGACGCATAATTCGATTGAGGCCAATGCAAGCCAATCTTACCGGCGGTCCAAGCCTTGAAATCCTCGGAGTTCAGCGCCTCCTCCAGATCAGGCGCAAGCTTCTCTTCAATTCTGAACGCTTTCAGCGGTGGACTCAACCGGTCGGTGCAACACACTAATCCTTTAGCAGAGATGGAGTGTGGGCATGAAGCAGCGACGTCGCATCTATTATTCTGCGGTTCAGCGGTCTGAGATCTGGGATCGCTGGCAGGCTGGCGAGTCCAT
>NZ_LGHL01000178.1 GCF_001908205.1 Bradyrhizobium sp. NAS80.1
GACCCTGGAGTAAATGACCTTGCAACCAATCGGCAACCCGCTCGGCACGAGGTTGTCACCTATGTCTTAGGTACGATCTGTTACCGATGTCTTCGGTCTGGACAAAAATGAGATGGCGATCCCGGCAGGACTCGAACCTGCAACCCGCGGAGTAGAAATCCGCTACTCTATCCAGTTGAGCTACGGGACCGTCCCTGGGCCGGCCTCGGCTACCGCCCGCCGGTCTTCTACCATTGCACATATGAAAAATCCTCAAGCGCGCCAAGCCTGAACCGAACCGTTTTCCCACCAGAAGCGACAAAGCGGAGCGGCAGAGTGCGCTTTGCCGGCCTCGCGACGCGGCGGCCAGCCGTGTCGCGGCCGGGATATGCTTTGCCGGTACATCTTTTCCTCTACCGCTGCCGTGATTGCGGCGACCTTTGGCGGCTCTGGGCTTGCCTTGCCATGGCGAATGCGACGATTTGCACCTCTGGTTCCATCGCCTTGAGTCCGTCACCTTTCAGCGCACTTCATGCTGCCCGCGGCATTCGTCCGCGATTTCCGGGAGTCCATTCATGATCGGTCTGGTTCGCGCCGTTACACTCTGCGCCACGCTGGTGTTCGGCCTTGCGGCTGCGCAAGGAGCTGACAAGGCCTTCAGGCGGGACGATCTCGCCGATTCCGCGATGAAGCTTGAGGCCCAGATCAAGAGCGAGGCGGGGCCGGTCGCCAAGACCGGCGCGACCCTGCGCACCGACGCCGACGCCGCCTTCCGGCGCAACGATTTCCGCACGGGTCTGTCCGTCCTCGGCCAGATCGCGGCGACTACGCCCGAGGATGCCGGCAACTGGCTGCGGCTCGCCAAGGTCATCTTCCAGATCACGCCCAAGAGCTCGAGCGAGCAGACGTTCCTGCTGGAGCGCGCCTCCACCGCCGCCTACATCGCCTACATGCGCGCCGGGAATGCGGGCGAGGAGGCTGATGCGCTCGCGGTGCTCGGCAAGTCGCTGACCGAGCGCAAGCTGTGGCGGCCGGCGCTGGACGCGCTGCGGCTGTCGCTGGACATGCGCGAGGTCGCCGATGTCCGCGGGCAATATGAGAAGATGCGCGACGAGCACGGCTTCCGGCTGCTCGACTACACCGTGGACTCGGACTCGGCGAGCCCGCGCGCCTGCTTCCAGTTCTCGGAAGAACTCGCCAAGCGCACCGATTTCGCGCCGTTCCTGGCGCTCGCAGGCCAGGACAAGCCGGCGCTGTCGGCCGAGGGCAAGCAGCTCTGCGTCGACGGGCTGAAGCACGGTGAGCGCTACAACATCAATCTACGCGCCGGCCTGCCGTCGACCGTGAAGGAGGGCCTGCCGAAATCGGCCGAGTTCAACATCTATGTGCGCGACCGCAAGCCGTTCGTGCGCTTCACCAGCCGCGCCTATGTGCTGCCGAGGACCGGACAGCGCGGCATTCCCGTGGTCAGCGTCAATACGCCCGCGATCAACATCAACGTGTTCCGGATCGGCGACCGCAATCTGATCAACACGGTTGTGGACAGCGATTTCCAGAAGACGTTGTCCAAGTATCAGCTCAGCGATCTCGGCGGCGAGCGCGGCATGAAAGTCTGGTCCGGCGAGCTCGCGACCGCGATGACGCTGAACCAGGATGTGACAACTGCTTTCCCGGTCGACCAGGCCCTCGGCGAGCTCCAGCCTGGCGTCTACGTGATGACGGCCGCGGCCAAGGGCCCGGGCTCGGACGACGACTACCTGCTCGCTACGCAATGGTTCATCGTCTCCGATCTTGGCGTGTCGGCCTATTCCGGCAACGACGGCATCCACGTCTTCGTCAATTCGCTGGCCTCGACCGATCCGGTCGGCAAGGCCGAGGTGCGGCTGGTTGCCCGCAACAACGAGATCCTGGCCACGCGCAAGACGGACGACAGCGGCCACGTGCTGTTCGAGGCGGGGCTCGCACGCGGCGAGGGCGGCCTGTCGCCGGCGCTACTCACAGTCACCGGCGAGAAGGCCGACTATGCCTTCCTGAGCCTGAAGACCTCTGCCTTCGACCTGTCCGACCGTGGCGTCGCGGGCCGCGTGGTCCCGGCGGGCGCAGACGCGTTCGTCTATGCCGAGCGCGGCGTCTATCGCTCCAGCGAAACCGTCTATCTCACCGCGCTGCTCCGCGACGGGCAGGGCAATGCAGTCACCGGCGGCCCGCTGACCTTGGTGATCGAGCGCCCCGACGGGGTCGAATTCGGCCGCGCCGTGCTCGCCGACCAGGGCGCCGGCGGCCGCACGCTCTCCGTGCCGCTCAACTCGGCCGTCCCGACCGGGACCTGGCGGGTGCGCGCCTTCACCGATCCGAAGGGCTCTTCGGTCGGCGAGACCACCTTCATGGTCGAGGACTACGTTCCTGATCGGATCGAATTCGACTTGTCCGCCAAGGACAAGCTGATCAAAGCTAATGCTCCTGTAGAGCTTAAGGCGGACGGCCATTTCCTGTATGGCGCGCCCGCATCCGGCCTCCAGCTCGAAGGCGACATGCTCATCGCGCCGGCTGCGGAGCGGCCGGGCTTTACCGGCTACCAGTTCGGCGTCGCCGACGAGGAGACCACCTCGAACGAGCGCACGCCGCTGGAGAACCTGCCGGAGGCCGACGCCAATGGCGTTGCGACCTTCCCGGTGACGCTGGACAAGCAGCCGGCCTCGACCCGCCCGCAGGAGGCGCAGATCTTCGTCCGCATGGTCGAGACCGGGGGCCGTGCTGTCGAGCGCAAGCTGGTGCTGCCAGTCGCACCCGCGAGCGCCATGATCGGCATCAAGCCGCTGTTCGGCGACAAGAACGTCGCCGAGGGCGACAAGGCCGAGTTCGACGTCGTGTTCGTCTCGCCCGAGGGCCAGACGCTGCGCCGCGACGGCCTGCGCTACGAACTCCTGAAGATGGAGTCGCGCTACCAGTGGTATCGCCAGAACAATTACTGGGAGTATGAGCCGGTCAAGTCGACGTCGCGCGTCGCCAACGGGGATGTCGCTGTTGCGGCAGACAAGCCTTCGCGGATTTCGCTCACGCCTCAACCTGGCCGCTACCGTCTCGACGTGAAGTCCAACGACGCGGACGGCCCGGTAACCTCGGTGCAGTTCGACGTCGGCTGGTATTCCGATGGCAGCGCCGACACCCCGGACCTGCTGGAGACCTCGATCGACAAGCCGCAATATGCTTCCGGCGACACCATGACGGTGTCGGTCAATGTCCGTAACCCCGGCAAGCTCACCGTCAACGTGCTCGGCGACCGCCTGCTGACGACGCAGACCATCGACGTCAAGGAAGGCACCGCGCAGGTGAAGCTCCCGGTCGGCAAGGACTGGGGCACTGGCGCCTATGTCGTGGCGACGCTGCGCCGTCCGCTCGATGCGGCTGCCCAGCGCATGCCGGGCCGGGCGATCGGCCTGAAATGGTTCGGCATCGACAAGCAGACCCGCACGCTTTCCGTGAAGCTGACGCCGCCGGCGCTGATCCGGCCGAACGCGATGTTGAATATCCCGGTCAAGCTCGACGGTCTCAATCCGGGCGAGGACGCCAAGGTCGTCATCGCCGCGGTCGATGTCGGCATCCTCAACCTCACCAACTATAAGCCTCCGGCGCCGGACGACTATTATATGGGCCAGCGCCGCCTGACCGCCGAGATCCGCGATCTCTATGGCCAGCTCATCGACGGCATGTCGGGCACCCGCGGCCAGATCAAGTCCGGCGGCGACGCCGGGGCAGCCGAGCTGCAGGGCTCGCCGCCCACACAAAAACCGCTCGCGCTCTATTCGGGCATCGTCACGGTCGCTGCCGACGGCACAGCGGAGGTGAGCTTCGACATTCCGGAGTTCGCCGGCACCGCGCGCGTGATGGCGGTGGCGTGGACAGCGACCAAGCTTGGCCGGGCCAACACGGACGTCGTGATCCGCGATCCCGTGGTGCTGACCACGACCTTGCCGCGCTTCCTGCTCAACGGTGACCACGGCACAGCCAATCTGGAGATCGACAATGTCGAGGGCCAGGCCGGCGACTACGTGATCAACGTGAAGACGGGCGGTCCGGTGAAGATGACCGGTAACCCCGCAACGACGGTCAAGCTCGCCGCCAAGCAGCGCAACGCGTTCTCGCTGGCGCTCGACGCGACCGCGGCGGGGCAGGCGACGCTCGACGTCGACATCAAGGGGCCGAATGGCCTTGCGCTCGCGCGTCACTATGCGTTCGACGTCAAGGCAGCAACGCAGGTGCTGGCGCGACGCTCGATCCGGACGCTGGCGAGGGGCGAGAGCCTGACGCTGACCTCGGACATGTTCTCCGACCTCGTGCCGGGCACCGGCGGCGTCTCGATCTCGGCGAGCCTGTCGACCGCGCTCGATGCGGCGACGATCCTGAAGGCGCTCGACCGCTATCCCTATGGCTGCTCGGAACAGATCACGAGCCGCGCCTTGCCGCTGCTCTACGTCAACGAGCTCGCGGCCGGCGCGCACCTCGCCATGGACACCGAGGTCGACCAGCGTATCCGCGATGCGATCGAGCGGCTGCTGGCGCGCCAGGGGTCGAACGGCTCGTTCGGCCTCTGGTCGGCCGGCGGCGACGACGCCTGGTTAGATGCCTATGTGACGGACTTCCTGACCCGCGCCCGGGAAAAGGGCTTTGTGGTGCCGGACGTGCTGTTCAAGAACGCGCTCGACCGCATCCGCAACTCGGTGGTGAACGGCAACGAGCCGGAGAAGGACGGCGGGCGCGATCTCGCCTACGGCCTCTACGTGCTCGCACGCAATGGCGCAGCGCCGATCGGCGATCTTCGCTATCTCGCCGACACCAAGCTGTCCAACCTCGCGACCCCGATCGCGAAGTCGCAGCTTGCTGCGGCGCTAGCCCTGGTCGGCGACCGCAACCGCGCCGAACGCGTCTATGGTGCCGCGCTCGACAGCCTCGCGCCAAAGCCCGTGCTCGAGTTTGGCCGCACCGACTACGGCTCGCAGCTCCGCGATGCCGCAGCACTGGTCTCGCTCGCGAGCGAAGGCAACGCGCCGAAGGCGACGCTGACGCAGGCGGTGTCGCGGGTCGAGACCGCACGCGGGCTCACGCCCTACACCTCCACGCAGGAGAATGCGTGGCTGGTGCTGGCGGCGCGGGCGCTCGCCAAGGAGAACCTCTCGATCGAGGTCGACGGCCAGCCGGTCAAGACCGCGCTCTATCGCAGCTACAAGGCCGCGACGCTGGAGGGCAGGCCGCTGAAGATCACCAATACCGGTGATGCGCCGGTGCAGGCGGTGGTCTCGGTGTCGGGCTCGCCTGTCACGCCTGAGCCGGCCGCTTCGGCCGGGTTCAAGATCGAGCGCAACTACTTCACGCTCGACGGCAAGCCGGCCGATATCAGCAAGGTCAAGCAGAACGATCGCTTCGCCGTGGTGTTGAAGATTACGGAGGCAAAGCCCGAGTACGGCCACATCATGGTGTCGGACTATCTGCCGGCGGGACTCGAGATCGACAATCCGAAGCTGGTGTCGTCGGGTGACAGCGGCACGCTGGACTGGATCGAGGACGGCGAGGAGCCTGAGAATACCGAGTTCCGCGACGACCGCTTCACAGCGGCGGTCGACCGCGCCTCGGATTCCAAGTCGGTCTTCACCGTGGCCTACGTCGTGCGCGCGGTCTCGCCCGGCAAATACGTGCTGCCGCAGGCCTATGTCGAGGACATGTACAATCCCTCGCGCTACGGCCGCACCGGGACGGGCACGGTTGAGGTGCGGGCGGCGAAGTGAGTGATGAGATGAGCGAGCCTGACCAAGTGCCCTGTCATTCCGGGGCGGTGCAAAGCACCGAACCCGGAATCTCGAGATTCCGGGTTCGGCTCTTCGAGCCGCCCCGGAATGACGGCAGAGGCGCAAAGGGCAGGGGCCTTCGTATCCTCTCCATCGCCGCACTCACCCTCGTCCTCGGCATCGTCACCTTCGTCGCCTGGGTCTACTCCCTCGGCCCGCTGCCGCTTGATGAAGCGCGGCAGGTCTCCACCACCGTCGTCGACCGAAACGGAAAGCTGCTGCGCGCCTATGCCATGGCGGACGGGCGCTGGAGGTTGCCGGTCGATGCCAAGGCGAATGTCGATCCGACCTATCTGAAACTGCTGTTCGCCTATGAGGACCAGCGCTTCTATGCGCATGACGGCATCGATCCCCTGGCGCTGGGGCGCGCCGCATTGCAGCTCGCCACGCGCGGCCACATCGTGTCAGGCGGCTCGACGATCAGCATGCAGCTCGCGCGGTTGACAGAGCCGCGGCGGCAGCGCTCGCTCTATGCCAAGCTGCACCAGATCGTGCGCGCGATCGAGCTGGAGCGGACGCTCAGCAAGGACGAGATTCTCAATCTCTACCTCGCGCTCGCGCCTTATGGCGGCAATCTCGAAGGCATCCGCGCCGCCTCGATCTCCTATTTCGGCAAGGAGCCGAAGCGGCTGTCGCTGGCGGAAGCTGCATTGCTGGTCGCGTTGCCGCAATCGCCGGAGACGCGCAGGCTAGATCGCTATCCCGATGCCGCGCGCAAGGCGCGCGACCGCGTGCTCGATCGCATGGTCGAGGAGCACCAGGTCAGCCTCGACGATGCGCAGCAGGCCAAAGCCGTTCCTGTGCCGAAGCTGCGCAAGCCGATGCCGATCCTGGCGCCGCATGCTTCCGACAGCGCGCTTGCGACGATCAAGGACGCACCGATCATCAAGCTGACGCTGGATGCCAATCTCCAGAAGGTGCTGGAGCCGCTGGCGCGCGACCGCGCCATCGCATTGGGGCCGAACATTTCAGTCGGCATCATCGTGGTCGACAATGAGAGCGGCGACGTGCTGGCGCGCGTTGGCGCGGCCGACTATTTCGACGACAGCCGGGCAGGGCAGGTCGACATGACTCGCGCCATTCGCTCGCCGGGTTCGACTCTAAAGCCCTTCATCTACGGGCTCGCCTTCGAGGACGGCTTCGTCCACCCCGACAGCCTGATCGACGACAGGCCCGTCCGCTTCGGCTCCTACGCGCCGGAAAATTTCGACATGACGTTCCAGGGCACAGTGCCAGTGAAGAAGGCACTGCAATTGTCGCTGAACGTGCCGGCGATCGTGCTGCTCGACCGTGTCGGGTCGAGTCGTCTGGCATCTCGGCTGCGCCAGGCCGGCGGCAATTTGGTTCTGCCCAAAGATGAGGCGCCGGGGCTCGCCATGGGGCTCGGCGGCGTCGGCGTGACGCTTCAGGATCTCGCCCAGCTCTATACCGGGTTCGCCCGGCTCGGCACCACCAAGCCGCTACGCGAGGTGATGATTGGCAAGGACGACCGCGAGCCGCTGCGGCTCATGGACCAGGTCGCGGCCTGGCAGGTCGGCAATGTGCTGCTCGGCACGCCACCGCCGGAGAACGCCGCCCACAACCGCATCGCCTTCAAGACCGGTACGTCCTACGGCTATCGCGATGCTTGGTCGGTCGGGTTCGACGGCCGCATGACCATCGGCGTCTGGGTCGGCCGGCCCGACGGCGCGCCGGTTCCCGGCCTGATTGGCCGCGTGGCTGCCGCGCCCATCCTGTTCGACGCCTTTGCGCGAACCGGCAAGACGCTGGCCCCATTGCCGAAGCCGCCTAAGGGAACCCTGGTCGCCAGCAACGCGAAGCTGCCGTTGCCGCTGAAGCGGTTCCGCCCGGTCGGGGAGCTTGTCCGGACCGGCGGCGGGCAGGCTCCGCATATCCAGTTCCCGCTCAACGGCTCGCGGATCGACGTCGATCGGTCGGGTGGCCAGGAGGCCGCTACGATGCCCGTGAAGGTCGCCGGCGGCGTTCTGCCCATGACCATCATGGTTAACGGAACGTCGCTCGGCGAGATCGACGGGCGCCGCCAGCGCCTGATTGATCCGCCCGGTCCGGGCTTTGCACGGCTCACCGTCATCGACGCCACGGGCGCCGCGGACACAGTTGTCATTCGAATTCAATGACCTTGCCTTAAGCGGTTGTGGCGATGTCGGTTTCAGCGTAAGCGGAACCAATGGCCGAGACCTACCCAACTCCCCGTTTTGGAGCGCCCCGCGAGCCGAAATTGCCCGTGAATCCGGGCAACCGGCTCGTGCGTATGCTCGATGTCGTCACGGCCAGCCACGCCCGCGCCGTGGCCTTCCTGGTACTGTGCGCGCTACTGCTTTTCCTGCCCGGCTTCTTCACCATCCCGCCGATCGACCGCGACGAGGCGCGCTTTGCCCAGGCCACCAAGCAGATGGTCGAGAGCGGCGACTTTGTCGACATCCGTTTCCAGGAAGATGTCCGCTACAAGAAGCCGGTCGGCATCTACTGGTTGCAATCGGCTGCGGTTGAAGCCGCATCGGCGCTCAGGCTGCCGAAGGCCGAATTGCGGATCTGGGTCTACCGGATTCCGTCGCTGATCGGTGCGATCGGCGCGGTGCTCATGACCTATTGGGCGGCGCTCGGCTTCGTCACGCGGCGCGCAGCGGTGCTCGCTGCGCTCTTGATGTGTGCTTCCGTTCTGCTCGGTGTCGAGGCACGGCTCGCCAAGACCGACGCCGTGCTGCTGTTCTGCGTGGTCGCCGCGATGGGCGCGATGGCGCGGGCCTATCTGTCCTGGCAGCGCGCCGAGGACGAGACGCATCCGCCGTGGAGCTGGCCCGCGATTTTCTGGACCGCGCTCGCGGTCGGCATCCTGATCAAGGGCCCGCTAATCCTGATGTTCGCGGGGCTCACCGTGGTGGTGCTGGCGATCCAGGACCGCGATGCCTCCTGGCTGTGGAAGCTGCGCCCGGTCTGGGGCCTGATGTGGACGCTGGTGCTGGTGCTGCCCTGGTTCATCGCGATCTTCTGGCGCGCGGGCGATGCCTTCTTCGCCGACTCGGTCGGCGGCGACATGCTGAGCAAGATCGGCGCCCAGGAATCCCATGGCGCGCCGCCCGGACTTTACCTCGTCCTGTTCTGGATCATGTTCTGGCCCGGCGCGCCGCTCGCGGCGATGGCGGCACCCGCGGTGTGGCGGGCGCGGCGCGAGCCGGGCGCGCAATTCCTGCTGGCCTGGTTGATCCCGTCCTGGATCGTGTTCGAGGCGGTGCTGACCAAGCTGCCGCACTATGTACTGCCGCTCTACCCCGCGATCGCGATCCTCACCGTCGGTGCACTGGAGCGGAGCGTGCTGTCGCGGTCCTGGCTGATGCGCGGCTCGGCCTGGTGGTTCGCGATCCCCGCGGCCGCCTCGATCATCGCGGTGGTCGGCGCGGTCATGCTGACGCGGCAGCCGGCCTTCGTGGCCTGGCCGTTCATCGCGGCCGCGCTGATCTTCGGCCTGTTCGCCTGGTGGCTCTACGACAACAATCGCGCCGAGCGCTCGCTGCTCAACGCGCTGGTAGCGGCCCTGATGCTGGCAGTGACGGTCTACGGCATCGTGCTGCCGTCGCTGACCCCGCTGTTTCCGAGCGTCGAGATCGCTCGCGCGCTTCGCAACGTCACCTGCGTCGGGCCGAAAGCGGCTGCTGCCGGCTACCACGAGCCGAGCCTCGTCTTCCTGACGGGCACCCAGACGCTGCTTACCGACGGTTCGGGCGCGGCGGACTTCTTGCGGCAGGGGAGCTGCCGCTTCGCGCTGATCGAGCAGCGTTCGGAGCGGAGCTTCGTGCAGCGCGCCGAGGCGATCGGGCTGCGCTACAAGGTCGGCGCGCGCATCGACGGCTATAATTTCTCGCAAGGGCGCTCGATCTCGATCTCGATCTTCCGTTCGGAAGGTACCGAGTAGGATGCCGGCCTCCACCGACGTTGCTCCGCGCCCGGATTATCCCGCGCAATTGCTTGCCGTTTCGGGGCGTGCCTTGGCGCAACTCGTGCGCGCGCCCTCGCATTCGCGCCGGGCCGTGGCCGCCCGAAAGCTGGCGCTGCATTCGCTGTGGCTCAGCGCTGCGGGTGCGGCCCTGGTCATTGTGCTGATGGTCGCGTTCGATCAGACCGAGATACTGCTGATGCCGGCGCGCGGCACGCCGGGTCTGTGGCCGATCCGCATCCTCACCGATTTCGGCAAGGACGAGTATGTGCTCTCGGTGCTGGGGGCTGCGCTGGTGGTCGTGGCGCTTGTTGCGGCCGGGATGCACGGCACCCGCCGTGCGCTACTGCTCGGTTTCGGCACACGGCTGCAGTTCATGTTTCTGTCCGTTGCCGTGTCCGTGTTCGTGGCCGAGATCCTGAAATATCTGATCGGTCGCGGACGTCCGTTCGTCGGCGGCAAGGCCAATCCATTCAACTTCATACCGTTCGAGGGTACGGGGGCTTATGCCAGCCTGCCGTCGGGGCATGCGGTAACGGCGTTCGCATTGGCGTTTGCGGTCTCGGCGCTGTGGCCGCGCCTGCGCGTGTTCATGTTCACCTACGCAATCGTGATCCTGCTGACGCGCCTGGTGCTGCTCGCGCACCACCCGAGTGACGTCACGGCCGGCGCCCTGCTTGGCATCGTCGGCGCCATGGCGGTCCGCTACTGGTTTGCGGCGCGCCGGCTAGGCTTTGCGATCCTTGCGGATGGCACCATTGTGCCCCTTGCGGGCCGCCTCAAAAGGGTTGCCCGCGGGGCATCCGCCCCATAAAAGCGGCTGCCTGCCGGGCCCGCCGGTTCCCCGGGGCAGGCCAGTTCCAACCACGAGCTCCGATTTGTCGACGTCCCAGCCTTCGGTTTCCATCGTCGTTCCCGTGCGCAACGAAGCCGACAACATCGCGCCGCTGATCGCCGAGATCAGTGCTGCGCTCGATGGCCGCTGGGCCTATGAGATCATCTACGTCAATGACGGCTCAACGGATGCGACCGGCGAGCGGCTCGCCGCCATCATGCAGCAGCGGGACAATTTGCGGCAGCTTCGTCACGCCAAGTCGACCGGCCAGTCGGCAGCGGTGCGCAGCGGCGTTCGTGCGGCGCGCGGCCCCATCGTGGCGACCCTCGACGGCGACGGCCAGAACAATCCGGCGTTCCTGCCGGACTTGATCGCGGCCGTCGAGAAGAGCGCGCGCGTCGGGCTCGTCGCCGGCCAGCGAGTCGGGCGCAAGGATACCGGCTTCAAGAAGTTTCAGTCGCGCATCGCCAACGGCGTGCGCGGGTCGATCCTTAACGACGGCACGCGCGACACCGGCTGCGGCCTGAAGGCGTTCCGGCGCGATGTGTTCCTGATGCTGCCCTATTTCGATGGTCTGCATCGCTTCCTGCCGGCGCTGGTGCGCCGGGAAGGCTACGAAATCGCCTATGTCGACGTGATCGACCGGCCGCGCCATTCCGGCGTTTCAAACTATGGTTTCTTCGACAGGCTGTGGATCGGCATCATGGATCTCGCCGGCGTGTGGTGGCTGATGCGTCGCAAGAAGCCTACGCCAGATGTGACTGAGGTGAAGGCATGATCATTCAATACGGTCAGGCGGTGAGCAATTTTTTCTACGACGTATTCGTCGCCAAGTTCGATTTCTGGCTCGCGTTTGGCCTGGTCGCGCAACTGTTCTTCACCGCGCGATTTCTGGTGCAGTGGATCGCGAGCGAGCGCGCTGGAAACAGTGTGGTGCCGATGGCGTTCTGGTTTTGCTCGATGGGCGGTGGCCTGATGACTCTGATCTACGGCGTCGTGAAGCGCGAGCCGGTCATCATCGTGGGACAGTTGTTTGCGACCATCATTTATCTTCGCAACATCATGCTGATCTGGAAGAACCACGGCACCGCGTCGAAGACGCTGGATCGCTGATCCCGGTCCTAGCGCGGCATCGCCGACGCCGCGCCCGAAGCGGGCAGGACCTCCGCCTCGGCCTCGCTCCTGCGATAGGGCTCGCCGGCCGCATCCAGCACGGGATAGGCGACTGAGCAGATATGCGAGTGGATACGGCGTAAGTCCCGCAGCACGTCGAGATGCAGCGAGGTGGTCTCGATGGTCTCGGGCCGGCCCTCGCGCAGGCGGTCGAGATGGCGCTCGACGGCGGCGAGCTCGGTGTTGCGCAGCGCAGTCTTCTCGACCAGCAGCTTGCGCGCCTCGTTGGCGTCGCCCGACATGAAGACTCCGAAGGCGATGCGAAGCGACTCCATGGTGCGCTTATGGAAGGCGGCGAGCTCCTCGGCGCCCTCGGCCGAGAATTGCAGGCGTCGCTTGATCTTCTTGCTCGCGAGCTCGCTGAGATTCTTGTCGATGATATCGCCGATATGCTCGAGGTTGATGGCGAAGGAGATGATCTCCATTGCGCGCCGGCCCTCGCTCTCGTCGAGGCTGCCGCGCGTCAGTTTGGTCACGTAGAGCTTGATGGCTTCGTCGAGCCCGTCGACGGCATTGTCCGTCTTCGTGACCTGGTCGACCAGCGCACGATCGCCCGTCATCATCGCGGCCATCACCTTGCGCAGCATGACCTCGACGAGATCGCCCATGCGCAGCGTCTCGCGGGCGGCGTCGGCGAGCGCCAGTGACGGCGTCTCCAGCGCGGTCTCGTCGAGATAGCGCGGGCGGGCCGGGTCGACCTCCTGGATGCGGTCGGGCAGGACCCGGGTCAACAGGCGCGACATGGTGTCGAGCAGGCCGATGAAGATGACGGCTGTGCCGGCGTTGAAGGCGATGTGAAAGGCCGCCGTCATCCTGGCGAGATCGGGCTGCCAGGCGTGCATGTGCTCTGCGATCACGTGCAGGAAGGGGAGCGTAATCGCGATTCCGACCACGCGGTTGACAAGATTGCCGACCGGCAGGCGATAGCTCGCGGGATCATCGCGCCTGGCACCCTCGAATACGGGGTTGATGGCGCTGCCGAGATTGGCGCCGAGCACCAGCGCGAGCGCCGCGTAGGGCGAGATGAACTGCGAATAGGCCAGCGACATGATCAGCAGCACGCTGGCGACGCTCGAATGCACCGCCCAGGTGACGATTGCCGCGATGACGATGCACAGAACGGGATCGCCGGTGATGGCCGACATCACGACGCGCATGCCGGGTGCGTTCTCGGCCGGAGCCAGCGTGTCGAGCAGGATGTGCAGCGAGAGCAGCATCAGTCCGAGCCCGATGAAGACGCGGCCGATGTCCTTGATCCGCGAGCGTGGGCCGGAGCGGAAGGCGACGAGCCCGAGCACAAACAGCACCGGCGCGACGGCTGCGATGTTGAACGACAGCACCTGCACGATCAGCGTCGTGCCGACATTGGCCCCTAACATGATGGCAAGCGCTGCGGCGAGACTGACCAGTCCTTCGGCGGCGAACGAGCTGGTGATCAGGGCCGTCGCGGTGCTGCTCTGGAGCAGGGCAGTGAGCCCGAGGCCGGCGGCAAAGGCGCTGAGGCGGTTGCTGAGGGCCTTGCCAAGCAGCCGCCGCAAGTCCGGGCCGAAGGCGCGCAGAATCCCGCTGTGGACCATGTGCAGGCCCCACAGCAACAGCGCCACGCCGCCCATCAGATCGAGCAGAACCAACGTTCCCATGCTCCGTGTCCGGATTGGAATCGAAGGGTCAGGCTAGCGCCAAATGCCAGCGGATCAAATCATTTGTTGGCGCGTCGGCGCTAACGTTTGCGTCGGCTGCGCGTTCCCAGGCTCACATTGCAGCTTTCAGGGCAGCGAAGCCGCGATCGAGGTCGGCTTTGAGGTCGTCGACGCTTTCGAGTCCGATATGCAGCCGCAGCGTCGGGCCACCGGGCGCCCACTTGGTCGCGGTCCGATAGGTATCGCAATCGAAGGGGATCACGAGGCTCTCGAAGCCGCCCCAGGAGAAGCCCATGCCGAACAGTTTGAGCGTGTCGAGCATGGTGTCGACCGCCTTTTGCGGCGCCGGCTTCAAGACGATGCTGAACAGGCCGGAGGCGCCGGTGAAGTCGCGCTTCCAGATCGCGTGGCCCGGATCGGTCTCGAGCGCCGGATGCAGGACGCGCGCGACCTCGGGTCTGGCAGCGAGCCAGCGCGCCATGTCGAGCCCCGAACGATGATGCTGCGCCAGCCGCACCGACAGCGTGCGCAGGCCCCGCAGCGCCAGGAAGACGTCATCAGGACCGGCGCAGACGCCGAGCAGGCGGATGCCCTCGGCGATCTGCGGCCAGGCCTTGGCGTTGGCGGAGATGGTGCCGAACATGATGTCGGAATGGCCGCCGATATATTTGGTGGCGGCCTGCATGCTGATGTCGACGCCCTGGTCGAGGGAACGATGATAGAGCGGGGTCGCCCAGGTGTTGTCGTCGATGACGAGCGTACCGCGTGCATGCGCGACCTCGGCGATGGCGCGGATGTCCGGCATCTCGAAGGACTGCGAGCCCGGCGCCTCGACCAGCACGGCGCGGGTGTTGGGTTTGAACAGCTTTTCGATGCGCGCGCCGATCAGCGGATCGAAATAGCTGGTCTCGACCCCGTAGCGGGCCAGCATGCCGTTGCAGAAATTGCGCGAAGGCCGATAGACGTTGTCGCAGACCAGCAGATGGTCGCCGGCCTTCAGCACCGAGAGCAAGGTGGTGGAGATCGCAGCCAGGCCCGACGGCGTGATGCCGACGCCGGCGCATTGCGGCCCCTCCAGTGCCATCAGCGTCTCCTGGAAGGCCTTGGTGGTGGGGGTGCCGTGGCGGCCGTATTGGAACTCGCCGCGATGGGCGTGCAGGTCCTCGGCGCTCGGATAGAGCACGGTCGAGCCGTGAACGACCGGCGGATTGACGAACCCCTTCTGCGCCTTGGTGTCGCGGCCGGAGGTGACCAGCCGGGTCTCGGCGTGCTGTGGGGAGCGGTGCGAGGAATCCATGCGTCTGCTTTCAAAAGCGCGTTTCCGCTTGGCGCTCCGCGCCCCGCGGGCCGGCCCAAGGCCGCCGCCGTTAATAACAGAACACAGAAGAGTCCCGTCAACCCCTTGACCCGGCCCGCCAGTCGTTCTGTGATGCGCAGGTGCTATTCAGTCGCCGCATGTTGAGGGGCTGCCGCGACCTTCGATCCATCGTCTGACCGAACCTTGCGCCACAGCCAGAACGGCGGGCGCCAGCGGCGGGGATTAAGGTATGGCCTCCCGGGATGGGCGAGTGTTCGGCAAGGTTTTCCAGCATGACTCTTGCAAGGCTAGTCTTTGTACAGTTAGCCCCGGCAGAGACGATCCTGAGACAACGTTCCTGACCTTGAGACGATTTTGAAAGGCCCTCAGCCCATGAAACGCGTAACCCTGGCTCTCTCTCTCGCTCTCGCCGCCGGCCTGACCGCCCAAGCCGCCGATGCGCAAACGCTCAAGACGGTCAAGGACCGGGGCGTGCTGTCTTGCGGCGTCAGCCAGGGTCTGCCGGGCTTCTCCTCTCCCGACGACAAGGGCAACTGGACCGGCCTCGACGTCGACGTCTGCCGCGCCATCGCGGCCGCCATCTTCGACGACCCGACCAAGGTCAAGTACGTGCCGACGTCGGCCAAGGACCGCTTCACCGCGCTGCAATCCGGCGAAATCGACGTGCTCTCGCGCAACACCACCTGGACCATCTCGCGCGATACCTCGCTCGGCGCCAACTTCACCGGCGTGACCTACTATGACGGGCAGGGCTTCATGGTGAAGAAGTCGCTCAAGGTGAACTCGGCGCTCGAGCTCAACAGCGCCTCCGTTTGCGTGCAGACCGGCACCACCACCGAGCAGAATCTCGCCGACTACTTCAAGGCCAACAACATGAAGTACGAGGTGATCGCGTTCGGGACTAACGACGAAACGGTCAAGGCCTATGAAGCCGGGCGCTGCGACGTCTTCACCACCGACCAGTCGGGCCTGTACGCCAATCGCCTGAAGCTGGCCAATCCCAACGAGCATATGGTGCTCCCTGAGATCATCTCGAAGGAGCCGCTCGGACCGATGGTGCGGCATGGCGACGACCAGTGGTTCGACATCGTGAAGTGGACGCTGTTTGCGATGGTCACCGCAGAAGAGCTCGGCGTGACCTCGAAGAACGTCGACGAGAAGGCCAAGTTGGAAAATCCGGAGCTGAAGCGCGTGCTCGGCACCGACGGCAATTACGGCGAACAGCTCGGCCTCACCAAGGACTGGGTGATCCGGATGGTGAAGGCCGTGGGCAATTACGGCGAGGTCTTCGATCGCAATGTCGGCGCGGGCTCGCCGCTCGGCATCAATCGCGGTCTCAACAATCTGTGGAACAAGGGCGGTCTCCAGTTCGCGCCACCGATCCGCTGATCCCGCTCGATCCGCGGCTTGCGGCGATGAGCACCGAGGCCCGTAAACCGCCGGTCCAGATCGCGCTGAAGGTCAGGCGCGTGCTGGGCGGCAAGGCAGGCTGGAACGGCGTTGCCGTCCAGTTTGCCTTTGCGGCGATCCTGGGCTGGATCGGCTACGAGATCGTCTCCAACGCCCGCGCCAACCTCGAAAACCAGCACATTGCCGCCGGCTTCGGCTTCCTCCGGAACAATGCCGGCTTCGACGTCAACCAGACCCTGATCTCCTACACCGGCTCGGACACGTTCCTGCGCGTGTTTGTGGTCGGGCTTCTGAACACGCTCGTGGTCTCGGTGGTCGGCATCGTCTTTGCCACCGTGATCGGCTTCATCGTCGCGTTGTGCCGGCTGTCGCCCAACTGGCTCCTGTCGCGCGTCGGCGAGATTTACGTCGAAATCATCCGCAACCTGCCGGTCCTATTCCAGATCCTGTTCTGGTACCTGGCGGTGCTGGCGGCCCTGCCAAATCCTCGGCAAAGCATCTCGCTTCTCGGCATTGTCTTCATCAGCAATCGCGGACTGGTCATTCCCCGCCCGATCGGCGAGAGCGGGTTTGAGCCGTTCCTGGCGGCGCTGGCGGTCGGCATCGTCGGCGCGCTGGCGCTTCGCATCTATGCGCGGCGCGCGCTGTTTCAGCGGGGGCAGATGATCCGCATCTGGCCCTATGTGCTGGGCCTGCTGTTCGGGCTGCCGCTCGTTACCATGCTGGTGTTCGGTTTGCCTTTCACGTTCGAACTGCCTCAGCTCAAGGGCTTTAATTTCGCCGGCGGCTCGCGGATCATTCCGGAGTTCGTGGCCCTGACGGTGGCCCTGTCGACCTATACTGCCGCCTTCATCGCCGAGATTGTTCGCGCCGGCATCCTGTCCGTGCACAAGGGGCAGATGGAGGCGGGATCCTCGCTTGGCCTCAGTCGCGGCGCCACGCTCCGGCTGATCGTCGTGCCGCAAGCGATGCGCGTCATCGTGCCGCCGCTGACCAACCAGTATCTCAACCTCACCAAGAATTCTTCGCTGGCGGTCGCGATCGGCTATCCTGACCTGGTTTCGGTGTTCGCCGGCACGTCGCTGAGCCAGACCGGGCAGGCGATCGAGATCATCGCCATGACGATGGGCGTCTATCTCCTGATCTCTCTCGTCACCAGCGCCGTCATGAGCGTCTACGGTTGGCGCGTCAGCCGGAGCCTTGGCGCATGAGCGATATCACCTCGTCCAGCTTCGTCCGCCATGACCTGCTCACTGAGCGTCCCGCGCCGGTGAAGACCACGGGCTTCATCGGCCTGGTGCGCACCCGCCTGTTCAACTCGCCGACCAACATCCTGCTCACGATCGTCGGCGCCTTGCTGCTCGGGTTCACCATCGTACCATCCGTCAGGTTCCTGATGGTCGACGCGGTCTGGACCGGCAAGGACCGCGCGGCGTGCCTGCCCGAGAATGCCGGCTTCGCGGTTGGCGCCTGCTGGCCCTACATCCAGGCCAAGCTGCCGCAGTTGATCTACGGCTTCTATCCCGAGGCCGAGCGCTGGCGGGTCAACCTCGCACTGATCCTGGCGGCAGTTCTGCTGTTGCCGCTGCTCGTTCCACGTCTGCCGGCGAAGGGGCTCAACGCGGGCCTGTTCTTCCTCGCCTTTCCGGTGGTCGCATTCTTCCTGCTGCACGGCGGCGGGTTCTCCGGCTTCGGCCTGAGCTGGACGGCTGGACTGCTGCAATTGTTCGACGACAGCATCATGAGCGCCGGGCAGGCTCTGCTGAGTCTCAGCAAGACCTCTGCCATCGCACCGCTGCTGTGGGTCATCGGCAGTCTCATCCTGCTGGTTGGCACGGCGATCTCCTGGCTGATCTTTCCGCTGACCTGGCTGCACGATCAGATCCAGGGGACCGGCCAGTCGGTCTGGGTCGATTTCGCCATCACGACCGTCGTCGTCTCCCTGATCGCCTTCTGGCTTGGTGGCGGGGTGCGCGCGGGCTGGCGCACGCTCGCCTCGAGCCTCGCCGCCTTCGTCGCCATCGCGATCGTGATCAAGCTGATGGGGCTTGATCACGGCGGACTACCCATCGTGCAGACGAGCTTGTGGGGCGGGCTCCTGGTGACGCTGGTGGTCTCCGTCACCGGGATCGTCACCTCTCTGCCGATCGGCATTGCACTGGCTCTCGGCCGCCGCTCCACCATTCCGCTGATCCGGATCTTCTCGATCGCCTTCATCGAGTTCTGGCGCGGCGTGCCGTTGATTACCGTGCTGTTTTTCGCGACCTACATGCTGCCCTTGTTCCTGCCCGGCAATTTCACGGTCGACGGGCTGGTGCGCGCGCTGATCGGAATCGCGCTGTTCACGGGCGCCTACCAGGCCGAGAACGTACGCGGCGGGTTAGCTGCGATCCCGCGCGGGCAGGGTGAGGCTGCCGCCGCCCTCGGGCTGTCCTGGTGGAAGACGACCTCGCTGATCGTGCTGCCGCAGGCGCTGCGCCACGTCATTCCGAACCTCGTCAACAGCTTCATCTCGCTGTTCAAGGACACTTCGCTCGTTTCGATCGTGGCGTTGTTCGATTTGCTCGGTTCCCTGCGAGCGTCATTCGCGGATCCGAAGTGGTCGACGCCGTCGACGTTGTTCACCGGCTTCGCATTTGCCGGTATCATCTATTTTATCTTCTGCTTTGGAATGTCGCGCTACTCGCTCTTCGTCGAGCACCGCCTCAACGCCCACCGTCGCAACTGATCGAGCTCCACCATGTCCGCTGACCCCATCGTCAAGATTTCCGGCCTCAACAAATGGTACGGCGAGTTTCACGTGCTGCGCGACATCGACCTCGAGGTCCACAAGGGCGAGCGCATCGTGATCTGCGGCCCCTCGGGCTCCGGCAAGTCGACGCTGATCCGCTGCATCAATGCGCTCGAGGAGTTCCAGGAAGGCGAGATCGTCGTCGACGGCATCGAGCTCGGGCCGAACCTCAAGCACATCGACGCGGTGCGCCGCGAAGTCGGCATGGTGTTCCAGAGCTTCAATCTCTTCCCGCATCTCACGGTGCTGGATAATTGCACGCTCGCGCCGATCTGGGTGCGCAACATCCCCAAGAAGGACGCCGAGGCGACCGCGATGAAATTCCTGGAGCGGGTAAAGATCCCGCATCAGGCCAACAAGTTTCCGGGACAGATGTCCGGAGGCCAACAGCAGCGTGTCGCGATCGCGCGCGCGCTGACGATGAACCCGAAGGTGATGCTGTTCGACGAGCCGACCTCGGCGCTCGATCCGGAGATGGTCAAGGAGGTGCTCGACACCATGGTCGACCTCGCCCGGGAGGGCATGACCATGCTGGTCGTCACCCACGAGATGGGTTTTGCCCGCGAGGTCGCCAACCGCGTGGTGTTCATGGACGCCGGTCAGATCATCGAGGCCAATACGCCCAATGAGTTCTTCGCTACGCCCCAGCACGCGCGCACCAAGCTGTTCCTGAGCCAGATTTTGCGGTGATCGCAGATCTCGTAGGCGGGCAAAAGGCGCATTTGCGCCGTGCCCACCATGGTTCGGCAATCGCGAGCAGCATGGTGGGCACGCTACGCTTTGCCCACCCTACGATACGCGGCCCTAGGCTTCACGCGTCTGAAAGCCATCTCGACCTAGACGAACGGCGGCTTGATATTGCTGCGCTTCTCCAGCCACTCCGGCACTGGAAGGTTCTTGGCGCGCATGAAGTCCGCATTGAACAGCTTTGACTGATAGCGGCTGCCGGAATCGCAGAGCACCGTGACGATCGTCTTGTCGGGCCCGAGCTGCCTGGCGAGGCGCATGGCGCCGACGATGTTGATGCCGGTCGAGCCGCCGAGGCACAGGCCTTCGTGCTGCAGCAACTCGTAGATCACTGTGACGGCTTCGGCATCGGGAATGAGATAGGCATCATCGACCTTCGCGGTCTCGACGATCGCGGTCGCGCGGTTGAGGCCGATGCCTTCGGTGATCGAGCCGCCGGGCGTCGCCTTGGCATCGCCCGTCCTGAAATATTCGTACATGCCGGCGCCGTGCGGGTCGGCGCAGGCGATCTTCACGTTCTTGTTCTTCTCTTTCAGATAGCGGCTGACGCCGGCGAGCGTGCCGCCGCTGCCGACCGAGCAGACGAAACCGTCGACCTTGCCGCCGGTCTGCTCCCAGATCTCCGGCCCTGTGGACTCGTAATGCGCCTTGGCGTTGTCGAGGTTATTCCACTGGTCGGCGAACAGCACGCCATTGGGCTCGGTCTTGCGCAGCTCATCCGCGAGGCGGCGCCCGACATGCTGGTAGTTGTTGGGATTGGCATAGGGCAGGGCGGGGACTTCGATCAGCTCGGCGCCGCACAACTTCAGAAAGTCTTTCTTCTCCTGGCTCTGCGTCTCCGGGATCACGATTAGCGTACGATAACCACGGGCGCTGGCGACGACGGCGAGCCCGATGCCGGTGTTGCCGGCAGTCGATTCCACTACGAGACCGCCAGGCTTGAGCTCGCCGCGCTTCTCCGCTTCCAGGATCATCCATTTGCCAGCCCGGTCCTTGACCGATTGGCCCGGATTCATGAACTCAGCCTTGCCCAGGATGGTGCAGCCGGTCAGTTCCGAGGCGCGCTTGAGCTTGATCAGCGGGGTGTCGCCGATGGCTTCGACAACGTCGTTTCGAATGGTCATGTCAGGGGAAAATCACTAGCAAGGGGTTGAGCAGGCTTGGCCCAAACCTAGTGCTTGGCAGGCCAAAGGGGAAGGCTTTTGCGCTGCGGCGAGACGGGTCGAAGTACCCGCCGAAGCAACGATATTCCGGAAGGAGAGACTGCTCGGGCCGAGCGCGCCGGCGGGCCAGGTATGTCCTCGACAAGATGGATGGTACGCGGAAGACGGAAGTCATATCTGCGCTATGGTTGGGTATTCGTTCTCGGCAGTTGACGGCTTCGTGAGAATGGTTCGGCCGGGCTTTGAGAGTGAGATGAACCCGCATCACCGCTGTTGCGGGTCTGCACGGCCTGGTCGTGCAGACCCGGCGCCGGTGTGGCCGCAATATCACATGAAATCTTGGTAAGATTGAATGCGCTCCATGACTGAGCGGGTATACGAAAAATCGCTGCAAGACAGGGCCATCTTGCATTTGCGTGATACCGACATCGGTGCGTTTGGGTGTGCATCTCGCAGGTGCGGGACTGTCCCGCGGTTCCGCACCCGGCTAGAATGGACGTCATGTTCCGCAGAAAGCAGTACCTTTGAACGAGCTGCAGAAAGCCCCCCGACTGTCCGACCGCGAATCGGTTAATCCGGCTACGCGGTGGCGGCTCGATCTGCCCGGCGGGGGGTGGATGTGACACAGGCTGTTCCTGCGATCGCCCTGCGGCGGTCTACTGGTTCTGCGTCCCGGACGCGGCGTGCGGCGCGCTGGGTTGCGGTGCTGTGCGTTGCCGCCAGTTCGGGGGCTTGCGTGCTGACGCAGGATCTTCCGGATCCCGCGCTCGACGTTCCCGCCCAGTACAAATATGCGGGCAAGGGGGATGCGCCGCCATCATTGGATTGGTGGCGCGGCTTCCGGTCCACGGAACTGACGCAGCTGATGGAAGAGGCGCAGACCGTCAATCTCGACATCGCCGCCGCCGTCGCGCGCATCGTCCAGGCCGACGCACTGGCGCGGCAGGCGGGTGCGGCGTTGCTGCCGAGCCTGTCAGGCAGCGGCTCCGAGACCTATTCGCGCACCTCTGGCTCGTCGGCCTCCGGACTCACCAACGGCGGCCGCGAGGTCGTCAACTATTCGGCTTCCCTGAGCGCGAGCTACCAGCTCGATTTCTGGGGCCAGAACCGCGACGCGCTGCAGACGGCGGAGGAGACGGCGATCGCCAACCGGTTCGATCGTGACGTCGTCGCGCTGACGACGCTGGCAGGGGTTGCCAACGCCTATTTCCAGGTGTTGTCCTCGCAGGACAGGCTGCGGACCGCGCAGAACAACATCGCGAGCGCACAGCGCATCCTCGATGCCATCAAGGAGCGCCGCAAGGCCGGTACCAGCACCGATCTGGACGTCGCGCAGCAGGAGAGCGTGCTGGGCAACCAGAAGGCGACGGTGCCGCCGTTGCGCCAGACGCTCGACCAGAACATGAACGCGCTCGCCGTGCTGGTGTCGCGGCCGCCGGAGAGCGTGCGCGTGCTCGGCGGCTCGCTGAACAAGATCGCGATCCCGCGCGTCACGCCGGGCCTGCCGTCAGAAATCTTGACGCAGCGGCCGGACATCCGTCGGCAGGAGGCGCAGCTTGCCTCCGCCACCGCCAATATCGGCAACGCCCGTGCGCAGTTCTTCCCGACCATCCAATTGACCGGCAATGGCGGCTATCAGAGCTCCGCGCTTGTGTCGCTGTTCCAGCCGCATGCGGCGTTCTTCCAGCTCGTCGGCAGCGCGACGCAACCAATCTTCGACGGCGGCAAGATCCTCGGCAATTTCGAATTCGCCAAGGCGCGGCAGGATGAATTGCTCCAGACCTACCGCAAGACCATCGTCCAGTCCTTTGCCGACGTAGACAATGCGCTCTACTCGATCAAGCAGACCACGATCAAGCTGCAATTGCAGCGCGATGTCGTTACCTCCTCGAAGCGCGCGTTCGATCTTGCCGAGCAGCAATTGCACGCCGGCACCGCCGACATCGTGACCGTGCTGAACGTCCAGCAGACACTATTTCAGGCGGAAGATGCGTTGTGGCAGGCCCAACTCGCACGGCTTCTTGCCATCGTCAGCCTGTATCAAGCGCTCGGCGGCGGCTGGGAGCCGCGAATGGAGAAACCGGTCAATGCTCTTTAAGCCGGATATGAAGGAAAGCGCGAAACAGGGGACGGCGAAGAAGTCGCGCGGTCGCGGCTTCGTGATGACCCTGATCACGCTCGCGATCCTTGGCGGCCTCGGGTATGTCGGCTGGACCGCGATTCATCAGCAACAGCAGGCGAACAACCGCAATCAGCGGCCCGATCTGCCCGTGCCGGTATTGGCTGCGACTCCGCGTATCCAGGACGTGCCGGTCTTTCTCGACGGCGTCGGTGCGATCCGCGCGCTCAACACCGTGACCGTGCGCTCGCAGGTCGATGGCAAGCTGATCGCGGTGAATTTCACCGAAGGGCAGGACGTCAAGAAGGGCGACGTGCTCGGCGAGATCGATCCGGCGATCTACCAGGCGCAGTACGACCAGGCCGTCGCCAAGAAGGCACAGGACCAGGCCCAGCTCGCCAACCAGCGCATCGACCTCGCTCGCTACGAGCAGCTCGCCGCCTCCAATGCGGGGTCCAAGCAGCAGGCCGACACCCAGCGTGCGCTGGTCGCACAGACCGAGGCACTGGTCAGGGCCGACCAGGCCGCGATCGACAACGCGGCGGCGACGCTGAGCTATACCAGGATCGTGGCGCCACTCTCGGGCCGCGCCGGCCTTCGCCAGGTCGATCAGGGCAATATCATCCACGCCGCCGACATCACGGGGCTTGTCGTCATCACGCAATTGCAGCCGATCGCGGTGTGGTTCAGCCTGCCGCAGCAGCAGATCACACGCGTCAATGCGGCGGCGGCGAAGGGGGCGCTCGCGGTCGACGTGTTCGGCAATGACGGGATCACGGTGATCGACACCGGCAAGCTCACGGGCATCGACAACCAGGTCGACCAGACCACCGGCACGCTCAGGCTCAAGGCGGAGTTCCCCAACGCCAATTATCAGCTCTGGCCGGGCCAGTTCGTCAATGTCCGCCTCAAGGTCGAGACCTTGACGCAGGCGCTGGTGGTGCCGACCTCGGCGGTGCAGCGCGGCCCGATCGGGACCTTCAGCTATGTCATCGGCGAGGACAACGTCGTCTCAGCCAAGCCCGTGACGGTGACCCAGCAGAATGAGCATGATGCTGTCATCGCCAGCGGCCTGTCGCCGAACGACCGGGTCGTGACCACGGGCTTTGCCAACCTGTCCGACGGCTCCAAGGTGATCGTCGGGCGCGATGACCAGACTCCGTCGGCCGATCTCGCGCCGCGCAAGCGCTCGCTCGGACCGGACGTTCAGAAGAAGGACGGCGCCAAGGAAAGCCAGAAGGAAAGCCAGAAGGAAAGCCAGAAGGACGGGCAAGCCAAGGACGGGGAATTCCGCGCCAAGCGGAAGAGCAGCGAAGGCGACCAGAAGGGTCAGACCGGGCCGGCGCCAGGACCGGGGGCAAGTCCGGGGGCATCGGGCAGCGGAGCAAAGCAGCCATGATTCCAACAGCAACCGCCTGAGCGGCAGGCGCATCCCATGGGCGTCTCCGAACCCTTCATCCGCCGGCCGATCGCGACCTCGCTACTCGGTATCGCGCTGCTGATCGGCGGCGCGCTCGGCTATTTCTCGCTGCCGGTCTCGGCGCTGCCGCAGGTCGATTTCCCGACCGTGCAGGTGACGACGCAGTTACCCGGCGCGAGCCCGGACGTGATCGCCTCGCTGATCACAGCGCCGCTGGAGCGTCAGCTCGGCCAGATCCCGTCGCTGTCGGCGATGAATTCGACCAGCTCGTTCGGCGTCAGCCAGATCTCGCTCCAGTTCGATCTCAACCGCGACATCGACGGCGCAACCCAGGACGTGCAGGCCGCGATCAACGCGGCAGCCGGCGTGCTGCCCAAGACCCTGCCTTATCCGCCGACCTACGCCAAGGTGAACCCGGCGGACGCGCCGGTGATGACCTTGGCGCTGCGCTCCGACACGATCTCGCTGCGGGCGATGAGCGACATCGCCGACACGCTTCTGGCGCAGCGGCTGAGCCAGATTTCCGGCGTCGGACGCGTCTCCGTGCTCGGCGGGTTGAAGCCGGCGGTTCGTATCCAGGCCGACCTTTCGCGGCTGGCGGCCTACGGCATCGCCATGGAGGACCTGCGTGCCGCGATCGCCAACGCCAACGTCTCCGGGCCGAAGGGATCGCTGGACGGCGCGCAGCAATCCTACATCATCGCGGCCAACGACCAGATTGCGGTCGCCGAGGCGTACAAGCCGATCATCATTGCCTATCGCAACGGCTCGCCGGTCACGATTGCCGACGTTGCGCAGATCGTCGATGGCCTGGAGAATGACCGTACCGGCGGCTGGTACCAGGGCACGCCGGCCGTCATCATCGACATCCAGCGCCAGCCCGGCGCCAATGTGATCGACGTCGTCAAACAGATCCGGGCGGAAATCCCTAAAGTCCAGCGCGCCATTCCCGCCGGCGTGAACCTGACCATCGTCTCCGACCGTACCGTGACAATCCGCGCCTCCGTCCGCGACGTGCAGTTCACGCTGATCCTCAGCGTCGTGCTGGTGACGCTGGTGGTGCTGTTGTTCCTGCGCTCGCTGCGGGCCACGCTGATAGCCGGCGTGGCGCTGCCGTTGTCGCTGATCACGAGCTTCGGCATCATGTATTTTGCCGGCTTCAGCCTCGACAATCTGTCGCTGATGGCGCTCACGATTGGCACCGGCTTCGTCGTCGACGACGCCATCGTCATGATCGAGAACATCGTCCGCCACATGGAGAACGGCGACGGCGCGATGGAGGCCTCGCTGAGGGGCGCCAGCGAAATCGGCTTCACCGTGATCTCGCTGACGGTGTCGCTGATCGCGGTCTTCATCCCGCTGCTGTTCATGTCGGGCCTCGTGGGGCGGATGTTCCGTGAATTCGCGCTGACGCTGACCATCGCGGTCGTGACTTCGGCGGTGGTCTCGCTGACGCTGACGCCGATGATGTGCTCGCGGCTGCTCAAGCACGCCCACGAGGAGCTTGCCGTGCCGGGGCTGGCTGCGATCAGCCGCTTGATCGACCGCTCCGTCGAGTTCTATCACCGGACGCTGCTCTGGGTGCTGGAGCGCCAGCGCGCCACGCTGCTCGTCACCTTCGCCACGCTGATTGCGACCCTGGTTCTCTACGTCGTCGCGCCAAAAGGCTTCCTGCCGCTCCAGGACACGGCCTCGATCACAGCGGTGACGGAAGCCGGACCGGACGTGTCGTTCGCGGAGATGCAGAAGCGGCAGGCTGAGGCTGCCGACGCCATCAAGGCCGATCCCGACGTGGTCGGCGTGGTCTCGGTGATCGGCGCAGGCTCGGTCAACCCGACCACCAATGTCGGCCGTCTCGTGATGACGCTGAAGCCGCGCGGCGAGCGGCGCGACGATGTCGCCGCGGTCGTGACCCGCCTGAAGGAGAGGGTGGCCGGCATCCCCGGCATGACCGTCTATTTCCAGCCGGTTCAGGACGTGCAGATATCGACCCAGTCGAGCCGTTCGCAATACCAGTACACGCTGACCGGCACTGATGCGACGCTGGTGTCGGAATGGGCGCGCAAGCTGGTTGCGGAGATGCGCCGGGATCCCCTGTTCCGGGACGTCTCGTCCGAGGCGCAGGAAGGCGGCTTGCGGGCACAGCTCGACGTCGACCGCACCCGCGCTGGCCAGCTTGGCGTCAGCCTCCAGGCCATCACCGATACGCTCAACGACGCCTTCGCGCAGCGCCAGATCTCGACCATCTACGGCCAGGCCAACCAGTACCGCGTCGTGCTGGAGGCACTGCCGATGTACCAGCGCGATCCTTCGATCCTGTCGAAGCTCTATCTGCCGGGCGGGGCGGGCGCGATCGCCGGCGGGCCAAACGCGCAGGTGCCGCTGTCCGCCGTGGCGACGCTGACCCGCACCACCGCGCCGCTCGCGATCTCGCACCAGGCGCAATTCCCGGCGATCTCGCTCAGCTTCAATCTCGCGCCGGGCGCGGCGCTGGGCGATGCGGTCGCGGCGGTCAAGACGATCGAGACGCGCATCGGAATGCCCAACAGCATTGTCGGCGTTTATGCAGGCGACGCCGCCGAATTCGCCAAGGCGCTGGCCGGCCAGCCCTGGCTGCTGCTTGCGGCCGTGATCACGATCTACATCGTGCTGGGCGTGCTCTATGAGAGCTACATCCACCCGATCACCATCCTCTCGACGCTGCCGTCGGCCGGTGTCGGCGCGATCCTGGCGCTGGTCCTGTTCGGGCAGGACCTCTCGGTGATCGGCCTGATCGGCATCATCCTCCTGATGGGCATCGTCAAGAAGAACGCGATCATGATGATCGACTTCGCGCTCGAAGCCGAGCGCGGGCAGGAGATGTCGGCCAACGATGCAATCGTGCAGGCCTGCCTGCTGCGCTTCCGCCCGATCATGATGACGACGCTGGCGGCGCTGTTCGGCGCGCTACCGCTCGCGATCGAAAGCGGCACCGGCGCCGAGCTGCGCTTTCCGCTCGGCATCTCCATCATCGGCGGCCTGCTGCTCAGCCAGCTCTTGACGCTCTACACGACGCCCGTGATCTATCTGGCGCTCGACCGCATCAACCGCCGCCTCGAGCAGGCCTTGCCGCCGGCTGAATCCGGCGGCCCGCCTGTCGCGGGCGCGACCGAGGGGATGCAGTGATGGCATCGATCTCGGAGCCCTTCATCCGCCGTCCGGTCGCGACCACACTGCTGTCGATCGGGTTGTTCCTGCTGGGTGTCGTGGCCTACGAGTTCCTCCCCGTCGCCTCGGTCCCGAACGTCGACTTTCCCGCCATCTTCGTCACCGCGAACCGGCCGGGCGCCGATCCCTCCGTGATGGCCGCGACGGTCGCTTCGCCGCTCGAACGGCGCCTGGGTGAGATCGCCGGCATCAACCAGATCACCTCGACGAGCGCGCTCGGCGTCTCCAACATCCAGCTCCAGTTCGATATCGGCCGCAACATCGACAAGGCGGCCCGCGACGTCCAGGCGGCGATCAATGCCGCGCTGGTCGACCTGCCGAGTGATCTGCCGACGCTGCCGAGATTCCGGAAAGCGAACACCGCCGGCGCCCCCGTCTTCGTCCTGGCGCTGACCTCGAAGACCCTATCCGCCAGCGCGATCTACGACGTCGCCGATACGGTCCTTGCACAGCGCATTTCGCAGGTGCCTGGTGTTGGTGACGTGACGGTAAGCGGCGCCGACCAGCCGGCTGTGCGGGTGCAACTCAACCCCGTCGCGCTGTCCAACGCCGGCATTGCCACCGACGACGTGCGGACCGCGATCATCAACGCCAACCCGCTCGGTCCGGTCGGCATCTTCAACGGTGAGCGCCAGAGCGAGACGCTGTCGCTGAACCGGCAGATGCGCACCGCGAAAGAGTTCCGCGACATCGTCATCAAGAGCTCCGGCGGCAATTTCGTGCGGCTCTCCGACGTCGCCGACATCGAGGACTCTGTCCGCAACGCCCGCTCGATCGCCTGGTTCAACAAGCAGCCGGCCGTGCTGATCCAGATCACCAAGCAGGGCGATGCCAACGTCATCGACACCGTCGACAGGGTGAAAGCGCTGATCCCGAACCTGAGGCAGTGGATCCCGGCCGGCGTCGACGTCTCCACCCTGGTCGACCGCACCAGCACGATCCGCGCCAGCGTGCTGGACATGCAGTGGACGCTGCTGGCGACCGCTTTCCTTGTGATGGTCGTGGTGTTCGTGTTCCTGCGGCGGCTGACGCCGACGATCGCGGCCGGCATCTCGGTGCCGCTGGCGCTGGCCGGGACCTGCGCGGGCATGTGGGTGGCCGGTTTCTCGATCGACAACCTGTCGCTGATGGCGCTCGCGATCTCGGTCGGCTTCGTCGTCGACGACGCCATCGTCATGATCGAGAACATGTACCGCAATCTCGAGCATGGCCTGCGGCCGTTTCAGGCGGCCCTCGACGGCGCCCGGCAGATCGGCTTCACCGTGGTCTCGATCAGCCTGTCGCTGATCGCAGCCTTCACGCCACTGATCTTCATGGACGGCATCGTCGGGCGCCTGCTGCGCGAATTCTCGCTGACGCTGACCTTCGCGATCGTGGTCTCGACCCTGGTGTCGCTGACGGTCACGCCGATGATATGCGCCCATTACATCCGGGAGACCACCTCGGGGACTGCGACACTGTTCGACCGCGTCATCGAAGGCTCGCTGTCGCGCATCGTCGCCTTCTACACCCGCACCCTGCGCACCGTGCTGGAATTTCCGCTGCTGACGCTGCTGGTGTTCTTCGCAACCATCGGCCTCACCGTGACGCTCTACATCAAGATCCCCAAGGGCTATTTCCCGACCGACGATACCGGCTTCGTCATCGGCGCGACGCGCGCCTCGGCCGACATCTCGTTCCAGTCGATGCTCAGCCTGCAGCGGCGGCTTGCCGACATCGTGATGCAGGATCCGGCCGTTGCCGGCATCGGCTCGACGGTCGGCAGCGGAGGCGGGCCGGGGGCTGCGACCTCGAACCGCGGCACCATGTTCATCAGCCTGAAGCCGCCGGAAGAACGCGACCACGTCTCGACGCAAGTCGTGATCGACCGTCTCAGGCGTGCTCTATTCCCGGTGCCCGGCATCCGCCTCTTCATGTTCGCCGCCCAGGACGTGCGCGCGGGCGGACGGCAGAGCGACTCCGATTACCAGTACACGCTCTCCAGCACCGACCTTGACCTGCTCCAGAAGTGGGCCCCGATCGTGGCCAAGCGCATGGAGACGGTCGAAGGCATCACCGACATTTCCAGCGACCGCGACCCCGGCGGACTTCAGCTTACCCTCTCGATCGACCGCCAAAAGGCCTCGGCGCTCGGCGTCCGGGTGCAGGACATCGACAACGCCTTGAACAACGCGTTCTCGCAGCGGCAGATCTCGATCATCTACACCCAGCGCAACCAGTACATGACCGTGCTGGAAATCGACCCGAAATTCCAGGTCGATCCGTCCAATCTCGAACGGATCTATGTCGCCGGCGCGGGCGACACGCAGGTGCCGCTGTCGGCCGTTGTGCACGCGACGCGCGGGCTCGCCGCGCTCGCGGTCTATCATTCGCAATCGTTTCCTTCGACGACGGTCTCGTTCAACCTCTTGCCGAACGTGCCGCTCCAGGTCGCCACCCAGAACATCCAGCGCGCGGTCGAGGAGTTGCATATGCCGGAAGGCATTCGCGGCAGTTTCGACGGCAATGCCGGGGATTTCGCCAGGACCAGCGGCCGCCAGCCGCTCCTGATCCTCGGCGCACTGGTCGCGATGTATATCGTGCTGGGCGTGCTCTATGAGAGTCTCGCCCATCCGCTCACGATCATCTCAACGCTGCCCTCGGCCGGCCTCGGCGCGTTGCTCGCGCTGCAGATCACCAACACGCCGCTGACGGTGATCGCCTTCGTCGGCATCATCCTGTTGATCGGCATCGTCAAGAAGAACGGCATCATGATGGTGGACTTCGCGCTCGATGCCGAGCGCCAGCGCGGCCTGTCCTCGGCAGAGGCGATCTTCGAGGCCTGTCAGGTGCGCTTCCGTCCCATCCTGATGACGACCATGGCAGCGCTGTTCGCGGGCATTCCCTTGGTCATCGCAACCGGGCCGGGCACTGAGCTGCGGCGCCCGCTCGGCATCACCATCATCGGTGGCCTGCTCGTCTCGCAGATCCTGACGCTCTACACGACGCCGGTGATCTACCTGCTGATCGACCGGCTGCGGCGGCGCTCCGAGCCGCGCCCGCTCGCCGCGCCGGCGGAATAGGTTGTTGAAGCGCCGCTTCGAGCGTATAGCGGCGCCCATGTCGAACCCGCCAGACACGACCGCCGCGCCGGCCGAGCCGATCCCCGAATGCCCGCACTGCCAGAAGCCGATGCCGCTGTGCATCTGCGACAGTGTCACGTCCATTGAAAATCGCCTCGGGCTTCTGATCCTCCAGCATCCGCAGGAGCAGGACAGGGCGCTCGGCACCGCGCGGCTGCTGGCGAGGCATTTCTCCGATGCCACCGTGCGCGTCGGCCTGTCCTGGCCGAGCCTGTCCAAGGCGCTGGGCCGGCCGGTCGAGAACGCCGCGCGCTGGGCCGTGCTGTATCTCGGCTCGGCGCGCGCCGCCGATCTCGAGGCCGAGGGCGAGATCGTCGCGCTGACCCGCAAGGGCGAGGTCGCGGAGAACCAACGTGCCATCCTGAACAAGATCGAGGGCGTGGTGCTGCTCGATGGCACCTGGAGCCAGGCCAAGGCACTGTGGTGGCGCAATCCCTGGATGCTGAAATGCCAGCGCGTGATCCTCAACCCGGCGCACCCCTCGCGTTATGGGCGCCTCCGCCGCGAGCCGCGCCGCGACGGTCTCTCAACCATTGAGGCGGCCGCATCGATCCTGGCCGGCCTCGAGCGGCGCCCCGACATCGCCGAGACGCTGCATGCCAGTTTTGAACGGATGCTGGCGCGCTATCGCGAGGTTCAAGCCGAGATGCCGGAACTGGCTCCGAAGCCGGCGGCGAAGGACCGCCGGCGTGGTGTTCGGCGCAGCAAACGAAGCTGACTTCAGCCCAACTCATCCGTACGATTGATTGCCAGCGCGGAGAGGCCGGATGCTGCCACTCGTTATTGCCTCCCGTTCTGATCCGTTACCCTCGGCGTTAAGGCCACGTCATTGTTGATCGAATTGACAAGAAAAATGGAAGCACTTGCGCTGAGATGCACGCCGTCCAGAGCCGAGAGCCCCTTTTCATCGGTTTTGGTCAGGCAGCCATCGGCATTGCAGAGCCGATCCCACGCCGAAGCGTACTCGACGTTCTGTTGTGTGAAGAACTGTTTGGCGGAGCGTTCGTCCCACAGATTCTTGACTTGAGTGTTGGATCGCTCCGGAAGTCGGTCTCGGTGAGAGATGTAGTAACTGAGAAACTGTTCGGGCAAGCCGCGCTTCCATAGGGGGGCAGGGCCGATCACAACGACACGCGTGCGAATGCCTTTCAGAGCTGCCAACGTTGCGGTCCAACCTTCCTTCTCGGCCTCGTCAAGCGGGCCGAAGCCGGCAAGCAATACGACGTCCGGGTGCGCCTGTTCGATCAGCGCCAAAACACGCCGATTGTTGGCTTCGCAGCTTGGAGGCACGCCAGCCAGCAACGGCTGGCAGCTACTGGCTGTCAACTGCGTCAGCCCGAAGGGCGATCGGCTTTGCATGTCCCGCAATCCCGGCATAAGCGCGCCGGCCGTCGAGTCGCCCCACACCGCGACCAGCGGTCGGCGGCTTTCGATGCAGCTTTCCGCGAATTGAGTTTGTGACGCCAGATTCAGGAGGCACTCGTCCACCCGCCACGCGGCGGGTCGCTCGCTGTCAGCTATCAGCAAGTCGGCTGGAAAGCGGTTTGGGAAACCGCCCGCGCCTGTGATGATCGCCCCCACAACAGCGATCGCGGCAAGTCCGGCTGTCAAGGTGATGACGTGTGTGCGTGACGCGCGCTTTGATCGAATCGGGAGCTCGACAAATCGGAACGTTGTGGCCGCGAGCACGTAGGCGATCACGACAGCTGCGCCGCGCTCAAGGGGCGTCAGCGGCATGAATTTCGCGGCGGCCGCCAGCACGAGGACCGGCCAATGCCATAGATACAGTGGATAGCTGATGAGGCCTGTGAAGACTGCCGCGCGGTTGGAGAGAACGAAAGCGGCGAAGCGGCTTTGCGCTCCAGCAGTCACGATCAGCGCAGCGCCAGTGACGGGCACTGCCGCGCGCCAGCTTGGGTATTGGACGGTTTGATCGAACAGAAAAGAGCTGGCCGTGATCAGAGCAAGCCCAGTTCCGAAAAGGAAGCTGGGGATGGGCAGTCTCTTCATTGCCGGCGCGCGACGGTCGAGCCACGCCAAGGCAGCCCCCGCCATCAGTTCCCATGCGCGGGTAGCAGGCAGATAAAAATCAAACTCGCGATGATCGGCGAGCACCACCGAGAGCAGGAAAGAGGCCCCTCCAATTAGCAGGATTGCGACGAACCATTGTCGCGGCTTCGCCAACACCAGCGCCAGGAGCGGCCAGACGATGTAGAATTGCTCCTCGACGCCGAGGGACCAGAGGTGCAGAAGCGGGAATGAACTCGCGTCGGGGCTGAAATAACCGGATTGGAGCCAAAAGAAGAAATTGGCGCAGAAGAGCGAGCTAGCCAGAACCTGTTGGCCGAAATGCGCAAAGGCACTTGGCAGAAGGATAAGCCACGAAGCTGCGACGGTTATAGCCGTTACCAGAAGCAGCGCTGGAACGATACGCCGGACACGTCGGGTGTAGAAGTCAGTGAGCGTAAAGGAGCCGTCGCTGACTTGGTCGAAGATAATTCCCGAGATCAGGAAGCCAGAGATAACAAAGAAGACGTCTACGCCGATGAATCCGCCCGGGACGATCTCGGGGAATGCGTGAAAGAGCACCACCGCCATCACGGCGACGGCCCGGAGCCCGTCAATGTGCGGGCGATAATATGTCGCCGTCGAGTTAATCATTGGATTATTCGAGGCAGTCTCCCGGCTGTGCGACAGCGCTGTTGCGCGTACCACGCAAGTTCACAGTCAGCAACAATTTGAGATGTTTAGAAATGCGGCCACATCTGCGCAGGTCATCAAAACGGCGCTGGGCCTGATCGGCAAATGATCGAATCCCGGCAAGCCGGAACCACGCCGAGCTATTGCCAGTCGTGGGTGTGGGCAACGCCGCTAGGCTTCCCGAGGAGCTATTTCGGTTGCGGGTCGACCTACCGAAAGCTGAATCATATTCGGATTAATGCCGCCTACGCTTGAGAGTTGTTCATGCATCACGCGAGGGGCGGCTGATTTCCGACATGCCAGATTGACACGTCAGGCTCCACGGTGTGACGCAAATGTCACGTCAGCGCAGTAAATGGATGTCGACGCCGGCTTCACCACGAAGATCGACGCGCATTTTCTCCGCTTATGGCGATGCCGGCTATCAGTTCGCCATCAGCAACGACGGCGGCGGCAAGCGCAACGGCGTCAAAGGCACCGCCGGCCTGCGCTATCAATGGTGAGTGTGAACCGTGACGCCGCAAGCGCAGCTGGTCTACCAGAACATCGATATCAACAGCGCTTCCGACTTTGGCGCGCAGGTCCGGTTTGCCGATGTCGATTCACTGCTCGGCCGGATCGGCGAGGGCAGGCCATGTGATGCGGGCAGAGATTGAGCGGTAAGCATCCGAGCAACACCGCCTCTGCCTTGATCGGGCTATTCCGAGTTTGATGCGGCCGGTGGATGACGAGGCAGGTCCGTCCCGGGAACGGTCAGCAATTTGGGGATTCATCTATGGAACCACAGGACAACTGCCTCATCTCAGAGAAGAGTCTGATGGCGATCGTGTCGGCGCATGAATCTATCTCCAGCAGATGATTGACGGTGACCGCCGATCACACCGCGGTGCGCGGCTCGGAGTTTGAGAAGAAGGAAGTCGCCAGCGTGTTTGATGAGGCTTTGCAGAGTCTTTCGTGGCGCGGGATCAGATGAAGCTGCTGGACTGCTAGCACTACTTTGGCAGAACTTGTTTGTGCAGCGACTTTTCAAGGATTTGTCTTCTGCAGTACGGGCACCGCTGAGCCCGCGGCC
>NZ_LGHL01000179.1 GCF_001908205.1 Bradyrhizobium sp. NAS80.1
CTTGAGGTGCGAGGCCGTTACTTCTCGGTGAGCTTCTTCAAGCTGGCGAGCCCGGCCTCAAAGTCCTTGCCGATCATGCTGTCCATGTTGAGGAAGACCTGCATGACCTTGGACATGAACGGGGCAGGACCGTACATCGCCCATGTGACCAGTGTGGCATCGCCTTGCGGCACAAACGTGAACTCGGCGGTGTTGTGCCCCTCGAAGGGACGCTCGAAATCGAGCTTGATGCGCAACTTTGACGGCGTATTTGCCTTGAGGATCTCCATATGCCCTGCGCCGACGTTGCTGTTGCCGTCCCAGGCGTAGGTCGCGCCCTTGCCGACCGCAGTTCCGCCGAAGGTGCGCTTCATGCCGGGATCACGGCCCTCATAGGGCGACCAACCCGTCCAGCGGTGGAAATCGGCAACCAGCGGGTAGATCGCTTCAGCCGGCGCCTTCACGGCGAGCGAGCGCTCGACGCGGAACGTATCGGGCTTGGAGAGGGCGAAGACGAGCACTCCCGCAATTCCGACCGCGAGCACGACGGCGAAGATGGCAACACCTTTCAACATGAATGGCTCCCTGGATACGGGCTTAGGACGAAGGGGGGTGGCTGGGGCCGACATGAGACAGGAATGATTTTTGGTCGTCATTCCGGGATAGTCCGAAGGACCAGATCAAGGTGCGCAATTGCGCACCTGAGAATCTCGAGCTTCCGGGTTCGATGCTTCGCATCGCCCCGGAATGACGGCAAGGCCCTACTGCGCCTTCGCACCTTGCTTGACGCCTCCACTGCCTCCCTTCGGCAGGCTGTCCCGGATCAGGCGATCAATGTGCATGCGGATGTGGGTGGCTTCCGCCGAAGTGTTGGCGAGCGCGATGGCACGGTCGAAGGCGATGCGGGCTTCGTCGTTGTGGCCGAGTTGCATCAGGAAGGCGCCGCGCACGCCGTAGAAATGGAAGTAGTTGGCAAGCTTCTGCGCCAGCGGCTCGATCAGATCGAGCGCGGCTTGCGGCCCGCGCACCTTGGAGACCGCGACCGCGCGGTTGAGCGTCACCACCGGCGAAGGCTGCACCACCTCGAGCGCGCCGTAGAGCAGGTCGATCTGCGTCCAGTCGGTCTCCTCGGGTGACGATGCGCGGGCATGCAGCGCGGCGATCGCGGCCTGGATCTGGTAGGGACCGCTGCGGCGATGGCGCATCGCCTTGTCGATCAGAGCGAGGCCTTCCGCGATCATGGTCCCGTTCCACAGCGAGCGGTCCTGGTCGTCCAGCAGGATCAGCGAGCCGTCCGCGGCAAAGCGCGCGGCGCTGCGTGCATGTTGCAACAGGATAAGCGCCGTGAGCCCCATGATTTCCGGCTCGCTCTGGAACAGCCGCAGCAACAGCCGCGCCAGCCGGATCGCCTCCTCGCAGAGCGGTTTGCGCAGCTCGGCGGTGTCGCCGCTGGCCGAATAGCCCTCGTTGAAGATCAGGTAGATCATCGCCGCGACGCCGGCCAGCCGCTCCGAGCGCTCGACCGCGCCGGGCGATTCGAACGGCGTTCCGGCCTCTGCGACCTTGGCCTTGGCGCGCGTGATGCGCTGCTCCATCGCCGCCTCCGAGACCAGGAAGGCGCGCGCGATCTGCTTCACCGTGAGGCCCGAGACGATCCGCAGCGCGAGCGCGATCTGCTGCGTCGCCGGCAATTGCGGATGACAGCAGATGAACATTAGCCGCAGGATGTCGTCGCGGTAGTGCGAGCCGTCGAGCCGCTCGGCGAGCGCGCCTTCGGCATCATCGAGATCGGAGATCGCCTGGTCGTCCTCGGGCAGCGGCTGCTGCTTGCGGGCGCGGCGAACCTCGTCGATCGCAACGTTGCGGCCGACCATGATCAGCCAGGCCGCGGGATCGCGCGGCGGCCCGTTCTGCGGCCAGGTTTTCAGCGCGCGCAGGCACGCGTTCTGGAACGCCTCCTCCGCCGTATCGAGATCGCGAAAATAGCGGAGCAGCGCGCCGACCGCCTGCGGACGCGCCGAGGTCAGCGCGGTCTCGATCCAGGCGGTATCGGTCTCGCTCACGTCAAATTTCCTCCGGGCCGGAACACGCCGACGGGACGCACCTCATAAGCGCCGCCGGGATTGGCCGCGCCAAGGTCGCGCGCAACGTCGAGCGCCTCGTCGAGATTCTTGCAGTCGACGATGTAGAAGCCGAGCAACTGCTCCTTGGTCTCGGCATAGGGACCATCGAGCACCAGCGGCGGGTCTTCCTTGCGCAAGGTCGCCGCCGCCGTGGTCGGCAGTAGCCGCGCCACCGGTCCGAGCCGGCCCTGCTTGGCGAGACCTTCCTGAACCACGGCGAGCTTCTTCATCACGGCCTCGTCCTGGTCCTTGCTCCAGGAGCCGACGAAGTCCTCGTCGTGATAGCAAAGGATCGCATAAAGCATGGGCAGCACCTTCTCTGACTCTTGTTGTGAAGACGATCCACTATGCCCCGCCCCGACAGCGCTGCGGAAAAAATTTGCGAGAAAAATCCGGCAGATCGTGCCAAGGAAGGCCTTCAAAACCGGAACCCGACGAGGCACTTCGAATGACCATGGGCACACTGGCCGTCCTGATCAACAGCACGCAGCAGAACTGGCTGCCGGAGCGCTGGAAGGTCCGGTTCGATGCAGTCTGCGGCGGACGGCGCGTGGTGCTGCTACCCGATGCCTGGCTCGATCCGGCCGAGGTGCACTATGCCGCGGTGTGGAAGCCGGTGCCGGGTGACCTCGGCTCTTTCCCCAATTTGCGGGCCATCTTCAATCTCGGCGCGGGCGTCGATGCGCTGATGGCGGACAAGAGCCTGCCCAACGTGCCGCTGGTTCGCGTCGCCGTGCCGGATCTCACCAATCGCATGACCGAATATGTCGTGCTGCACGTGCTGATGCACCACCGCCAGGAGCTTTACCTGCGGGGCTCGCAGCGCGAGAAGCGCTGGGAGCCGAAATATCAATGGCCGGCGAGCGCGGTCACGGTCGGCGTCATGGGATTGGGCACGCTCGGCGCCGACGCGGCCGACGTGCTGCGCCGCCTCGGCTTCCGCGTCACCGGCTGGAGTCGCAGCCCGCGCACGATCGAGGGGGTCGAATGCTTCCATGGCAGCACCCAGATCGATGCGTTCCTGCGCGCGACCGACATCCTGGTCTGCCTGTTGCCGCTGACGCCGGAGACGCACGGCATCCTCAACCGCGACGTCTTCGCAAAACTCAACCGCAACAGTCCGCTCGGCGCACCGGTGCTGATCAATGCCGGCCGCGGCGGCCTCCAGAACGAGGCCGACATCCTGGCCTGCCTCGACGACGGTACGCTGGGCGCCGCCTCGCTCGACGTCTTCGTTCAGGAGCCGCAGCCGGCGGACAGCCGGTTCTGGACCCACCCGAAGGTGGTGCTGACCCCGCACAACGCGGCCGACACCGATGCGGACGCGATCTCGGCCTATGTTGCCGAACAAATCGCCCGGTTCGAGGCCGGCGGGACGCTGGAGAATGTGGTGGACCGGGCCAGGGGGTATTAGCGCTTCGGCTGCCTGGAAGAATCACGCACGCGCGCCATCCTCGGTGTCGTCCCCGCGTTCGCGGGGACGACACCGTCGTTTTGGCGGGCAGCCGCCGCACTGACCACAACCACTAGCCGTGCCCTCCCCGTTCACCCTCTCTTAGCGAGTAGTTGATAGGCGTTATTAACCAACGCTCAAAGAACGAGTAGGACATGCGCGCGCGCCTCGGCCTCAGGATGCGGATCACCTTTGCCCTCGCGGTCACGGCGGCGGCGACCGCGCTGTTTGCCGTGCTCGGGGCGATGTGGATCATCTCCGGGATCATCGACCGCGCCGACCAGCGCGAGCTGCGCAGCCATTATGATGCGCTACTGTCGCGGATTGCGGAAGAATCCCACCGCGCCGCCGCCATGAGCGCCGTCGTGGCCGCGATGCCGGCCACGCAGGACGCGATGGCCAGGCAGGACCGCGACGCCCTGGTCGGCCTGTTCGGGCCGGTCTTTGCCGCCACAAAGTCGGAATACGGCGTCGACCAGTTTCAGTTTCATGTGGCGCCAGCAACCTCGTTCCTGCGCGTCCACCAGCCCGCCAAATTCGGTGACGACCTCTCCGGCTTCCGCAAGACCGTTCTGGTCGCCAACCAGGAGCGCAAGGTTGTCGTCGGCCTCGAAGGCGGCGTGGCCGGGCTCGGCATCCGCGGCGTGGTGCCGATCGCGCAAGCCGGCAAGCATCTCGGCTCCGTGGAGTTCGGCCTGACCTTCGGCCAGTCGTTCCTCGACGATTTCAAGCTCAACCGCCATGTCGACATTGCCTTCCACCTCGCGGACGGCTCGGGCTTCAAGCTGTTCGGCGGCACGCTGAGGGGCAAGAGCTTCTTCGATGCGGCCGATTACGGTCGCGCCGCCGGCGGCGACTTCACCATGCGGCAGGCCAAGCTCGACAACACGCCGGTCGCCTCGCTGCTCGGACCGATCAAGGACTTTTCCGGCAAGCCGCTCGGCGCCGTCGAGCTGGTGATGGACAATGCCGACTATGTCGCTTCCGCCGATCGCGCGTGGTGGCTTTCGCTCGGCATCGCCGCGCTCGGGCTCGGGCTCGCCGCAATCGTCGGCTACCTCATCGCCCGCAGCATCTCGCGTCCGATCCTGTCGATCACGAACGTCATGCGCGAGCTCGCAGACGGCCGTCTCGACGTTGCCATTCCCGCCAGCAAGGCGAATGACGAGGTCGGCGCGATGGTGAAGGCGGTCGCGGTTTTCCGCGACAATGCCGTAAGCTTCAACCGCCTCCAGGCCCAACAGGCCGACACCGTGGCACAGTCCGAGCGGGAGAAGCGGCGGGCGTTCGCCGCGCTCGCCGACAGCTTTGAGGCAAGCATCAGCGAGGTCGTCGCCACCGTATCCTCCGCGGCAGTCGAGATGGAGCAGACGGCACGGTCGATGTCGGCCATCGTCGCGCAATCGAAGGCGCAGACACATGCGGTGTCCTCGGCCTCCGCGCTGGCCTCGGAGAACGTGCAGACGGTCGCGGCCGCGGCCGAAGAGCTGTCGTCGTCGATGAGCGAGATCAGCCGCCGTCTCGCGCATGCCACCGAGGTGGTGGGCAAGGCCGCGAGTGACGGACAAAGGTCCAACGCGCGCGTGCAGAGCCTTGCGGACGCGGCACAGAAGATCGGCGACGTCGTCTCCTTCATCAACGGCATCGCCGGGCAAACCAATCTGCTGGCACTGAACGCGACCATCGAGGCTGCGCGTGCCGGCGAGGCCGGCCGCGGCTTTGCGGTGGTGGCGTCGGAGGTCAAGGCGCTGGCGACGCAGACCGCGAAGGCGACCGAGGAGATCGACGCGCAAGTGACGGCGGTGCAAGGCGAGACCACCGGCGCAGTTGACGGCATCCAGTCGATCTGCGCGACGATTCGGCAGGTCGACGAGATCTCCGCAGCCATCGCGGCCGCCGTCAGCCAGCAGGGCACGGCGACGCAGGAAATCGCGCAGAACGTCCAGCAGGCTGCCGCCCGCACCGGCGAAGTCTCGCAGAACATCGCAGGCGTCACCGACGGCATCGCAGCGACGGGAACGGCGGCAGAGGAAGTGCTGGGCTCGGCAGTCGAACTGTCGAAGCAGTCGCAACGGCTGCGCGACGAGGTCGATCGCTTCCTCGCGCATATCCGGGCGGCGTAGTCAGGCGCGGGATCGCACGCCGGTGTCGTCCCGGCGAGCGCGGGGACCCATACCGCGTGATCTTTCGATAAGGTGCGGTGCGAGTCGCGGGTAGACTTATAACCCCGAGTCTTCGCCAAACCTTTGCCTGTGGTTATGGGTCCCGGATCGCGCTTCGCTTGTCCGGGACGACAGCTTACCCCTTGATTCCCACCATCACATCGATCGCGCCCTTCACGATCGCTTCCAGATCCTTGCGCGGGACACGCGCGCGCGCGCGGATGGCGATGGTGTGCACGGTGGCGGAGGCGAGCTGGGCCAGCACGGCGGGATCGGCGCTCTCCGGCAACTCGCCGTTTTCTTTTGCGCGGCGGAAGCAACTTGCAAAAGCCTTGTCGAGTTCGGTGAGGCCCTCGAGCACCATGGCGCGGATCTCGGGATCGCTCACCGCTTCTGAGGCTGCGGTCACCACGGTGAAGCAGCCGCGCGGACCGGTCTCACCTGCGAGATAGATGTTCAGCGCGGAGGCGAAGATGCGCTCCAGGCGCTGGCGCACCGGCATCTCCTGGCGAAAGATCTCGACCATCGATGCGCGCGCTTCCTCGCGGTAGCGCTGGTAGCTCTTGATGTAGAGCTCGCGCTTATCACCGAAGGCGCCGTAGAGGCTCGGCCGGTTCATGCCGGTGGCTTCGCTCAAATCATCCAGCGAGGTCGCCGCAAAACCCTGCCTGCGGAACAGATCGAGTGCCTTGCCGAGCGCGACGTCGGGCTCGTAGGCGCGCGGGCGACCGCGGCGTTTGGGGGAAGTGGCCACAGCTGGCGGCTTCGATTTTTGTACCATTTCGCAAATTAATCCTTGACCGGTGATATATTATGCAAGACAGTACAAAAATCAATCTGGCCAGGTTGAGCGACACTTCAAAAGTCACACCAAGGAATTGCCTAAGGAGGCCCAAGATGGATCTTTATTTCTCGCCGCTCGCCTGTTCGATGGCGACCCGCGTCGCGCTGTACGAAGCCGGGGCCGAGGCGAATTATCTCGAAGTCGATCCGCCGACCAAGAAGGTGCTGAGCGACGGCACCGACTTCCGCTCCGTGAACCCGATCGGCCTCGTGCCGACACTGCGCACCGATGAAGGCGTGGTGCTGACAGAGAACGCGGCGATTCTGCAGTACGTCGCCGACCGCTTCCCGCAATCCGGTCTCGGCGCAGCACAGGGCATTGATCGCACGCGTCTGCATCAATGGCTCTGCTTCATCGGCACCGAGCTGCATAAGGGCCTGTTCGTCCCCGTGCTCGACCGCAAGGCGCCGCAGGAAGCAAAGGCCTACGTGCTGGAGAAGAACTTGTCGCGACTTGACTATCTCGACAATTACCTGGAGGGACGCGAGTTCCTGCTCGATCATTTCAGCGTCGCGGACGCCTATCTCGTCACGGTCATCAACTGGACCATGGCGGCGCCGCCGATCGAGCTTGCGAAATGGCCGAACCTGAAGGCGTATTACGAGCGCCTGCGCCAGCGGCCCTCGATCGCCAAGGCGATCGCGGAAGAGTTCGAGCTGTACAAGGCCGAGCAGGCGCGGAAGAAGGCGGCGGCTTGAGGCACAAAGCCATATCTGATGTTTGGCATAGCGACGCCGTCCCGGCTGGGCCGGGACGGCGTCGTTCTTTCGAGCAAACAGCTATTTCGGCGCTTGCAGCACGATCCCATAGCGGCCGTATATCCGGTCGATCGTACCGTCTTTCCGCAGCCGTTCCAGTGCCCGGTCGATGGCTTCGCGCAACGCATCATCCGGACGGACCATGCCAACAGCGACATTCCAGTTGAGATCGGCCACGCTCTCGTCGCGATCCAGGATCCGGAGTGCCTTGTCCGGATGCGTCAGATTGAAATAGCTCGCCGCGGTGGGCGTGACCGCGGCGGCATCGATGTCATGATTCGACACCGCATCGAGGCTGTCAGTCTCGAATCCGAACGTCGATGTTGGTACGCGCCGCTGACCGATGATCATGGCTGCGACGGATCCGACCTGCACGCCCACCTTGGTAGATTCGTTCAGGCTCTTGAACGAGGTCAGCGCGCTGGAGGACGGCACCGCGAGCGCGACGCCCGTGCGATAGTACGGTTTCGATATCCTCAAGCGGGTTTCGCCTTGCGCCTCGCGATCGGCGATGATGTCGAGCACGATGTCACAGCCGGCGCTGCGCATCTGGTACTGCGTGATGATCCAGTCGGGCCTGAGCGAGACGCCAAGCTCGCGCGCGAGCGCTTGGCCCAGCTCAATCTGAAATCCCGGAGGATCACCGGCCTTGTTGGCGAAGGGCAGCGAGTTGGGGTGGGCGCATAGCCCGATCGCGCCGGAGTCGCGGATCGCGTCGAGGGAACGGCCCTGCGCCACACTGGATAATCCCAGCAAGGCGCCGACCACGAGGGGGAGACAGGTCTTCATGAGATTTCCGGTGTGGCTCAGTACTGGTTTCCAGGCTTAGCCTTCCTGTGGCTTCAGAGCGCGGATGTACTTGATGATATCCTCGATCTGCGCATCACTGAACGCCGCGCCGAAGGCGGGCATCGCGCCTTCCTTGCCGTTCTTGATCCGGTTGCGAATGAAGTCGTCATCTCGCTTGGTATCCATGAGCTGCGGCCCCTTGCCGGCGGCACGACCGCCGGCGGAGTGACACCAGCCACAGGTCGTCGCGAACAACTGCGCGACATCGATCTGTCCATTGTCCGGTGCGGGCGGCGGGGGCTGCTGCGCGCGAGACGGCAAGGCTGAAATCGTGAGGAGCACGGCAAGTGTCGGCGTCGACAATGTCGTGATGTTCCGGGTCAATCGCATACCGGCTAAACCTGCCTCTCAGGAATCCAGATTCGATTTGATGGGAGGGAGCGGCGTCACACCGCTCCCTCCCGGCGTCACGAGGGCCTTATTTCAGACTGTAGACGACGAGCGCGCCGTCGTCGCGCGGCATGCTCTTGTAGACACCGCCGAAGGTCGGCGCGTAGTCATCCGAAGCCATGCCGCCGAAGCCGGCGACGACCGCGATGTACTGCTTGCCGTTGACGGCATAGCTGATGATGCCGCCCTGATGGCCGGTGCCGTCGCCGTGACTCCACAGTTCGGCACCGGAGTCGGCATCATAGGCATGAACTGTGCCTCGCGAATCCGGCACGAACACCAGATTGCCTCCGGTCGACAATACGCTACCGAGCGGTGGCTCAGGGAAGCGGACTTCCCACTTCTTGGTGCCGGTGATGGGGTCGCGCGCGTCGAGATGGCCATAGATCTCACCGCCGGGCGGCGGCGTGATCTTGAAGTCGGCGCCGATGTTGAGCTGGGCCTGAGGAGCAACGATCGGGGTCGTCTTCTGAACTTCGAGGTTCATGCACCATTCCTGGCCGAGCTTGTAATAGAGCCCCGTCTTCGGGTTGTACGACCCGGAGTTCCAGCTCACCCCACCGGAAATGTGCGGGCACAGCGGCTCGGAAACCTTGCCGGCGGTGAAGTCGCGACGACCGATCAGCGCACCCGTCTTGGGATCAATGTCCTTGACGAAATTGCTGTTCTGCGTGATCCGCCAGACGTTCTTGACGCCGAGGTTGCGGTCATAGACGAAGATGTATCCACTCTTGTTCGGATGGACGACGTATTTCTGGCCGTCGCGATCGAGCATCACGAACTCGCCGACCGCGCTATCGAAGTCCCAGGCGTCGTGAGGCAGTTCCTGGTGATAGGATTTCAGCTTGCCGGTATCGATATCGAGCGCGATCACCGAGGTGGTGTAGAGATTGTCTCCCGGACGCGCGCCTTGCGTCTTGTAGTCGGCTCCCGACCAGTCGTAGAGCGGCGCCGGGTTGGCAGTGCCCCACAGGACCGTGTTGTTCTCGGCATCGTAGGTACCCGGCATCCAGCCGCCGCCGCCGCCAGTACGCCAGGAGTCATTGCCCCAGGTCTTCATGGCGTCGTCGGTGCCGGCAACCGTCAGGAATTCCCATTTCTTCTTGCCGGTGGCAGCATCAACACCGAAGATCGGGCCCCGGCCCGGCCATTCGCCGCCCTGCGCGCCGATCACCACCGTGCCTTTGGCGTAAAGCGGGGCTCCGGTGAACCCAACGGTCAGCTTCTGGGAATCGATCAGCTTGGTGTCCCACATGACCTTTCCGGTCTTCGTGTCGAGCGCGATGAGACGGCCATCCATTGTCCCCACAAAGACCTTTCCCTCGCCGAGGGCGGCACCGCGATTGTAGGGCGAATGGGTCTGCCGCGCGACCAAGGCTTCATCCAGCTCGGGGAAGTAGGACCAGATCACCTCGCCGGTAGCGCCGTTCAGCGCAAAGGTGCGGCTATAGGAGCCGGTGTAGTAGAGCACGCCATCGGCAACGAGCGGCATCGATTGCAGCCCCCGGGTCGAACGTCCGGGGATGTGAATCCAGGCGACCCCCAGATTGCTCACATTGCCGGCATTGATCTGTGAGAGGGGGCTGTAGTGATACGACTTGTACGAGCCGTGATAGGTGAGCCAATCGTTCTGACCACCGGCCTCGATCCGGGCAGTATCCACGGCTTGAGCCCACGCCGCCGACGTCGCAAGCGTCGCAGCGACGAGAACCGGTAAGCCCGAATTAAGCCATTGCTTCCTCATGTGCACTTCCTCCCGCTTGAGTCTGTTGATTGCGTCTTGCAAGCGCCGGTGCGAGGGGTATTTGCAGTTCAGTACACGTTCTCCGAGTCGCCAACAGATGTCCCCCTCTTTCGGCGCACATCGCCAAAGGAGCTACGTTCACTGGAGTAGTTGCTATTGTACTTCTGCTAGCAGGCATAGCGTACGCCGGATCACCGGGCGTGCAAAGACGGAATGCGCGCACGATGCAAATTTGACGCGCGAGGGCGAATTTGAAACGGCAGTAGGGCTGACCGTTTCGCTTAAATCGACAAATCCCCGGACGGGGTTAGCCGTACAACACACGCGGCAAGATCGTGACGATGCCGGGCCAGAGTGTCAGCAAGAGCACGAAGTCGAGATCATCATGACGAGCCACGTCACCCCGCGTGCCCATAGATCGCCAAGGCATTTTCTGAAGACACCAGCCCACTCTCGACGTCGTCCTTGAGCGCCGCGCGATCGCGCATTGTGGGCGCACCGATGCCGGCGCCACCCGGCGTCATCACCACCAGCCGGTCGTCGGGCGGAACGGTCTGAAAGCCCTTGCCACGCATCTTCTGTCCGGACTTCAGGCCGACATAACCGGCCTCGCCATCCCGGCCGCCATCACGGCCACGCGGCGGATGATCGATGCGGTCGAAGGCTGCCAAAATGTCGAACGGCGCATCAATGCCGGTGCCGACCTCGATGATCTGGCCGAGGCCGCCGCGGGTGCGCCCTGCCCCGCCGGAATCCGCACGCAGCTCCTTGCGCCAGAAGATCAGCGGCGTCTGCGTCTCCGCGATCTCGACCGGCGTGCCCCGCACGCCACTGGGATAGGCGGTCGCGGACAGCCCGTCCTTGCCGAAGCGCGCACCGGTGCCGCCGTTGCTGGTCACTGCCATTGAGAACCCGTAGTTGCCGCCGACGCCCGAGCGGGTCTGTCCGCGGACGTTGAGATTCCACAGGCACGAGGTGCCTTCCGCCGGCACGCGCTCCGGAATGATCTGGCGCAGGCAGCCGAACACCACGTCGGGCAGCATCTGGCCGATGATGTGGCGGGAGGCGACAGGCGCGGGCTTTGGCGCATTGAGGATCGCGCCCGCGGGCGCCGACACCGTCAGCGGCGAGAGCGAGCCGGCATTGTTCGGGATCTGCGAGGCGACGACACAGCCGAGGCCGAACACGGTGTAGGCCGTCGTATAGGACAAGGGGACGTTGATGCCGAACTTCGATGCGGCCGAGGTGCCGTCGAAATCGACATGAATGCCCTCTTCCGAAATCGTCAGCGTCGCGGCCAGCGTGACCGGCGCGTCATAGCCGTCCACGACCATGCTGTTGCGCCAAGTCCCCTTTGGCAATTTCGCGATCTCGGCTAGCACGGCCTCGCGCGAGCGGTCGCAGATGTAGTCGCCGAGCTCGTCGAGCGTGTCGATGCCGAACTCGGCCATCATCTCGACCAGGCGCTCGCAGCCGACGTCGTTGCAGCCGGCCAGCGAATAGGTGTCGCCCTCGGTGTCGATCGGCAGCCGCGTGTTGGTGCGGATCATCGCCATCAGCGTCTCGTTGACGACGCCCTGGTCGATCAGCTTCAGCATGGGGATGTAGAGCCCCTCCATGAACACGTCGGTGGCGTCGGGTCCGAAGCCGATGCCGCCGATGTCCATCAGATGGCTGGTGCAGGAGAACAGCGCAACGATCTTGCCGTCCTTGAAGCACGGCGTGGTGACGACGAAATCGTTGAGATGCCCGGTGCCCATCCAGGGATCGTTGGTGATGTAGGCATCGCCCTCCTTCATCGTCTCAAGCGGGAAATGCGCGATGAAGTGCTTGACCGATTCGGCCATCGAATTGACGTGACCGGGCGTGCCGGTCACCGCCTGCGCCAGCATCCGTCCCCTAAGGTCGAACACGCCGGCGGAGAGGTCGCCGCATTCGCGCACGATCGGGCTGAAGGCGGTGCGGAGCAGCACCTGCGCCTGCTCCTCGACCACGGCGATCAGCCGGTGCCACATGATCTGAAGGTCGATCAGGCTCGCGCCGCTTGCCTTGCTCATGATCAGGCCGCCTTTCGTTCCATGACGATGCTGCCGGCACCGTCGATATGGGCGTCAAAACTGGTCGAGACGAAGGTAGATGTCTCGTCCTCTGCGATCACGGCGGGACCTGCGATGGTTGTGCCCGGCGCCATGTCCTCGCGGCGATAGAGCGGGATCTCAATCACCTCGCCTGCGCGGCCGTCGAAGAACTTTCGACTGCCGGAGGCCTTGCCCGCCGGCTTGCGCGCGACGGCCGCAACCGTGGGCGGATTGCGCGCCTCGGTGGTCGCGAGCACCGACCAGCTCAGGACCTCGATCGCGGCGCCCGGGATCGGCCGCTCGAACATCGCCGAATAGTCCGCCTCGAACTTCTGGCGCAGGCCGGCGAGATCAGCCGCCGTCAACCGCCGGTTCGGCAGCTCGACCGTGATCTCGTGGCCCTGGCCGACATAGCGCATGAAGGCGGCGCGGCGCTCGCGCACCGGTGCGCCGGCTGCGCCGGGCTCGACCAGCGCGCGGGCTTCGGTCGCCATCTCCTGCAAGAGATCGGAAACCGCCTCGGTGTCGAAATCGTCGAGCCGGACATGACGGCTGCGCACCAGCTCATAGGCGATGGGAGCGGCGAGGAAACCAACGGCAGAACCGACACCGGCATTCGACGGCACGATCACCCTGGAGACGCCGATCTTTTCGGCCACACGCGCCGCATGCAGCGGCGCGGCGCCGCCGAACGCGATCAGCGTATGCTGGCCGACAATCTCACCGCGCTCGACCGCATGCACGCGCGCGGCGCTCGCCATGTTCTCGCAGACGACCTCATGCACGGCATAAGCCGCGGTTTCCGCCGACAGACCCAGCGGCTCGCCCACGTCGCGCAGCAGCGCCTGCATCGAAAGCTCGGGGCTGAGCTTGATAGTGCCGGCCGCAAAGGCGTCGGGATCGATCATGCCGAGCGCAACGTCCGCATCCGTCACCGCCGGGCGCTGGCCGCCGCGGCCGTAGCAGGCGGGCCCCGGCTCCGACGAGGCGCTCTCGGGCCCCACAGTGACACGCTTCATCGCGTCGACATGCGCGATCGAGCCGCCACCGGCGCCGATCTCGACCATCTCGATCACGGGGATGCGCACCGGCAGGCCGGAGCCCTTCAGGAAGCGCGCCGCGCGATCGACCTCGAACACGCGCGAGGTCTCAGGTTGGAATTTCTCGATCAGGCAGATTTTTGCCGTGGTGCCGCCCATGTCGAAGGACAGCACCTTGCTCTCGCCAAGGCGCGCCGCGATCTGCGCAGCGAAGATCGCGCCGCCGGCGGGGCCGGACTCGACGAGACGCACCGGAAAACGCCGCGCCGTCTCGATCGACGTCACGCCGCCACCGGAGGTGACGAGATAAATGGCGCCGCGGAACTGCTCGACCTGCAAGGCGTCGGCCATGCGGGCAAGATAGCCGTCGATCAGCGGCTGCACATAGGCGTTGGCGACGGCGGTCGATGTACGCTCATATTCGCGGATCTCCGGGCACACGGCGGAGGACACCGTCACGGAGATGCCGGGCATCTCCTCAGCGAGGATCGCGGCCGCGCGGCGCTCGTGCTCGGGATTGGCGTAGGAGTGCAGGAAGGCAATCGCGACGCTCTCGACCTTCAGCGCGCGCAATTTCGGCGCGAGCGCGCGCACCGCGGCCTCATCCAGCGGCAGGCGGACGGCGCCATGGGCGTCGATGCGCTCGGGGACGGTGAAGCGCAAGCTGCGCGGTGCCAGCGGCTTCGGCTTGTCGATGCTGAGATCGTACTGATCGTAGCGGCTCTCGGTGCCGATATCGAGCACGTCGCGGAAGCCGGCCGTGGCGATCAGCGCCGTCTTGGCGCCGCGCCGCTCGATGATCGCATTGGTCGCGAGCGTGGTGCCGTGAATGAAGACGTCGATGTCGCTCATATGCGCGCGCGCGTCAGTCAGGATGAGACGCATCCCGTCCAGCACCGCCTGCTCGGGCCGCTGCGGCGTGGTCAGCACCTTGCGCGTCTTGCGCACCTCACCCACGTCCAGCACGATGTCGGTGAACGTGCCGCCGATATCCACAGCAAGGCGCACCTCGGCTCCCTCAAGCATTCCAAAACTCTCCGCGCTGATCGTCAGACTGGGGTCGAAACCGCAGCAATTTTCATACCAGCGGCGGCGCAAATGGTGAAGCCGCTGGGGCCGATTTGCGTGGCACCTATGCGATAGGAGAGTGCGGGTGGCGCGACGCGATCAAAGCAGGAATGCCAGCGCCGCCTCGCAGCGCTCCTCGACCTTCAGCGTAAGGAGATCATCGGCGCGGGTGCGTCCGAGATTGACCGCAGCAATGGGAATCTGCCGGCGCGCCGCCATCTGCACGAAGCGGAAGCCGGAATAAACCATCAGCGAGGAGCCGACGATCAGCATCGCGTCGGCCTGCTCCAGGTGATCCTGCGCGGAGGCGACGATATCGCGAGGAACGTTCTCACCGAAGAACACCACGTCGGGTTTGAGGACGCCGCCGCAGGCTTCGCACGCCGGCACCTTGAACGACGAGAAGTCTGCGTGCTCGAGATCAGCGTCGCCGTCCGGCGCATCGGCGGCATCGAGCGTCAGCCACTCCGCATTGGCGCGGCCAAGCGCGTCCTGGAATTCGTTGCGCGGCGTCTTGCCGCCGCAGCCCATGCAGCGAACCAGATCGAGCCGGCCGTGCAGGTCGATCACCTGCCGGTGGCCGGCGGATTGATGCAGGCGGTCGACGTTCTGGGTCAGCAGCATCCCGCATCGCCCGTTCGCCTCGAGGCGGGCCAGCGCATGATGCGCATCGTTCGGACGCGCCTGACCGAAGCGCCGCCAGCCAATCAGGCTGCGCGCCCAATAGCGCTGGCGCGTAGGCTCTTCCGACATGAAGGCCTGGAAGTTGACCGGCTGGGTCCGCTTCCAGTTGCCGTGGCTGTCGCGATAGTCGGGAATGCCCGAATTGGTACTGCAGCCGGCGCCGGTCAGCACGAACAGATTTTCGTGCCGGTCGACGAAGTCCTGAAGCGGACGGGTTGCCAGCGGAGCACTTGTCATGGGCGGAGATGTAGTCTGCGCCGTCGAGTTTTGCCAGATCACCCCGCTAGCTTGCCCAGTTCTCGCGAAATTCCGGGAATAGCGTCAGGCCACCGCAGGCGTAGATGGTCTGCCCGGTGATGTAGCTCGCGTCATCCGAGGCGAGGAAAGCGAACACGGCCGCGATCTCCTCCGGCGTACCGACGCGGCCCAGTGGAATGTGGCTGGTGACGACGCCGCGTTTTGCGGGATCGCCGGTCCAGGCCGCGTTGATCGGGGTGTCGATCGCGCCCGGCCCGACCGCGTTGACACGAATGCCGCGGCCGGCGAATTCGAGCGCCAGCGTGCGCGTCAGGTTGGCTAGGCCGCCCTTGCTGATCGAGTAAGCGAGATAGCCGGGCTTCGGAATGATCTGGTGGACGCTCGAGCAATTGATGATGTTGCCGCCTCCACCGCGCGCGATGAAATGCGCGAGCGCCTTCTGCGCGCAGAGTACGGCACCGTTGAGATTGACGTCGATGATGCGGCGATAGGTTTCGACGTCGAGCGCCTCGCTTGACGACTCCTTCTGGAAGCCGGCGTTGTTGACGAGACAATCGAGACGCTTCCAGCGCGAAAGGATCGTCTCGAACATCGTGACGATCTCCTGCTCATTGCCGACATTGGCCTTGACGATGCAATGATCGAGCCTGCCGTGGCCGCGATCGCTCGAAGCAGTCCGAGCGAGCGCGAGCGTCTCCTCCGCCCGCTCCGCATTTTCGAAATAGTTGATGGCGACGGTCGCGCCTTCCTGGGCGAACCGTATGGCAACGGCGCGGCCGATGCCTTGGGAAGCGCCGGTCACCAGCGCGTATTGGCCGACGAGGCGCGCGGGAAACGGGGGTGAGCGATCGGTTTGCGGCATGGGTTCTCCTTGGAATGCCTCACCATCGATGGAACAGGCGTTTTTGTTCCATCCATCAACGCATCGCTGGGATTCATTCCGTGCGCAGCGCGATCCGTGAGGTCAGGATCTGATAGAGGATGATGGCACCAAAGGTGGCCGTGCCGATCCCGCCGATCGTGAACGCACCGAATTTCAGCGTAAGGTCGCCGGCCCCCGCGGTCAACGCCACGGCGACTGTAATCAGGTTCGCCGGATTTGCGAAGTCGACCTTGTTCTCGACCCAGATCCGCCCGGCCATCGCGGCGATCAATCCGAACAGCACGATCGAGAGACCACCGATGACGGGACCGGGAATCGACAGGATCAGCGCGCCGAATTTCGGCGAGAAGCCGAGCAGGATCGACACGGTGGCCGCGAAGGCGAACAGCAAAGTCGAATAGACCTTCGTCGCCGCCATGACGCCGATGTTCTCGGCATAGGTGGTGACACCGGTGCCGCCGCCGCAGGCTGCCACGATCGTGGCGAGACTGTCGGCGAGCAAGGCGCGGCCGAGATAGCCATCCAGGCTCCGGCCCGTCATGGCACCGACGGCCTTGATGTGACCGAGGTTCTCGGCGACGAGAATGATCGCAACCGGCGCGATCAGGAAGATCGCATCGGCCTGGAAGGTCGGCGTGGTGAAGTTCGGCAGGCCGAGCCAGGGCGCGGCCGCAAGCTGGGTGAAGTCGATCGGTTTGCCAAAGCCAAGGCCGTTCGCGAACAGCAAGTACAAAAGATATCCGCCGATCGCGCCGAGGATGATCGGCAGGCGGCGCCACAGGCCCGGAGCAGTAACTGCAACCACGCCGATGATAAGAACGGTCGCGAGCCCGATCCAGGTGTCGAACGCGCCGGCGCTCACCGCCTTGACCGCCACGGGCGCGAGGTTGAGGCCGATCGCGGCGACCACAGCGCCGGTGACGACCGGCGGCATCAGCCGCTCGACCCAGCCGACGCCCAACCACATCACGATCAGCGCGATTACGCCATAGAGCACGCCGGCCCCGATGATGCCGCCGAGCGCGACCGAGATGTTCGGGTTCGGCCCATGTCCGGCATAGCCGGTGGCGGCGATGACGACGGCGATGAACGCGAAGCTCGAGCCGAGATAGCTCGGCACGCGCCCCGCAACGATGACGAAGAAGATCAGCGTGCCGATGCCGGAGAACAGGACCGCGACATTGGGATCGAACCCCATCAGCAGCGGCGCGATGATCGTTGCACCCGACATTGCGACGCAATGCTGGAGACCGGAGACGATGGTCTGGCCGAGCGGCAATCGCTCCTCGGGCATGATCACGCCGGAAGTCTTCAACGTCCAACGCGGAAAGTAGCCTTGCGCCTGTTCGTCCGAACTTGTTGCAGTCGACATGTTCCCCCCAGTTGCGGTGCAGCGATCGATGTTCGTGCGATCCGACAAAAATGTGATTGTCGCTTCTGCGGCGGCCATCACATGATGCAAATCATGCAAGATCAATGTGTTCTGGGGCACACCATATGACACAAGTCGCGGTCCAGCCAGCCATCCATCGCCGGCATCAGCCCTGGTACAAGGTACTCTACATCCAGGTGCTGATCGCGATCGTGCTCGGGGTGCTGATCGGTTACTTCTATCCCGATCTCGGCAAAGCCTTGAAGCCGCTCGGCGACGGCTTCATCGCGCTGATCAAGATGATGATCGCGCCGGTGATCTTCTGCACCGTGGTGCACGGCATCTCTTCGATGGGCGACCTCAAGCGCGTCGGCCGGGTCGGGCTGAAGTCGCTGATCTATTTCGAGACGGTCTCAACCATCGCGCTCGCGGTCGGCCTGCTGGTCGGCAGGACCCTCCAGCCCGGATCCGGCTTCAACATCGATCCGGCTACGATCGATCCGAAGTCGGTCGCGACCTACGTCACCAAGGCCAAGGAGGAAGGCATCGTCGCGCATCTGATGGCGATCATCCCCGACAGCTATTTCGGCGCGATCGCGCACGGCGACCTGCTTCAGGTGCTGCTGATCTCGATCCTTTCGGGCTTCGCCATCGCCTTTCTCGGCAAGGCCGGCGAGCCGATCGCGGTGGCGATCGACAAGGCCGCGAAGATGTTCTTCGGCATCATCCGCATCATCGTGCGCGTCGCGCCTATCGGCGCTTTCGGCGCGATGGCCTTTACCGTCGGCGCCTACGGCCTCGGCTCGCTGCTGAACCTCGCAGCCCTGATCGGCACGTTCTATCTCACCAGCATCCTGTTCGTGCTGATCGTGCTGGGCTCGATCGCCCGGGTCGCCGGCTTCTCGATCCTGCGCTTCATAGCCTATATCAAGGACGAGCTGCTGATCGTGCTCGGCACCTCGTCATCGGAGACGGTGCTGCCGCAGATGATCCAGAAGATGGAGCATCTCGGCGCCTCACGCTCGGTGGTCGGCCTCGTGATTCCAACCGGCTACAGCTTCAATCTCGACGGCACCAACATCTACATGACGCTGGCGACGCTGTTTTTGGCGCAGGCGACCAACACGCATCTGACCATCTGGCAGGAGCTCGGCATTCTGGGCGTCGCCATGATCACCTCGAAGGGCGCCTCGGGCGTCACCGGGGCCGGCTTCATCACGCTTGCGGCCACGCTCTCGATCGTGCCTGACATCCCGATCCAGTCGATCGCAATCCTGGTCGGCATCGACAAGTTCATGAGCGAATGCCGCGCGCTGACCAACCTGATCGGCAACGGTGTCGCCTGCGTCGTCATCAGCATCTCCGAAGGCGAGCTCGATCGTGACGCATTGCATGAGACGATGGCCCATCCGCTGGAGATCGGCGAAGCACTGGAGCCCGGCGGCAGCGCGTGAGGCTGCGCAGATCGAAGGCAGGCGCAGCCCGGTTCCTTTGCTAGGGTAAGGCGGGATCAGATGATCCCGCCCTTGGCGTGCAGCATCTTGCCGGCGAGATCGAGCCGGCGCGTGACCCCGATTGCGTGCAAGAACGCCTCATCATGACTGACAACGAGCAGCGCGCCGTCATAGGCCCGCAAGCCCGCTTCGACGGCTTCGATGGACACGATGTCCAGATGATTGGTCGGCTCGTCCAGAATCAGCAGGGACGGCGGCGTTGGTCCGCCCAGCACGCAGGCGAGGCCCGCGCGAAACATTTGCCCGCCGCTCAGGCTGGCAACGATCTGCAGGGCGGCATCGGCGCGAAACATGAACCGGGCCAGCGCGGCATGGCAGGCATTCGCGTCTGCCCCCGGATTGAGGCGCCGGAAATTTTCCAGGATGGAGATCGAGGGATCGAGCAAGCTGACCTTCTGGTCGAACACCGCGAAATCAGGCTTGACCCGCACGGTGCCCGAAAGAGGTTGCAGCTCGCCCGCGATCAGCTTCAGCAGTGTCGTCTTGCCGGAGCCGTTGGGCCCGACCAGCGCGACCCGTTCCGGTCCGACGATGGCGAACGAGAGATCGCGCAAGACCGGCTGCTCCGGACGATAGCCGGCGCTGACCTCCTCGAGCCAAAGCACCTCCCTGCCCGCCGGCAGATTCGTCGCGGGCAGTTTCACGGAGAGCGGCTGAAGAATCTCGACGCGCCGGCGCGCCGTGTCGACGGCATCGAGCGCCTCCGCGCGCCGCCGCTCGGCGATTTGCGCAGTCTTTCCGCCGGTATCCTCGCTCCGATCCTTGCGCCCGCCGGCGAGGATGCGCGGCATGTCTCCCTTCGCGCGCTTCTTCCTGCCGCCGCTGTCCTTGCGCGCTTTCCTCTCTGCGGCCTCCTGCGCCTTCCCGTCGATCTCGGACAGGCGCCTCTCGGCATGCGCGAGGTCGTGCCTGACGGCGGCGAGCTCGACGGCCTTCTGCGCCCGGTAGCTGCTCCAATTGCCGCCGTATCGCGTTGCCCCGAGCGACGTCAGCTCGACGATCGCATCCATCGTTTCAAGAAGGCCCCGGTCGTGACTGACGACGATCGCTCCGCCGCGCCAGGCGGCGAGGAGATCGGTCACCGCCTTGCGTCCGTCCCGGTCGAGATTGTTGGTGGGCTCATCCAGCAGCAGGAAGTCGGGCTCGGCGAACACCAGTGCGGCAAGGCGAACGCGCGTCGTCTGGCCGCCAGACAGACGGGACAGCGCCGTGTCGAGAGAAACATCGAACCCGAGGCGTGCGAGGGCGGCCTGTAGCCGCGTTTCGAGGGTCCAGTCGATCGTGGCGATGTCGTCGGCCGAGGCATCGCCCCGCTCCGCGCGGCGAAGCAGCTCCAGCGCTTGCCGTGCACCGAGCAGATCGGCCACTGTCGCGTCCGCAAACGGTTGAACGTCCTGGCGCAGCAGGCCGATGGTCGCGTTGACAAAAATCCGCCCGGACTGGGGAACGTCCTCCCCCGAAATCGACGCAAGCAGCGTGGATTTCCCGATGCCGTTGCGGCCGACGAGACCGGTCCGCTCGGCTGCGAATGTCAGATCGATATTGGAGAGAAGAGGACGGCCGTCAGGCGTGGACAGCGACAGATTCGACAGGATGATTGAAGCAGGCATGGAATTCCCCGTGAGCAAGGCAGGTCGGCTTTGCGGTCGGGGTCATGTCCATGGCTGCGAATATCCTGATTGAGATCTCGCTCATAGTCCGGCCGGGACGCGAGATCAAGGCGCATTTCGCGGACGCCAGCGGGTCAATCACCGATGCTTCACGAAGCTGTTGATGGACCCTAGGCAGGGCACGCGCTATGGGGCGAAAAACACCACGTGTCTCAATGAAGGGGCCATCTCGTGAGCGGCAAGCCAAACATCGCCCTCGCCCAACTGCTTCAGCAGGCCTTTCTGGCGCTGCGGGCCAAGCAGTTCGACACTGCAAGGCAGCTTGCCACCGAAGCCCTGAAATCAAACCGTACCGACCGGAACGCCGTGCTGATCCTGGCCCATGCCCTGATCGGCCAGGAGCGCGCGAACGAGGCGATCGTGCCGCTGGAGCGAGCCGCGCGGCGAGGCGACGATCCGGAAATCGAGACGCTGCTCGGCCACGCGCTGTGCCATGCGCGGCGTGCAAGCGACGGGATCGCGCAACTGCGCCGAATCGCGGCGCGCCGCCCGCCTTATCTGCCGGCTTTCCAGGAGCTGGCGGGCCAGCTCGCAAACGCCGGCGAACTCGGTGAGGCAATCGGGATCATCGAGGCCGCGCTCGTTCTTGCTCCCGCCAGCGTCGACCTGCAACTCGACCTGGGACGCCTGTGCGTGCGCAACAATGATCGCACCAAGGCGCGCACCATCCTGGGCGCCGCGCGCAAGGCCGCGCCGGGACGCACCGATATCCTGACCGAGCTCGCCTGGGCGCAACTCCTCGACGGGGCCTATGCGGAGGCAGCCGACACCTACCGTCACGCGCTCGGGCTTCGTCCCGACGACGCGCAGTCGCGCGCCAATCTCGCGATCTGCCTCTTGGAAATGGGCGAGCGCGACGGCGGTGAGGCCGCGCTACGTTCCGTCTTTCGCGGACGGGCGCACATGCTTGGCCGCGCCGCCTTTGCACTAGCCGCCTCCTCGCATGGCCGCTTCTTCTTTCGTCCGAGCGCGGCCGCGAAGTTCTTGGGGCAGAAGTCCGAGCGGACGGCTACGCCCTGAACTTGCGCCGGTACAGGCCCGGCTCGCGCTTCAGCGCGGCGCGCAGGGCGTGGACCTTGTGCGTCTCCTCCGTGGTGAAGGCCGAGGTCTGCCGGATCCAATCCTCGCGCTTGACCGGAATGCACTGTGCGATTGGCGTGCCCTTGGGCAACACGCCGCAGAAGCTCGTGTTGTGCCAGTGCGCCGGAAAGTGGATCCAGGTGTCCCTGTAACGATCACAATCCACCAGGCCGCTCAGCGTGGTGAACGGCAGATCGAAGCGATTGACTGGATGCGTGAAGAACAGCGCGTAGCCTTCCGGGGCTTCGATGGTCCAGAGGTTGTGAAACTTGATGACGAAGCGGTCGGCTTCGAACAGCGGCGAGCCAGTGAGCTGCCCTTGATCATGAAAACTGATCGGCGAGCGTGGAAAATCGATCTCGCCACCCGGCGGGATATCGTTGCCCCAGGTGATCTCACCGTCCTCGACCCGGAGGTCGCAGATCAGCGGGATCAGAAACCCGCATGTCATCGCATCGACGAAGGGCGGGCAGCGCTTGATCGTCTCGTCATCCTGCTGATTGAGGGAGCTGAAGGCGGTCGCCGGCATCGCCTTGAGCCAATCGGGCACGCCGAGGTTCGCCGGGACCGGTTGCGGCAGCAGGCCTTCGAGCTCTGCGGGGCAGCGGAATCTGATCGCGAGCTTGTTGTTATTGTTCTGCGAGGACATTGGGCATATCCAGCCGAGTCCCCTATCGATAAAAGGAAACTGCCGCGGTTAGAAGCCCCGCGGCAGGTCTGGACCATTACATCTTTGTTATCTTTGGATTGGCAGCTCTCCTGCCGCACCGATGCCGGCACCGCATCAGGAGCGAATGCTCGATCAGTCCTCGAGCGCGGTAACCAGCATCTCGGATGCCGCCGCCACGATCGCATCCACGCGTTTGGTCATCCGCGCGCCACCGCCTTGACGTCGGCTTCGTTCTTCGGAACGGCGGCAAGCTCGGCGAGCGTGATCGGCTTGACCGGCGCGCGCAGCCGGTAATAGCCGATCTCCTGCGGGGTCTTGCCGCGCGCCTGCGCCATCAGCTCGGTGACGGTGAGACCGCAGAGCCGGCCCTGGCACGGGCCCATGCCGGTGCGGCGATAGGCCTTGAGCTGATTGGGCCCGGTCGCGCCGATCGCAACGGCATCGAGAATGTCCTTCGCGGTCACCTCCTCGCAGCGGCAAACAATGGTGTCGCCTGTGGGAATGCGGAACTGCGGCGCGGGACGAAACAGCGTATCGAGGAACGTGCGGCCGCGCTCAGCCTTGGCCTGCTCGGCGCGGAGCACCGTCATCGGCGCGAGTTTCGCAGCGTCCGCGGGCGCCAGTGCTTCCACCGCCGCGCGTGCCGCGATGCGGCCGCGAACCACTGCGGCTGTCGCACCGCCGATCCCGGCACCATCACCGGCGATCGCGATGCCGGCGACCGATGAGTTGCCGCTCGCATCCAGCACCGGCGACCAGCACAATTGCAGATCATCCCAACGATGCTCGATTCCCGCCGCCATCGCGAGATTGACGTTGGGCACGACACCCTGATGCAGCAGCAAGAGATCCGCAGGAATGGTCTCGCGCTTGCCGCCCGCGACATAGCTCACGCTCGCGAGCTGGCCGTCACCGGCCGCGGCGAGCTCCGTGACGCCGCAGACAACCTGAACCTTGGCCCGCACCTCGCGCATCATCGACAGGCCCTTGGCGAAGTAAGGCGAAGTCAGGAAGGCGAAGCCGTTAGGCAGCGCGGCGAAATAATTGCCGCGTTCTGTGGTGTCGAGGATGCGGTCGATGCGACCGCCGAGGCGGAGGATTTGCGCGGCGAGCAGCCAGAGCAGCGGCCCCTGCCCCGCGATCACTGTGCGACCGTCGGGGACCAGCGCCGAGGACTTCAGCATCGTTTGCGCCGCACCCGCAGTCATCACTCCCGGCAACGTCCAGCCGGGAATCGGAAACGGCCGCTCCAGCGCACCGGTCGCGAGGATCACGCGCTGCGCCCTAGCGAAGGCGGAGGCGCCGCCGATCGAGACTGCGATCTCAAGGTTGCGGTCGAGGCTCCAGACCGTGGCACGCTGAATGATTTCGGCGTTGCTCGCGCGCAGCGTCTGCACGAGATCGGCACCAACCCAATAGTCGGCGCCGAGCTGATTGCGCTCGGTCACGGGTGTCGAGGCGATGGCGCGGAACACCTGGCCGCCCGGGCCGATGTTCTCGTCGAGCAGCAGTGTCGACAGGCCGGCTTCGGCCGATGTCGCCGCGGCGGCAAGGCCCGCGGGCCCCGCGCCGATCACCACCACGTCGTAAGCTTCGCGCTTGGGAGCCACAGTCATTTTCCGATCTCCCGCTTGCCCTTCTGGATCTCGATCTGCATGCCCTCGGCGACAGGCACGAGGCAGCCCTGGCGATTGCCGACGCCGTCGATGGTGACGAGACAGTCGAAACACACGCCCATCATGCAGTAAGGCAGACGCGGCGCGCCGCTCACCGCGGTGGAGCGCCGCGCGTCGCAGCCTGACGCCAACAGCGCGGCGGAGACGGTGTCGCCCTGGCGCGCCGTGATGGCCACGCCGTCGACGAAGATTTCGACCTGCGGTCGCTTGTCCTGTTCGGATCGTCTGAACATGGCAATGCCTCTTGGCTCCTTCCTCAAAATCTCTAATAGCCGCTGTTGTTCGCCGCGCCTGCGCCGCCGAAGCGGCTGGCCGAGAACGCACCGACCAGCTCAGGCTCGAGCGCGCCTTGCGCAATCATACGCGCGACCTCGAAGGCATGGTTGGATGCGAGCGTCACGCCGGAATGGCAGCAGGCGACGAAGGCACCGGGATGGGTCTCCGACTGGTCGTAGATCGGAAAGCCGTCCTGCGGCATGACGCGGATGCCGGCCCAGCTCCTGATCACATTGAGCCGCGCCAGATGCGGGAACATGCGCTGCGCGCGATCGGCCATCACGCCACTGATCGAGAGCTTGAGCATGCGATCGTCGAGGTGGTCCTCCATGCTGTCGCCGATCATCACCGTGCCTTCGTCGGTCTGGCGGAGCGTGGTCAGCGGATGCGGCAGGAACGGCATGGTGCGCTCGGTCACCACGATCTGGCCGCGGGTCGGTCCCATCGGCGCATAGAGGCCGACCATCGGCGCGAGCGTCTGGTTGGCGTTGCCTGCGGCAAGCACGACCTTGGCGGCGCGGAGCTCGCCCTTCGGCGTCGTCAGGCGGAATTCGCCGCCGGACTTGCTGATCGCCGAGACCGGACGCTCCGGAAAATAGTCGATGCCGAACGCCTTGAAGCCGGTGTGGAAGGCGCGGAACGTGCGCAGCGAATTGACGTGGCCATCGAGCGGACAATAGCTGCCGCCGGAGACCTCCGGCCCGATCAGCGGCAGCGCCTTCTTGACTTCGGACGCCGGCAACATCTCCATCTTGTAATCGGCAGCGCCGACCTGATTGTGCATGCGCTTGACGAAATCGGCGCGCTGGCCGAATTCGTCCTCGCCTAGCGCGAGATGAAAACCGCCATTCTGCTGCAGGCCGACGTCGAGCCCGGTCTGCTGCTTCAGCTCCGACGCGAGCCGGCCCCAGGCTTCCGACGCCCGCACGGTCCAGACCGTATAGGCCGGCATGCCGAGCCCTTTGCTCTGAACCCAGATCAGCGCAAAATTGGCGCGCGAGGCACGCTTGGTGATGTCGCCTTCGTCGAGCACGGCCACGCTCTTGCCGAGCCGGCCGAGGCCCCAGGCAATGGCGGAGCCGAGCAGTCCGCCGCCGACGACGGCAACGTCATAGTCCCTGGACATGGGTTCTCCTATCGTCCCGTATCGCCCCTGCCGGCGAGCACGCGGTCGAGCCAGTAGAAGCGGTCGAGCAGAATGAGGGCAGTCATGGTGATCGCGATCACGCAGGCCGAGACCGACGTCACCGGCGGATTGATGTTGTCCTGGATATAGAGGAACATGCGCACCGGCAACGTCTCGGTGCCGGGTGCTGCGAGAAAGACGGTCATAGTGAGATCATCGAAGGACTGGATGAAGGCCAGCGCCCAGCCGCTGATGACGCCGGATCGCGCCTGGCCAAGGCCTTTCTCAACGAGGTGCGCCGGGAGAGCGCGCTGCTGGAGCGCACAGCGCCACACCAGCAACATGGGGCAGAAAGCGACTGAGCTTGCGACCGCACGCGCAACCTTTACCTGAGGGGCACATGGCACGCATCACCATCATCGAGACCGGACAGGTCCCGCAAAAATATCGTGAGCGTCACGGCTCGTTTCCGGACATGTTCGAGCGCATGGTCCGCGCCGAGGACCCGGCGGCCACGGTCGAGATCGTCAGCATCCCGAATGGCGATGCGCTTCCCGACGCGCGCAAGCTCGAGGCCATCCTGATCACTGGCGCGGCCGCCGGCGTCTATGACGGGCTCGAGTGGATCGCGCCGCTGGAAGACTTCGTCCGGACCGCCTATGCGAACAAGACGCCGATGGTCGGCGTCTGCTTCGGCCATCAACTGATCGCGCAGGCACTCGGCGGCACTGTGCGCAAGTCGGATAATGGTTGGGGCATCGGACGGCACGTCTATCGCGTGTTGGCGGACAACGGCGTCATTGACGGCGAAGAGGTTGCCATCGCCTGTTCGCATCAGGATCAGGTGATCGAGGCTCCGCACGACGCGCTGACGATCCTCTCTTCGGACTTCACCTCGCATGCCGGCCTGCTCTATGCCAACGGCACCACGCTGACCGTGCAGCCGCATCCGGAATTCGACGTGGAGTTCGCGCAGGTGTGCTGCGATCTGCGCGACGGAAAGGCCCCGGACGATGTCGTTGCAACGGCGAGGGAGTCGCTGGCGCAGCCGATGGACCACGCCAAGCTGGGCGGGGCCATCACGAGGTTTCTTGCGCGCAGACCTATCCCCTCAACCTGAGGAGCGCGCTCTTGCGCGCGTCTCGAAGGATAGAGGCCGAGATGCCGCGGTCGGGCCTGCATGGTTCGAGACGCCGCGGAGCCTGTCATCGGGCCGCGCGTTGCGCGGACCCGGTGGCGGGTCCTCACCATGAGGGTAGAGAATGATGTCCCGGCTCAGAACGGATCGCTTCCCAGGCCCGGTACGTCCGCGGGCCGCGGGCCCGGCGCCGGCCAGTAGAACCGGCGGTCCTTCTCCCGCGATGGCGATATCGTTGATCGACGCTTCGCGCCGTCTCATCAAGCCATGCTCGTCGAACTCCCACTGCTCGTTGCCGTAGGAGCGATACCACTGGCCGCTCGCGTCGTGCCATTCGTACTGGAAGCGTACGGCGATGCGGTTGCCGTCAAAGGCCCAGAGGTCCTTGATCAGGCGGTAGTCCTGCTCCTTCTCCCATTTGCGGGTGAGGAACGCGACGATGGCGTCTCGGCCCTGGAACACTTCCGAGCGATTGCGCCAGCGGCTGTCCTCGGTATAGGCGAGCGCAACGCGCGCCGGATCGCGCGAATTCCAGGCGTCCTCGGCCATGCGGGCCTTTTGCGCGGCGGTCTCTCGGGTGAAGGGCGGAAGCGGCGGGCGCGACATGATGGCCTCATCGATTGATCGGGGCCCGCAAATCTATCGCCTCAGTTGGTGGAGTCGATAGGCCATCACCTATTGGGCGATCACGAAATCAGATCGGCCTTCATCAGCGTACGGATCGATTTCGGGATCGGCTGCGCGCGGCCGCCGCTGATGAAGGCGACGCGCACCTCCGCTTTCACCAGCACGTCCTCGCCGCGCCGCACCTCCTGCGCCAGCATGATGGAGGCACCCTTCACCGCGATCGGCCAGGTGACGACGTCGAGCACGTCGTCCATCCGCGCGGGTTTGAGGAAATCCAGATGCATCGAGCGCACCACGAAGGCGAAGCCGGCATCTTCCGTCGCGGGCTGCTCGAACAGCGCCTGCTGCTCGGCTCCCATCAGCCGCAGATGATTGGTCCGCCCGCGCTCCATGAAGCGGAGATAATTGGCGTGATAGACGATGCCGGAAAAATCCGTGTCCTCATAGTAGACGCGGACCTGCATGTGGTGGCGGCCGTCGCGGACCTCGCCGTCGAGATGAGCTGTCACGTCGCGAGCCTCTTCGCATTTCGGTAACCCGTCCGTTTTGCGCAAAAACGGCCGGCGGCGCAAGCGCCGCTACGCCGCCAAAGCCCCCCGCCCCAGCGTCACCTCAACGATTTCCGGCGGCACGCCGACGCGGACCGGCATGATGCTGCAACCGAGGCCGCCGGAAATGATGACGTCGCATTTCAGCCGCAGATGGCCATAGGCGAGCCGGAGGCCGTGTTGCATCGGAACCGCCGGGGACCAGCCGAGCAGGCGAACCTGGCCGCCATGGGTATGACCGGACAGTTGCAGCGCGACGCGTGTGGGGACGCGCGGCGCAATGTGGGGCTCGTGCGCGAGCAGGATGATCGGCGCGTTGTCAGTAACCTTCGCGAGCGTGCCCGCAAGATCGTCGGCGCCGAAGCGCTGCACGCGGCGATAGCGCTGCGCCGGATAGTAGGCGAGCTGATCGCCGAGGCCGGCAAGCCAGAACGATCGGCCATCCTTGGTGAGACGCACGGCGTCGTTCTCGTAGACGGGGATGCCGGCCGCCTCCAGCGCACGATGGGCCACCGTTGGTCCGCGTCCCATCCGCTGCACGGTCTTGTCGTCCCAATAGTCGTGATTGCCCATGACGGCATGGACGCCAAGCGGCGCCTTGAGGCCGGCCAGCACCTTGGCCCATTCACTCGACGGAATGATGCGCGTCACCTGGCGAATGCCGGCGACATAGTCGCCGAGCAGCACGATGAGGTCGGCGTTCAGCGCGTTGGTACGATCGACGATGGCCTCGATCCGCTCCAGTGACATCCATGGGTCGCAGGCATGGATGTCGGCGATCACGGCGATCTTCAGCGGAAAATCCGTCGGCCATTGCCGCGGCGTCGGATGATAGCGGGTGACGCGAAGCCGCAGCACCGGCTCGACGCCGACGCCATAGGCCGCGGTCGAGACGCCGAGGGCCGACAGACCGCCGATGGAACGGATGAGGTGACGGCGTGTGATCATGGAAGCCCCATCGTGATGCGGCCTCTTGATGCGGTCCGATTAAAGCGGAATTGGGGTGTGCTCGTGCAGACCATCTGCAGCCGCGTGCAGATGTCTGCACGATGGTTACTAGCGGCCTTGCCCGACCAGCGCATCCAGCCGCGTCTTCAATTCGTCGGACGCGCGGTAGTACCAGACGCCGCCGAGCAGCTCACGGAACCGTGAGTCGGCGCGCGCCTCGCGCTCGATGCGGTCGATCGTCCCGACGCTGATCACATCTTCAAGAGGGCCTGCGGCCAGCAGCGACAGCAGCACCGGATTGGACTCGATCTTCAAGATCTGAACAATCCAGTCGATCATCTTGTCGGGATCGTTCTCGCGCAGGTCGCGCTCGAAATCCATGATCGCGAACAGATTGTCGTCCTGGTCACGCTCGGACCTTGAATATTGCTCGACCCAGGCGCGAGCAAGCTCGGCAACCGACATATTGGCGCAATCGAGCGACTCGCGCGGCGTGCGCTGCGCCAGGTGGTCGGCGTGCCAGGCCTCGGCAAGTCTTGCAATGCGCGGCATCAAGGGATCGTCGGGACCCAAATGCACGCCCCCAAGCAGCCAGCGCAGCCGGTCATTGTGCGCGGCTTCGTGCTCGACACGCGCCATCACCTCCTCGCCGTGTGCGTAGAACAGCGCCAGCAGGAACTTGTCGTTGAGCTGCATCACCGTGGGCTTGTCGGTCTCGGTTTTGAGAACCTCCAGCACGAGATCGAGCGCTCCGTGCGGCCGGCGATGCGGCAAGTGATCGAAATAGAGTTTGATGGCCCAGATGCTGCCGGCCTGGTCGCGCCGGCTGACGCGCTGAAGCGCGCACCACATCGATGCCAGCTCGCCAAGCGGCATCGGATCCAGAAACGCCTCGGTCTCGTCGGGCGTGCGCAGCTGCGGCACAGCCGCGATTGTCTCCAGCAATGTCGCGCAAGTCTGCCCCATGTCTTCCTGCCCCATGTCTTCCCACTCCAATGTCGTTCCCCTCAAGGCATGCGCGTGAGCGGCGACCCCGATCGCCGCGCGTTCGCATTAGTGACGGAGTGAAACTCGTGGGTTCACCGGCTGCGGCAGTCAGTCATCCTCGGCCTGATCGGTGCCGAACAGGCCGAACTGTGCCGCCGCATCGCGCGAAGGCTCGGCGATGCCGAGATGGCGGAAGGCGTGCGAGGTGAGCAGGCGGCCGCGCGGGGTGCGCTGCAGATAGCCGCACTGTATGAGATAGGGCTCGATGATGTCCTCGATCGCATCGCGCGGCTCGGACAGCGCGGCAGCCATCGTCTCGACGCCGACCGGGCCGCCGCCATAGTTGAGCGCGATGGTCGTGAGATAGCGGCGGTCCATGGCGTCCAGGCCCGCGGCGTCGACCTCGAGCGCGCTCAGCGCGTGGTCTGCGATCTTGCGGTCGATCTTGTCGGCATCGGCCGCCGAGGCGAAATCGCGCACCCGGCGCAACAGGCGGCCGGCGATGCGCGGCGTGCCGC
>NZ_LGHL01000018.1 GCF_001908205.1 Bradyrhizobium sp. NAS80.1
CATCCCAATGCGGATAATCTGGCTCACGGACGGCTCCTGTGAATGAGTTTCTGACAACCTCATTCTGGCACATTGATGCCGTAGGGGGCCGTCCACCCCATCAACCCCAGGGAGGAGTTATGGAGCGAGCTGGTAACTCCGAGTCTTCGCCAAAGCCGATCCTGTGGCTATGGGTCCCGGATCTGCGCTGCGCTTGTCCGGGACGACAGTTGAGTGCGCGGCTACGACAACCGCATATCCAGCAGCCGCCGCTCGCCCTTCAGCAGCTTCTTCACCGCGCTTGACGCCACGACCTCGCCGTCATTGGCGTAGGCCTCGTGGTTCTTCTCGATGTCGTCGAGGCGGTAGAGGTAGTTGACCATGACGCCGGCGGACTCGCGCAGGCCCTTCGGCGAGAGGTCGCCGAGCCAGTTGATGCGTTCGAGCCTCGCGCCGTTGCCGAGATGGAAGCGGGCGACGGAATCGATCAGCCGGCCCTTCGGCGTGCGGGCCTTCAAGAAATAGTACGCCGCGAGCGGCTCGATCACGCTGCGCAGCTGCGCGGTCGCCTCCGCATTCTCGAACCATTTCGGCTCGTCGAGGCGCTTCAGCACCTCGCGATCCTCGTCCGACAGCGGCAGCTCCCTGTCCTGCCTCACCCACTGCGTGAACCCCGGCACCGGCGACAGCGTCACGAAATTGTCCAGCCTGGGCAGTTCGCGGCGCAGCTCTTCCACCACCTGCTTGATCAGGAAGCTGCCGAAGGAGATGCCGCCAAGGCCGCGCTGGGTGTTGGAGATCGAATAGAACACGGCGGTGCGCGCCTTCTCTATCGGAAGGTACTGGCGATCGACGGCAAGCAGCGGCGCGATCGCGCCGGGGATCGTCTCGGTCAGCGCCACCTCGACGAAAATCAGGGGCTCGTCCACCATCGCGGGATGGAAGAAGGCGTAGCAGCGGCGGTCGACCGGATCGATGCGGCGGCGCAGATCGTCCCAGTCGCTGATCTCATGCACGGCTTCGTAACGGATGATCTTTTCGAGGATGTTGGCCGGGGTCGACCAGTCAATCCTGCGCAGCACGAGAAACCCCCTGTTGAACCACGAAGAGAGAAGATGCGACACGTCGCGGTCGAGCGCGGCGAGATCGGTGTGTCCGTTCATCATGCTGAGCAGATCGGCGCGCATGCTGACGAGGTCGCCGGTGCCGCCGGGCGCGCGGTTGAGACGGCGGATCAGTTCCTGCCGCCGCGGCTCCGAAGCGAAGTGCAGAGAGCTGGCATCCTCGTCACTGGGTTTGGCGCGCCATTTTTCAATGGCCTCCGCCAGGCGTTCCCGATCCGGGCCGAAATCGCGGAGCAGGCCTTCGAAAAAGGCGCGACGTCCTGCCGCATCCAATTTCCGGTAGATGTCGAGCACCTCGCGCGCCATCGCGGTGCCGGAGGCTTCGCCCCGGCCCGACAGCAGCGCGCCGCAGAGCGCGATCAATCCGTCGGCGTCCTGTTTGGTGTCCAGGCCGTCGCCGCGGCGAAGCAGCGTGCGGCCGCGCTCGGAGATGGTGGCGAGCAGGTCGGAGAAGAAGGCGTTGGCCATCTGGGCTTTTCGATTCCGGTTTGTGCGCTGCGGCAGCTTACACGGGATTTAGGCGGAAGCCGATCACAATCAAGCGCAAGAGTTTGGCATCTTTAGTTGGGCGCCCTTTTTAGGTGGGATTACGCCTTCCCCGCAAACTCCGTCGGCGTCCGCCCCGTCACTTGACGGAACGCCGCGGAGAACGCCGGCACGCTGGCATAGCCGAGCTGGGTGGCGAGCTGTTTCACCGACACATTCGCATCCGTGGACAGCCGCTGGATCGCTGCCGCGATGCGGGCGCGCTGGCACCAGCTCTTGAAGCTCAGTTGCGTCTCGGTCGAGAACAACCGCGACAGCGTGCGCGCCGAGGTTCCGACCTCGCGCGCCAGCGTATCGATGTCGTGCTGGCCGGTGGGATCGTCGAGCACGATCATGGCGGCGCGCCGGCAGCGCGGCTCACGCGGCAGCGGCACGAAGGTCGCGGAATCCTCGGCCTGGTGCAATTCCAGCATCACCAGGCGAACCAGCAGCTCGGTGCGCTCCTCGGTATTGCGGATGTCGAACAGTGCGAGGATCGACTGGTGCAGCAGCGGCGGCACCCGCACCACGAATTCCTTGGTCAGGCCCTCGTCGCGCTGCTCGCGTTTCAGCCACGGCAGGTCGAAATAGAGCGTGCGCATCTCGATGTCGGCGAGCACATCGATGGCGTGCTCGAGCCCGGCGGGCACCCAGACGGCGCGGTCCGGAGGCACCAGCCAGCGCCCCTTGGGCGTCGTCACCTGCATGGTGCCGCGGGCCGCATAGACGAGCTGCGCCTCGCGGTGCATGTGCGGATCGAGCCGCAGGCCCTTGGGGTAGTCGCGCGCGACCAGGTGCACGCCTGCGGTCGAGCGGTGGTTGCCCCGGACCTCCCGGATTGGCGTTTCGACGACAGTCATTGGCGGCATCCCGTCATGGCCAGGACATATAACTCATTTCGGAGCAGAAGAGGATTCGTATGAACAGCCCCGGTCGGGTGATCAGTTTCGTCAACGCAGGCCACTTCGTCGATCATTATTCGATGCTGATCTTCGCCGCCGCCGTGATCATCATGGGGCCGGCGCTCGGCATGGCGTATTCGGAGCTCCTGCCCTATGCGACGCCGGGCTTCGTCGCCTTCGGCGCCGGCTCGCTGCTCACGGGCTGGCTCGGAGACCGCTGGAGCCGCCGCCACATGATGCTGATCTTCTTTATCGGCATCGGCCTGTCCATGATCTCGGTCGGCTTCGTGCAGACCCCGGCGCAGCTCGGCGCCGCGCTGCTCGCGATCGGCATCTTCGCCTCGATCTATCACCCGGTCGGCACCGCGATGATCGTGTCCTATGCCGACAGGCTCGGCCGCGAGATGGGGCTGAACGGCGTCTGGGGCAATCTCGGCGTCGCCTCGTCCGCGCTGGTCACCGGCGTGATCGGCCAGTATCTCGGCTGGCGCTTCGCCTTCATCATTCCCGGCATCGTCACCATCCTGATCGGCATCGCGTTTGCGATGACCGTCGTGCACGAGGATCGCAAGGGCTCGAAGCAGGCGGCGGCGCAGGCGCGCGTTGCAAAGCAGGACATGTGGCGCGTGATCCTGTCGCTCCTGATCGTCGTGATCGCGATCTCGACGACGTTCAACGCCGTCACCGTGGCGCTGCCAAAACTGTTCGCTGAGCGGCTCGCCGATCTCACCAAGAGCCCGGCGCTGCTCGGTGTCATCGCGGCCTGCGTCTATGTGTTCGGCGCGATGACCCAGTACACCATCGGCCGGCTGCTCGACCGCTACTCCCTGAAGACGGTGGCGCTGCCGCTGTCCTTCATGCTGGCGCCATTCCTGTATCTCGCCGCGAGCCTGTCCAATCTGCCGCTGATCGTGGTCTCGATCGGCATCGTCATGGGGGCGTTCGGGCAGGTCACGGTGAACGACGCCATGGTCGGCAAATACACCACCGAAGAGTGGCGCTCGCGCGCCTATGCGGTGCGCTATTTCGTCGGCTTCACCGCGGCGGGCGCGTCGGTCGGTCTGGTCGCCTGGCTCTACGAGCAGGGTGGCTTCGTCACCATGCTCCACGCCTTTGCCGGTCTCTGCCTGCTCGCGATCGCAGCCGCGATCATCCTGCCGCGCGAGATCAGAACGCCGCAGCCGGCCTGAGGGGGAATCGCTGGCTGTCTCTTGTCGGCTCGTCATTGCTTTGCCCCCGTCGTCATTCCGGGGCGCGCCGATAGGCGCGAGCCCGGAATCCATCGGGCGGCAGAGATTGCGGAAAAATGGATTCCGGGCTCGTCGCTACGCGACGCCCCGGAATGACGGAAGAGATACGCGCGCCTGCGCCCAACCCCGTCATTGCGAGGAGCGTAGCGACGAAGCAATCCAGACTCTTCCCGCGGAAAGACTCTGGATTGCTTCGCGGAGCCTGTCATCGGGCCGCGCTGTGCGCGGACCCGTTGGCTCGCAATGACGGAGAATGGGGCGCGCGTCGCGCATGCAACCCATGATGCCATTGTGCCGGTGTTTCGCCCGACGAGTCAAACGTCGGTGCGGCCGAAACCTCAACGCCGCCAGCGCCGTTCTACTGTGCATGGGGTTGTTTTCGACTTTTTTGTTTTCGCCACCTTAGCCCCGCCGCGGAGGTCGGGAACTCCCTCCGCCGCCCGCGGGTTCTACCCTCTGTGGCCTCGGCACTTCGCCGGGGCAGATGAAGGGGGAAAGACACCTGCATGCAGTGGAGCCTGCTCCGACCGGTCGGTCTTGTCCCCGCGGCGCTTGTCCTCACCACCATTGCGGCCGGCGCCGAGGGCGGCAAACCGGCAGCGCCATCCGAGTTCCTTCTGCTGGCGCAGATCGTGCTGCTGATCGCCTTCGGCCGCGGCCTCGGCGAGATCATGCAGCGCTTCGGCCAGCCCTCGGTGATGGGTGAATTGCTCGCCGGCATCCTGCTCGGCCCGTCGCTGTTCGGCTGGATCTGGCCCGAAGCGCAGCAGGCGATCTTCCCCCCGGACGCCCGAGCAGAAGGCGATGATCGACGGCATCGCCCAGCTCGGCATCCTTCTGCTGTTGCTGCTTACCGGCATGGAGACCGATCTCAAGCTGGTCAGGAAGGTCGGCAAGCCGGCGATCGCGATCTCGATCGCCGGTATCGTCGTTCCGTTCGCCTGCGGTTTCACTCTCGGCGAGTTCCTTCCCGATGCGCTCCTGCCCAATCCGCAACAGCGCCTGGTGGCCTCGCTGTTCATGGGGACGGCGCTGTCAATCTCCTCAGTGAAGATCGTCGCGGTGGTCGTGCGCGAGATGAATTTCATGCGCCGCAATGTCGGGCAGATCATCGTCGCCTCGGCTATCATCGACGACACCATCGGCTGGATGATCATCGCGGTGATCTTCAGCCTCGCCTCGCAAGGCACGGTGGATATCGCCTCGGTGGCGAAAGCCGTGCTGGGCACGCTCGCCTTCCTCGCCATCAGCTTCACCATCGGCCGCCGGCTGGTGTTCCTGCTCATCCGCTGGGCCAACGATTATCTCGTCAGCACCGCGCCTGTGATCACGGTGATCCTGCTGCTGATGGGCACGATGGCGCTGCTCACGCATCTGATCGGCGTGCACACCGTGCTGGGTGCCTTCGTCGCCGGCATTCTGGTCGGGCAGTCCCCGATCCTGACAAGACAGATCGACGAACGCCTGCGCGGGCTGATCTCGAGCTTCTTTATGCCGGTGTTCTTCGGTCTCGCGGGGTTGAGCGCCGATCTGTCGGTGCTTCGTGATCCCAATCTCCTGATGCTCACCGGCCTGCTCGTCGTGATCGCCTGCGTCGGCAAGTTCGGCGGCGCCTTTGTCGGCGGCACAGTGGGCGGCTTGAGTTATCGGGAGTCGCTGGCGCTCGCGAGCGGGATGAACGCCCGCGGCTCGACCGAGGTCGTCATTGCGACCATCGGTCTGTCCATCGGCGTGCTCAGCCAGAACCTGTTCACGATGATCGTGACCATGGCGATCGTGACCACGATGGCGATGCCGCCGACGCTGCGCGCGGCCCTCGCAAAGCTGCCGATGAACAGGGAGGAGGAGGAACGTCTGGAGCGGGAAGAATTCGAGAGGCGCGGCTTTGTCGCCAATCTCGAACGCCCGCTGCTGGCGGTCGACGAGAGCGTCAACGCTACCTTTGCTTCGCACATTGCGGGCCTGATCGCCGGCATGCGCGGCCTGCCGATCACGGTGCTGCACATCGGCAAGCGCGCCAAGGAGCAGGAGAAGGGACGTGACGAGGAGGGGAGCCACGAGACCGTGGTGAAGAAGGCAGCCGAAACGGTGACCGCCAACGGCGACGACGCTGGCGGCGTCGACGTGGTCACCCGGGCGAGGCGAGCGGAGCTCGGCGAAGCGATCGCTGATGAGGCGCGCAAGGGCTTCGATCTCCTCGTCGTCGGCGTCGACAAGGTCGCCGCGACCAGGGATCGTTTCGACCGGAAGATCGAAGACATCGCCGCAAAATTCGAAGGACCGCTTGCGATCGTGGCGGCCAAGGGAAAACATCTGAAGCAGCCGGTGCCCGACGCCCTCAACATTCTCGTCCCGGTCTCGGGCAGCGGCGTCTCCAAGCGCGGCGCCGAGGTCGCGGTCGCGCTGACGCAGGCCGGATCAGGCTCGCTCCGTGTGATCTATGTGGCGACGACGCGCGACAAGGGCGCGCGGCGCGGCGCCTCCCGCGGGCTGAGCCAGGAGGCAGGCATTCTCAAGGATGCCAGCGATCTCGCCGCCCGCTATGAAGTCGACATCACCACGACGCTGCGCGTGAACCGGGCGCCGGAGGCGGCGATCCTGCGCGAGATCGACACCACCGATGTCGATCTAGTGGTCATGGGCGTCGACCGCATCCAGGCCGATCACCTCTCCTTCGGTGGCGTCGCAGATGCCGTGCTGCGGCAGTCGAAGGTCTCGGTGCTCCTGGTGTCGAGCGGAGAAGCGCGGCAGGCATCCGCGCAGAAGGCTTAAGGTTTCATCTCCGCGGCCGGCTTCGCCGCCGGCGCCGTCTTCTTCGATGCGCGCCAGTTCTCGAAGCGCTGCACCACCACGAAGAAGGCAGGCACGAACAGCACGGCGAGGCAGGTCGAGGCCAGCATGCCCGAGAACACGGTGATGCCGATCGACTTGCGCGCGCTGGCGCCGGCGCCGGTCGCGATCACCAGCGGGACCACGCCGAGGATGAAGGCGAACGACGTCATCAGGATCGGGCGGAAGCGGGCGCGCGCGGCCTCGATCGCGGATTCCATGATCGGCTTGCCGTCGCGAACGTGCAGCTCGAGCCCGACCTCGACGATCAGGATGGCGTTCTTGGCCGACAGCGCGATCAGCAGGATCAGGCCGATCTGAACATAGAGATTGTTGTCGATCTTGAGCCCGTTGAGGACCAGCATTGGTCCGATCAGCGACAGCGGCACGGCGAGGATCACCGAGATCGGCGCGTACCAGCTCTCATACTGTCCGGCGAGCACCAGATAGACCAGTAGCATCGCAAGGCCGAACACCCAGTAGATCTGGTTGGTGACGGCCTTCTCCTGATAGGACATCGCGGTCCATTCAAAGCCGGTGCCCGGCGGCAGCGTCTTGTCCGCGACCTCCTCCATCAGTCTCAGCGACTGGCCGGACGAATAGCCCTGCGCGGGCAGGCCGACGATTGTCGAGGATGGATAGAGGTTGTAGAGGCTGATCAGCGACGGGCCGGTGGCCGGCGTGATCGTGGCGACGGTGCCGATCGGGATCATGTCGCCGTTCTGGTTGCGCACCATCATGTTGGCGATGTCGCGCTCGGTGACGCGGAATGACGGATCGGCCTGGGTATAGACCTGGAACACGCGTCCGAACTTGTTGAACTGGTTGACGTAGGACGAGCCGAGATAGGTCGACAGCGCCGCGAACACCTGGTCCGTCGTCACGTGCAGGGTCTGGGTCTTGATACGGTCGATCTCGACGTTGAATTGCGGCACCGATGAGCGGAACGACGACTGGACGCGCTGCAGCGCGCTCTGGCTCACTGCATTGGAGACCATCGCGCCCGTGATTGCCTGCAGCTTGGCGAAATCGCTGTTGCCGTCGCGCAGCTCGACCTGCATCGAGAAGCCGGCCGCGTTGCCGATGCCCTGGATCGGCGGCGGTGGCAGCACCACGGTGCGCGCTTCCATGATAGTTGCGACCCTGTCGTTGAGCCCATACACCAGCGAGCGCAGGTCTTCGCCTTTGCCGCGCGAGCCCCAGTCATTCAGGATGATGTAGGCAACGCCGGCATTGGCCAGGCTGGCGTTGTTGTCGAGCGCGGAGATGCCGGCAATGGTGATGACCTGCTGGACACCCGGCGTGGCCTTGATGAGATCGGCGGCCTTGTCGAGTACATTCTGGGTCCGCTCGAGCGAGGCACCGTCGGGCAACTGCACGGCGGCGATCAGGTAGCCCTGGTCCTCGATCGGCAGGAAGCCGGTCGGCACCCGCGACAGGCCGTAGCCGCCGATCCCGATCAACACCAGTGCGATTGCGACCGAGACGGTGGCGTTCCGGACCAGCAAGCCGATGAGCCGGATGTAGCCGCGCTCGACGCGGTCATAGACGGCGTTGAAGCCGCGGTAGAAGAAATTGCGTTGCTCCGGCGGCACCGCCGGTCGCAGCCAGAGCGCGCACTGCGTGGGCTTCAGCGTGGCGGCGTTGATCGCGGACAGCAACGCGGTCGCCGCGATCACCAGCGCGAATTGCGAATAGATCCGTCCCGTGAGGCCGGCGAGGAACGAGGCCGGCAGGAACACCGAGATCAGCACCAGGGTGATGCCGACGATCGGCGCGAACAGCTGGTCCATCGCCTTGATCGCGGCGTCGTGGCCGTTCATGCCCTGCTCGATGTTGTGGGCGGCGCCCTCGACCACGACGATTGCGTCGTCGACGACGATGCCAATCGCGAGCACGATCGCGAACAAGGTCGACATGTTGATGGTGAAGCCGAGCGCCGCCATCGCGGCGAACGCGCCGATGATGGTCACCGGCACGGTGGTCGCCGGCACCAGCATCGCGCGCCAGTCCTGCAGGAACACCAGGATCACGACCAGCACGAGCAGGCCGGCCTCGATCAAGGTCATGTAGACCTCGTGCACCGAGGCCTGCACGAACTTGGTGGTGTCGAACGGCGTGTCGTACCTGATGCCTCGCGGGAAGGCCCTCGCAAGCTCCGCCATTTTCTTCTCGACGGCCTGCTCGACCTGCAGCGCGTTCGCGCCCGGCGACTGGAACACGCCGATGCCGGTGGCGGGCTGGTTGTTGAGCGAAAAGATCTGGCTGTAGGTCTGGGCGCCGAGTTCGACCCAGCCGACGTCGCGCACGCGCGTGACGTCGCCGCTCGTGCCGGTCTTGACGATGATGTTCTCGAACTGTGTGGTGTCGTCGAGCCGGCCGTTGACGTTGAGCGTGTACTGGAACGCCTGTCCCGGCGGTGTCGGTGGCGCGCCGACCTGGCCGGCCGAGACCTGCTGGCTCTGCTGCTGGATGGCCTGGATGACGTCCTGCGGGACGAGGTCGCGGACCTGTAGCTTGTTGGGATCGAGCCACACCCGCATCGAATACTGGCCGGCGCCGAACACGGTGACGTTGCCGACGCCGGGCAGGCGGGAGAGCTCATCGCGGATGTTGATGGTGGCGTAGTTGCTCAAGTAGAGACTGTCGTACGACGAGTCCGGCGAGGTCAGCGTCACGAACAGCAGAATCGATGTCGACCGCTTCTGCACGGTAACGCCCTGGTTCTGCACGGACGCGGGCAGTTGTGATAGCGCGCTGGAGACGCGGTTCTGCACCAGTACCTGCGCGAAGTTGAGATCGGTCCCGATCTTGAAGGTCACCGTCAGCGTATAGGTGCCGTCGGAGCCGCTGTAGGACTGCATGTAGAGCATGTCCTCGACGCCATTGACCTGCTGCTCGATCTGCAGCGCCACGGTGTCGATCAAGGTCTTGGCGCTGGCGCCGGGATAGCGCGTGGTGACCTGCACTGTCGGCGGCACCACGTCCGGATATTGCGCGATCGCGAGGTTGAACAGCGCGACGCCGCCGATCAGGATCATCAGGAGCGCGATGACGTTCGAAAGGACCGGCCGCTCGATGAAGAATTTTGAGATCATGACCGGCGGCCTCCTACTTGGCAGACGCCTGCGACTGGTCGATCTTCGTCACTTGCGGGTCGATCTTCTGGCCCGGAATCACCCGCAGCAGCCCCGCGATGACGACCCGGTCGTCTGGCTCCAGGCCGCTTTCGATCACGCGCAGGCCGTTGTCCGCAGGACCGATCTGGACCTTGCGCTGCTCGACCGTGTTGTCCTTGCCGACGACGAGCAGATAGCGGCCACCCTGGTCGCTGCCGAGCGCGGTGTCGGGAACGAGGAGGGCGTTTTTCTCCTGGGTGAAGGGTACGCGGACGCGGACGAAATAGCCGGGCAGCAGCACGCGCTTGTCATTGGGCACGACGCCGCGCACCGCGAGCGTACCGGTCGACTGATTGATGGTGGGCGCGACATAGTCGAGCCTGCCCTCATGCGGATAGCCGGGCTCGGTCTGGAGACCTATCTGAATCGGAAATTGCTTGAGGTCAGCGGTGGTCAGGCCGCGACGGACGGCTTCGGCGCGGATGCGCAGGACGTCCTGCTCATTGACCGTGAAGTTCACATAGATCGGGTCCATCGCGACGATGGTCGCGAGCTGGGTCGGGGAGGCGACGCCGACGAGCTCGCCGATCGAGACGAGGTGGGCGCTGACGACGCCGTCGAACGGCGCGCTCACCCTGGTGTAGCCGTAGTTGACTTCGGCGAGCCTGGTGTTGGCCTGGGCCTGCAGGAGATTGGCCTGGGCGTTGTCGCGGTTCGATGTCGAGGTATCGAGGGTAGACTGCGCGACTGCCTGGCGCTGGACGAGATCGGTCTGCCGCCTGAAGTCAGCTTCCGCCTGCCGGAGCGAGGCCTGGGCGCCGGCTTCGGCCGCCTGCGCCTGTTCAAGCTTCAGCTTGTAGGTCTCCGGCTCGATCGTGAAGAGTTGGGTGCCTTGCTTGACGAACGTGCCGTCCTGGTAGTCGATCGATTGCAGGAAGCCCTGCACGCGCGCGACGAGATCGACGCTCTTGATCGGCGCAGTGTTGCCGGTGGCTTCGACATAGCGCGTCACCGCCCGCTGCACCGGCGTCGCCACGTCCACCTTCGGCGGTGGCGGAGCCACGAACGTGTTCTTGTCTTCGCAGCCGGCGAGCGCGGCCACGGCCGCCGCGACGGCCAGCGCCCGCCCGATATGTCTCCACGCTCGATTGCGCTGTGCGGGAGATGCGGGATTCGCTGAGGTCATTCGGTGGCCCCCGATCATTGTCTGCCGGTGCGGCAGGCTACCAACAATTGCCTGGCCGTGAAACATCATAGCCATGGCGGTCACCGGCCTTGCACTGCAAACGGCGCCATGGTCTTTGACAGGTTTGTCATGACAAATCGCTTTTCACCGAGCGCGCGATCGACCAGAATTGTGTCAAAGGCCCTGCGGCGGAAGCGAAGCGATCGGAGAGAAGAAAAGGTGAGGAGAACATGACATGCTAAGGTTCCTCCAGTCGGCTCTTGCCGGCCTCGTTCTCGCAGCGGCGGTCGCTGTGCCTGCACTAGCGGATGGCCTGACGGAGGAAATTGCGCCGACCGGCAAGCTGCGGGTCGCGATCGTGATCAGCCCGGCGGGCGGCGCGTTCTGGTCGACCAAGACGGAAGCTGGCTATGCGGGCGTGCCGGTCGACCTCGGCAAGGAGATGGCCGCTCAGCTCGGTGTTCCCGTCGAATATGTCGTGCACCAGAATTCCGGGCAGATCACCGACGCGGCGTCGAAAGGCACCTGGGACGTCACGTGGCTGCCCAGGGATCCCGAGCGCGAGACCAAGATGATGTTCGGTCCGGTCTACGAGGTCGCGGACGCCACCTACATCGTCAAGGCGGGTTCGAACGTGACCAATTTTGCAACACTCGACCAGCCCGGCATCAAAGTGGCGGCCGTCAACGCCACGACCACCATGCGTGGCGCCATCGCGCATCTGAAGAACGCGAAAGTCACGGGCTATCAGACTTATGACGAGATCTTCGGCCTTCTGAAGAGCGGCGAGATCGATGCCTTCGCGCTGTCGCGCGACCAGCTCAACAAGATGGCGCAGAAGATTCCGGGCACAAAGGTGCTGGACGAGACGTTCAAGAAGACCGTCACAGCGGTCGCCGTCCCGCTCGGCCACGGCCATGCGCTGGCGTTCGTCACCAGGTTCATGACGGAAGCGACGACGAACGGCACGCTGCGCAAGGCCTATGACAACAACGGCCTGAAGGACACGCCGATCCGCACTGAATAGGGGCAGGGCCTGCGCCGGCCTGAAGGGTCGCGAGCACTTTGGGCGGAGAGGATCTCAAGTCGATGACGGAGAGCTTGTCGTCAGGCACCGTCTTGGTGGCATCGGCCGGATCGAGCTTCATGGCGCCCGTCACCAGAGCAAGAGCGCCATCCGGCGTGATCGCCACGCTTGGCGGTGGGCCGACCACGCTGGCAGGCGCAGGCGCCTCGCCTACAACTTCAAAGCGCCGTCGGTGAAGTCGATGACGCTGACCGTATCGGGCAGCGGCTGCTTGCGCACAACGGCATTGCCGTTCTCCAGCACCATCTTGCCGTCATTGGCGGTGACCACGATCTCGGCACGACTCGTGGAGGCCGCAAGACCCGCCAATGACGCCGCAACCAGAGCTGATGCGACTTGACGTACTTTCATGTTGGCCTCCTGGTTTTGGCGGACCTCTTACGGGCCTCATCTGATCAGACTAGTTTGCCGGCTTCGCGCGGCCGCCCAGATCCTGCAAGAAGCCGCGAACTTCGCGGTTCAGGAAATCCACATCGGCAGGATTGAAACCGCCGCCCGAGGCATGGCCGGTGATGGTCCCCGGACTGATCGTTTCCATCTTTACGTTGGGAATGTTCTTGCCCATCTCGGTCGGCTCGAATTCCGGGTTGAGCAGGTCCTTGGTGCCGGTCAGGATCAGCGTCTTCGCCTTGATCGAGGCGAGCGCCTTTGCGGTATCGCCATTGAACCCTGGAGACGTGCCGACGTCATGACGCTCATAGGCCCATGTCTGGTAGATCCAGTCGTTGGCGTCGAACACCTTTATTGCCGCGTCTTCCTGCTCCTTCATCCAGGGCAGCACGTCCATGCCGTTCTTGAACTGCGCCTGATACATGTCCGGCGTGCGGGCCGCGAGCAGGTTGAGGATGTCGCGCCAGAGGCGGACGCCCTTTTCGGGGGGAGCATTATAGTTTCCGCCGTTCCACGCGGCATCGTTCATGATTGCCTTCCGCGAGGCCTCGACGACGGCCACGCTCCAGGCGGGCGTCTTGGCAAGCGGGACCATCGCCACCAGCGCGTCCATGTAGTCTGGGTGGCTGACGCCCCATTGAAGAGCCTGCATGCCGCCCATCGACGGGCCAATCACGGCGACCAGATGCTCGATGCCGAGCTTCTCCTTCGCCAGGCGATATTGCGATTCGACCATGTCGCGGATCGCGAATTTGGGGAATTGCATGCGTGGCTGCGCCTTGGAATTGCTTGGCGATGTCGTCAAGCCGTTCCCGATCGCATCAGTGCAGATGATGAAATACTTGTCGGGGTCGAGCGCCTTTCCGGGGCCGATCATGAAATCGATCCGGTGATGGTTTCCGGAGATCGCCGTCACCATCAGGATGGCGTTGGATTTCTCGGCGTTGAGCGTCCCGTGGGTCACAAAGGAGACCGAGAAATCCTTGATCACCTCGCCGCTCTCTAGTTTGAGGTCTCCCTCGCTGTAGAGCTGGTGGGGCGGTTGTTGCGGTGTGTGCGCCGCGGCCGGCGCAGACAACAGAAGGCTCAGGACGACAACGCGGACAATGTCTTTCATGACCGTTCCAATCGCGACTTGTTTATTGACGCTGATGCAATTGCTACTTGGCGAGATGCTTGTCGAAGAAAAGCGCGATCTCTTCGAAAGCATCTTTGGCCTCCGGAGAGGTATCATCCCGGTAATATTGGGCATGCGACTGCGCTTCGAACACCTGAAGTTGGGCTTCGACATGTGCAGCGCGGAGCTTGCGATGGATTCGCACGGTGTTGCTGAGCAACAGGTCCCGCGTTCCGCTGGTGAGGATGGTCGGCGGGAAGCCATTCATGTCGCCATAGATGGGCGACAGCAGCGGGTCCTTCAGATCGTGGCCCTTGGCGTAAACGACCGTGCCCGCATCGCAGAAGCCGTCCGGTGAAACCAGCACGTTGTCGAGCCTGGCGTTGGTCACAAAGGTATCGCCGACCTTGGTGACATCCGACATCGGCGTCCCCGGTGCGATCGCGCCGGGCATCGGCAATCCGTCCTGCTTGGCTTTCAACATCATTTCGAGCGTCAGCGCGCCGCCGGCCGAGCTCCCAAAGACCGCGACCTTCTTCGGGTCGGTCGTCTTGATCAAAGATTTGTAGACTGTCATTCCGTCGTCCAGCGCGGCCGGGAAATAAGCCTCGGGCGGCATGCGATAGTCGACCGAGATGACCTTGAAGCCGCCGAAGCCCGCCATGAACAGCGCTTCGGGCAGTGCGGCTTCGCCCGGGTTGAGGACGTAGCATCCGCCGTGCATGTGAAGCAGGACGCGGCCCTGGTTCTGCGGCGGAATGGTCTCGGGGGTCACGACAAAAGCCCTGACGCCGTCGATCGTGGTCTTCTCGACCTTGACGTGAAGCCGCTCCAACATGCCGGGCACGTTCTTGAGGGTGGCCGCGGCGGTCGCCTGAACGATCGGAACCCACTCCTCGCCGGTCTTTGGCAACACATCCCATCCATTGCGCAGAGGCATGCCGATGATCTTGGCGAGCTGCGGGCTCACGGTATTAGGCACGGGAACGGATTTCGCAGGAACCTGAAGCTGGCCGTCCTGCGTGGTCTGAGCCGTCGCCGAGGTCACCGCCGCCACGACCGCAAGCAGGCTAAGCCATGCGAGGCGACGCAAGCCGCCGAAAACAGAGCCGATCATGTAACCTCCACTTCGATGGTTGTTTCTTGATTGGTCGAACGTTGAGTCTTGGGTCGGGAGATCGGAATTCTCGGTTCGCGCTGCAGTGCAAAGCGGCTTGCGCGAAGGGTGCCGGCACGAATTTTCAAGATTTGGAGCCCGGAGACGAACTGACCGCCTCTCGGGTGATTGTGCTGTGCGCCCGCTATCTTCCTCCCCAAAAAGCTTATGCTTTCCTTTGCGTAGCTAAAGGCAATCAGGCGCTTCCTGCAACAATTCCGAGCTGACGTTATTTTATGAGAGCAGGGGGAATAAACGCGGATATTGCGGTTCGCGTCGTTTGCCGCGCCCTGGATGCGCGAACGGGCTAGACCTTAATCGCGGCTCGCTCCCTGTGCCACGCCGAAAGCACGTGCGTATTTTCCTTGCGGGTGAGACCGACGACCGACCCGTTGGCGGCGTTGAGATCTGGGATCGAGAGCCTACGACGTCTGCTCGCAGTTGCACTCTGTGTCTCAGCGCGGCTTGAGTTCCGCGTACTTCGCCATCGCGCGCTCGAACTTCCTGTTGAACAGCCACATCGCACCGAGGATTTCGCGGAAGCTCGCCGAGGTGCGCGCCCGGTCGGCCTGTCCGAAGGCGAAGATGCTGTTGTTGCGCAGGTGCTTCATGATTGTGGGGCTGGATACCCTGTAGTTCAGGAGATCGCCCGACATGAGCGCGGATCGGGTCGGGGTGGGGACGATCTGGATCAGCTCGAACAGCTTCATCTGGTCGATGGGGTCTGGCAGTGTCTTCACGATCGCGGGGATCTCCCGGAAGAGATCGGCATGCGCGTTCATCAGGCCGTCGCGCACGTTGGTCCAGTGGTTGAAGCGGTGATCGGTGCCACGGGCGCGAGCCTCTTCCTTGTCGTCGCGTGCGCTCAATTCGGGATCGGCCGCCGCGATCTCTGACTTGATGGCCTCCCATTTCCTGCGGCCGTTCCGGTCCTCGGAGGGGCCGGTCTGGAAGCTGCCCATATAGGTGTTCGAGCGCCCATTGCGGACATTCTGCTTGCCGTTGGTCTCGGCAAAGAACAGCCCGAGGCTGATCCGGCCCGCAGCCTTGGCGTCAACCGGTGCAAGCCCCTCGGCGCGCGCGATCGCAACCGCGAGATCGACGACGTCCTTGAACGGCGTCGCCGAGTTTTGCGCGTTGGCGGGCGGCGCCTCCATGATCTCGAACAGCCGAGCGTATTCGTCGACCAGCGGCTCGATGTCGGCGTCGAAATAGGCCGGCGGTATCTCGAACTTATTGGGCCTGCCGATCCGCGACGGCAGGGCGTCGGTGAGATCCTTGTAGCTGCTGATGACTGCGACGCGCGCCAGATAAAGCGCCTGGCCCGGCAGGTTCGGCAGCGGCTGCTTCGCCTCGATCTGGCCGCGCCGCTCGGCAAGGATCGCCTTGAAGTCGGCGAGCGCGCGGTCATAGGCGGCAAGCGCATCCGATTGTTTTGCCGTGAGCGCGACCTGTCCCAAGGCGGGCGCAGTGAGGAACAGAGCAAGCGCCGCTATGGCAGCGGCAGCGTGACGTCTTGATCGCATCGCAGGCTCCCGGGCCGGTCGATTCGGCAATTGTGCAGATCGTAAGCATCAATGAGGCGGTCTGGCGAGGCACAACCTGATCGGCTTGTGCAGTGCCGGTAGAGGGGACGGCGGCTTCGGATCTCCGTAAACGCCCCCGATGATCCCGTTGAAGCTTACAGCAAACTGACAAAACGCCCTTTCGATTCTCATGACGCCTTTACGATTCGGTAGCGCCGCATCTGCATAATGCACCGTCTGACCAGGCGCGGCGCAGGTCTTCCGGCGCGAAGCTCGTCGGCTCCGCCACCGCGTCGGTCCTAGCTTCAGTTTCCTCTTTAGCGTCCTGGAATTCCTCTCAGTCATTTCCAAACAAACAGTTGAGCGGGGGCTTGGCAATGCCAGACTTTGGAACGGCACGTCGTCTCGGACAGCTCCTGTCGCGATTGAAGCGCGACACCAATGCAAATGTCGCGGTGACATTTGCGATTGCGCTCGTGCCAATCATCGCGTCCATAGGATGTGCCATCGACTACAGCATGGCGGCCCGCATCAAGGCCAAGCTGCAAGGCGCCGCGGATTCGGCGAGCGTCGCCTCGATCTCGGTCAACTCGGCCGGCTATAATGCCGCGATGGCGATGACGTCGAACGGATCCGTTTCGGCTGGCGTTACCGAGGCGACCAACGTCTTCAACGGAAACGCCTCGACGTACTCGGGCAGCTATAACAGCCTGGGTGTGACGAGCACCGTCACCAAGACCGGCAACAAGCTCACGTCGAACGTGCAGTTCAGCGCCATTGTGCCCGTCACCTTCATGCGGGTTCTCGGCTATCAGACCCTGACCGTGACCGGGGGCTCGTCCTCGACCACGACTCTGCCGCTGTATCTCGATTTCTACCTGACACTGGATGTCTCGGGATCAATGGGCCTGCCATCGACCACGGCAGAGGCGCAGCGCATGCAGTCGATCAATCCGGACAACTATCGGCAATATCCGACCGGCTGCACGCTGGCCTGCCATTTCTCGCCGCAGAACAGCGCGTGCACCGATTCCGGAACGCAAGGCTATCCCACGAACAATTACTGCTTGGGGTACGCGATCTCGCGCGTCAGCCAGAGCGGGTATAAGGGGCTCTTGACGAAGAAGACGACCAACCCCATGGGTGTGCAGTTGCCGTCTTCGATCGTCTCCGGGCTGCCGAATTCGCTGTACTCAAATCTTGCGACGGTTGCGAACTGTCCGACCGACGGAACCGATTCGTGCATTCAATTGCGTCTGGATGCCGTCGGCTATGCCGTGAACCAGCTGTTCGTCACCGCGAACAAGACCGAGAAGGTGCCGAGCCAGTTTCGCATCGGTCTCTACCCCTTCATTCGGTATCTCTATTCGTACTTCCCGCTGACCAGCAGCATCAGCGGCTCGACGACCAATCCCTCGACCATCAACTACGCCGCTGCCAATCTGGCGACCCTGCTCGATACCAACATGAACTCGAGCCTGGGTTCGGGCGGCACCCATATCGACACGGCGTTGTCGAGCCTGAACACCCTGATTACGAGCGTGGGCGACGGTAGCGCATGGAACAGCACGCTGCCCTACGTCTTCCTGGTAACCGACGGTGCGCAGGATCCGCAGGTCAAGGGCGTGCCCAACGGCTCCTGGTCCGGCAGCAACCATGCCACCACGATTGACCCGGCCACGTCGTGCACGCCGCTGAAGAAGCGCGGCATCATCATCTCCGTGCTGTACATTCCCTACCAGCCGATCAACCCGGTCAATGCGTCCTTCGCCAATGACGAGGACGATTACGCCAACTGGAACATCCCGAATATTCCGACGAGCCTGCAAAACTGCGCCTCGCCGGGATTTTTCTACACGGCAAATACGCCGGCCGACATTACGGCGGCGTTGAACGCGATGTTTAATCACGCGGTGGCGGAGGCCCACATCACCAATTGATGGCCCGACGTCGGCGCCGCGCCACCTCGGTGACGGGGAAGAGGAGGCCGCCTAGTCGTTGGCTTCGGGCGGCAGGAAGTCGACCTCGTGCAGGGCCGAGATGCGCACGACCTCGGCCGGGTCGGTCAGATTGTGGAGCTGGTTGAACAGCGCCTCCAGCTTCTGCATCGGCGAGACCCAGAAAAGTGCGCGGCAGGGCTTGTCGGACTTGTTGAAATAGCCGTGCGGGATGCCGCGAGGCATGCGTACGAGGTCGCCGGCATGGGCCTTGACCCATTTGCCGTCGAGCTTGAGGTCGAGCGTGCCTTCCTGCACCAGGATGAATTCGTCCTGGGTCGGATGAATGTGCACCGGCACGAACTGGCCGGGCTCGCTGTTGGTCTCGAACGCGAAGGTGGAGTCGGTGACAGCCTTGGGGAAATAGACCTGGCCCAGGATGTTCCAGCTCTTGCCGCCATAGCCCGTGCCGTTCGCGGTAATACCTTTCTCGAGTGCAGTCATGCTCGCCTCCCATGGGAATTCCGGCTGTACCGGAGTTTTGCCCAGGCGCCGTGCGGAGTCCATCCGGCCGGACGGGCGCTAGCGCCCGTTGCCGTCAGATTCCTGCTTGCGCAGGAAACGCTCGACGTCATCCTGCACGGAGTAGGGCGTCGGAATCGGATCGCCGGCGGCATCGACCGCCGTATCGAGAGAGCGGCGCAGCATGCGCGCGAGCTCCGCCTTGCGGTAGGGCTTTGTCAGAAGCGGCGCGCCCATGGTGGCGCGTCCCTGCGCGTGCGGCGAGTCATAGGCATAGCCCGACGTGAACAGGACCCGCAAGGAAGGCCGCGCCGCCACCATCTGGTCGGCGAGCTCCCGCCCATTGATGCCGCCGGCCATTACGATGTCGGTGAAGAGCAGGTCGAACGGCGTGCCTTTGGCCGAAACGGCAAGCGCTTCGGTCGCATTGGCGGCCGCGATGACCTTGTAACCGAGGCTCTCGAGCTGGACCGTGACGTATTGGCGGACGTCGCGGTCGTCCTCGACGCAAAGGATGGTTTCGGTGCCGCCAACGACCTTGCGCTCGTCATAGCCGGCCGGACGAAGCGTGCTGGTCTCGGCCTTCGGCAGATAGATCGTGAACGTCGTGCCGCGGCCTTCGGCGGAATCGACCTTGATGCCACCGCCGGACTGCTTGGCGAAGCCGAACACCATGCTGAGGCCAAGCCCCGTGCCCTTGCCGACCTCCTTGGTCGAGAAGAAGGGGTCGAAGATCCGCTCGAGCATGGCTTGCGGGATGCCCGTGCCGGTGTCTGCGATCTCGATCTCCACATAGTCGCCGGCGTAACCGGCGCCGACCGCGACGGCCTCGCGCACGCCGAACACCACGTTGCGCGTCGTCAGCGTCAGTTTGCCGCCATCCAGCATCGCGTCGCGGGCGTTGATCGCGAGGTTGAGCAGTGCCGAGCTCAATTGACCGCGGTCGACGAAGGCGAGCCAGATGTTGCCGTCGAGCCTGGTCACGATCTCGATCTTCTTGTCGAAGGTCGCCAGCAGCAGTCTTGCGAGTTCTTTAATGAGCTCGTTGACGTCAATCTCAGTCGGCTGGAGCGCCTGCTTGCGGGCAAAGGACAACAGGCTCGACGTCAGCGCGGCGCCGCGATCGGCAGCCTCGCTGATCAGCTTTGTGATAGTCGCAAGCGGCGGATTGTCCTTCACGGCGTCGGCGAGGATCTCGATTGTGCCCGTGATCACCGTGAGCATGTTGTTGAATTCGTGCGCGATGCCGCCGGTGAGCTGGCCGACCGCCTCCATCTTCTGGGATTGGATCAGCTGCTCCTCGGCAGCGCGCTTCTGGGTGACGTCCCTGACGAAATTGTTGATGATGATGCGCCCTCCGAGGTGCAGGGCCGTGCTCGACGCCTCGATCAGGATCTCCTCGCCGCTCCGGTGCAGCAGGCTCGCTTCGAAGCGGATGCCGATCGGCGTATTCGACAATTCCGGCAGCAGTCGCATCATGCGTTGCCTGAAGCCGTCGCGGAGCGGCTCGGCGACGAGGAGGTTGACGACGTCGGTCCCGAGCGCCTCCTGCCGCGTCCAACCGGTCAGGGCCTCGGCCTGGAAGCTCCACTCCAGGACGACACCATTCGCATCGGTCTGAATGAAGGCATCGAGCGCGGTCTTGATGACGGCGTGCGTCATCTGTGCGCTGACCTGCGCCTGCTCAGCCAGTTGCGCAGCGGTGCGTTTTTCCTGCGACGTCTCGATCTTGTGCGTGCACAGCCGCGCGAGCAGTACCGCAAAGGCGACGCTTGCGAGCAGGGCAACGATCTGGGGCGTGCCGAACCCACGCGAATCAGCGGTTCCGGTCGCGGCATAGGAGGCCAGAAGAGCAACGGTGGTCACGATGACCTGCGCGGCCATCGCGAGTGTCAAAAGCCACCTGAGTTTCATGGTCTCACACCAAAGACGTCACTCGCGGACCCTTGCTCCCGACCTGTAAATCGAGTCCGGCTTCACGTGGCTACAGACTCCGTGCGCCGGCGTCGAGGGGCAATTCCCGGCGGTATCGGGGCGCAGGCGTTCCTCGCGCCTCAGCCTGCGGGAGAATCGGTCTGGCGCAGCGTCGTCACCCAGATCACGCGCGCCGCCTGCTGGGTCGGGTTGTCGAACATGTGCGGCACGATGCTCGGAAAGCAGAAGCTGTCGCCGGCCTTGAGCAGGTGAGCCTGGTTGTCGAGCCACAGCCGCAGGCTGCCGGACAGGATGTAGCCGGCCTTCTCGCCGGTGTGCTGCAGGAAGTCGGTGCCGGACGAGGCGCCGGGATTGAGCGTGAGCTCGTAGAGTTCGAGCTGGCCCTTTTCCTCCGGGGTGAGGGCTTCCTTGACGACGCCGCTGGCGGTCAGCCGCAGCAGGCGCCGGCTGTTCTTGCGCACGATGTAGCGCTGCAGGTCGGCGGGATCGCTGGTTTCGAAGAAGTAGGAGATCGGTACGTCCAGCGCGATGCTGAGCAGGCGCAGGGTACGTATCGACGGCATGGCGCGCGCGCGTTCGAGCTGGCTGATCATACCGGTGGACAGGCCGGTCTTGTTGGCAACGTCCTGAATCGAGAGGCCCGCACGCTGGCGCAGCAGTCGCACGGTTTCGCCGAGGCGCTGGTCGACCGCGTCGTCGGCCTCGATCGTCGGGGCGTCCTTCGGACCGTTCGTGTCGCCGCGACCATCCATGTCGCTCTCCCATGCATCGTCTTACCGCCGCACCGTATTGGTCCGGGGCTTCAGTTGGAGTGAAAAGGTCGCGCATACTAGCAATGCGATTGACAGCTGTATTTAGTCATGATGAAATTTTGATCGAAAAATTTAGAAGCACTAAAGCCCACTCCTGTCCCTTGCCGGGGTCTCGGGGCGCGGGAGACGGCTGCGTGTGGGGAACGGAGAGTGGGTCATGGCGGATGACACCGGCAAGTTCGGCGTTGGGGGACTGAATCTCGGCATTCCGAATCGCCGACAATTCTTCCAGCTCGGCGCGGGCGCCGCGGCGGGATGGGGTCTTTCAGGCTCCGCCTTTGCCCAGACTGAACGGCCGAGCAATCCGCCGGCCAAGCCGCGTGGGCAGGTGATCGCGGCATTGTCGCAGGAGCCGACTGTCTTCCATCCCCTGATGCCGGGCATCGAGGTCGATCAGGGCATCTGGTGGCAGGTCTTCTCGCCGCTCTGGTTCATCGAACCCGACGGCAAGTTCGTCCCCGATCTCGCGCGTGAAGTGCCGACCATCGAGAATGGCGGCCTGTCGGCCGACGGCTTGACCTGGAAGATCAAGCTGCGCAGCAACGTGAAGTGGCATGACGGAACGCCGTTCACGGCTGAGGACGTGAAGTTCTCGCTCGAACTGATCAACAACCCCGATTTCCGCGTCCGCAACCGCGTCGGCCACAACCTCGTCAAGGACATCAAGGTCGTCGCGCCCGACGAGATCCACTGGCGGATGGAGTCTCCCTATTCGCCGTACATGTCGATCCTGTCGCTCACCTTCATCGTGCCAAAGCACATCCTGGAGAAGGTGTCGGATCCGAATTCCTCACCGTTCCACAACGCGCCGGTCGGCACAGGGCCGTTCCGTTGGGCCGAGCGCGTGCCCGGCGACCACATTCAATTGAATGCCCATGCCGGCTACCACGGCAAAGGTCCCTACGTAGAGCGCGTGGTCTTCAAATACATTCCGGACCTCACGGTCCTCTTCACGCAGTTCCGCACCGGACAGGTCGACTACACCGGCCTGCAAGGCATCCTGCCGAACTTCGTGCAGGAGGCGAAGACGCTGAAGGGCCGCAAGATCTTCGTCTCGGCGACGTCCTCGGTGGAGCACATCGCGCCCAATCTGGAATTCGGCCCTCTCGCCGACCGTGCGGTGCGTGAGGCGCTCTATCTCGCCATCAACAAGCAGGCGATCATCGATGCGCTGAACTACGGCCTGCCGACGCAGACCGAAAGCTTCGTGCCGCAGCAGGCCTGGTCGTTCCAGCAGGGGCTGCCGCAACACAAATACGATCCGGCCAAGGCGAATGCGCTGCTCGACGCGGCCGGATGGACGCGCGGCTCCGGCGGCATCCGTGAGAAGAGCGGCATCAAGCTCGAATTCACCAACTCGACGACGTCAGGAAATGCGGTGCGCGAGCAGACCCAGCAACTCCTGATCCAGGACTGGCGCGCGATCGGCGCGGCGATGCGCGTGAACAACATGCCGGCTGCGGTGATCTGGGGCGACTTCTGGCAGCAGTCGAAGTTCAACTCGGTGCTGGTGTCCGTGAACTTCATGCTGGGCAGCGACCCTGATGTGACGCCGCGCTTCGGCTCCGGTGCCATTCCCGCCAAGGGCGGCCGCGGCTACAACACTTATCAGTACAAGAGCGCCGAGGCCGATCGTCTCCTCGCCGAAGGCGCGAAGCAGTTCGACCTGGCCCTGCGCAAGACGACCTATGGCGATCTGCAAAAGCTAATCCGCAACGACCTCGCGATCTTGCCGCTGTACCAGGGCTTCATCGCCGAAGGTGTGAAGGAAGGGCTGCAGGGCTTCCGTCCCAACATCAACACCTCCATCAACTGCTGGAACATCCGCGAATGGTACTGGGCTTGACGCGTCCGGTTCGCGGGGCAGCCTGAGATGGCCCGTTACGTCGTCAACCGCCTGGCGCAGGCGATCATGCTGCTGGTGATCGTCTCCGCGATCGGCTTTGCCATCCTGCATCTGGCGCCAGGCGGTCCGCTCTCGCAATTCGCGGCGTCCGCGCAGATGACGCAGGAGGATCTCGATCGCGTCACCAAACAGCTCGGGCTCGATCGTCCTCTGCCGATCCAGTATCTCGACTGGTTCGGTCGCATGCTCAGGGGAGATTGGGGCAAGTCCTATCGCGACGGCGATGCGGTGCTGTCCGTGATCTCGTCGCATCTTGGTGCGACTCTGGAGCTGATGGCAACCGCGACCATCATTGCGGTCCTGCTCGGCTGCTGGATCGGCGTGCTCGGCGCGCTGCGCCGCTATTCGCTGTTCGATACGCTGGCGACGGTCGGCGCCATGATTGCGCTGTCGATCCCGACCTTCTGGTTCGGCCTCGTCACCATCTACGTCTTCTCGGTGAAGCTCGGCTGGTTGCCGGCGGGCAACCGCGAGACCGTTGGCGATGGCTCGCTGCTTGACCTGTTGCATCACCTGATTGCGCCGGCGATGGTGCTGGCGCTGGTCGAGACCGCAATGTGGGGCCGCTTCATGCGCTCGTCCATGCTCGAGGTGATCAATCAGGACTACATCCGCACTGCGCGCGCCAAGGGCATGCCGGAATGGCGCATCCTCACGGTGCACGCCTTGCGCAACGCGCTGCTGCCGATGATCACCGTCGCCGGCCTTCAGTTTCCGACGCTGCTCGGCGGCGCGCTTGTTGCCGAGACCGTGTTCACCTGGCCCGGCATGGGCCGGCTGTTCCTCGATTCCATCGGCTATCGCGACTATCCCGTGGTGATGGGCATCCTGATGTTCTCGGCGACCATGGTGCTGATCGGCTCGCTGCTCGCCGACATCCTCTACGCGGTCGTCGATCCGCGCATCAGGGTAGGCTAGGCGATGGCAACTGCAGTCTTGTCCACCGCTGCACCCGCGCCCGGCCAGGCCGCCTGGCGGCGCTTCTGCCGGCACCGGCTGGCTCTGGCAGGTGCCGTGATCATTCTGGTCCTCGTCCTCGGCTCGGCGTTCGGCCCTTACCTCCTGCCGTTCGACGACACCTATATCGACATCATGAAGCGGTTCGGGCCGCCGCTCTCGGGTGCGCATATCCTCGGCACCGACGAGCTCGGCCGCGATGTGCTGGCGCGGCTGATGATGGGCGGGCGCGTGTCGCTCTCGATCGGCATCGTCACGATGGTGATCGCGATGGCGGTCGGAATCGTCGTCGGCGCCTTCGCCGGGTTCTATGGCGGCGTGGTCGGCGCCGTCCTGATGCGGCTCGTCGATGCTGTGCTGTGCTTTCCAACGATCTTTCTGCTGCTCGCGCTGGCGGCGCTGACCGAGCCCGGCCTCGTCACCACCACCGTGCTGATCGCGGCAACCGCGTGGATGGGAGTTGCCCGCGTTGTCGAAGCACAGGTGCGTTCACTCAGGGAGCGCGAATTCGCGGTTGCAGCGCTCGCCTTCGGCTCATCGAACCTGCGGATCATGTTCCGCGAGCTCGTGCCGAACGCGATCGCGCCGATCGTGGTGGCGGCGACGCTGAACGTCGCCAAGGCGATCCTGCTGGAATCCTATGTCAGCTATCTCGGCTATGGCATCCAGCCGCCGGCCGCGAGCTGGGGCAACATGCTCAACAACGCACAGATCTATCTCACCAGCGCGCCGTGGCTCGCGATCGCGCCGGGTGTCGCCATCACGCTGGCGGTGACGAGCTTCAACTTCCTCGGCGATGGTCTGCGCGATGCGCTCGATCCGCGAATGAACATCCCATGACGCGCAAGATCTCGATCGAACTGAATAGCAGGAGTGCATCATGTCCCCGCCGCTCAACCGTATAACCAGCGACGAACGCCTGCCGGCGCAGGTGGACGTCGTCGTCATCGGCGGCGGCGTCATCGGCGTCTCAGCGGCTTATCATCTGGCGAAGAAGGGCCACTCCGTCGCCCTGGTCGAGAAGGGACATGTCGGCGGCGAGCAGTCGAGCCGCAATTGGGGCTGGTGCCGCCAGCAGGGCCGCGCGCGCGAGGAAATTCCGCTGGCCCGCGAGGCGCTGCGGCTGTGGGAGGACATGCAGAACGATGCCGGTGTCGATGCCGGCTTCCGCCGCACCGGCGTGCTGTTCCTGACCAAGAGCAAGGACGAGCTCGCGAGCTGGGAGCGCTGGGCCGCGGTTGCGCGCGAGATGCAGGTCCATTCGACCGTATTGACGCCGGCCGAGGTCGCCGAGCGCATGCCCGGCAATACCGACAAATGGGTCGGCGGCCTGCACACGCCGAGCGACGGGCGCGCCGAGCCGTCGATGGCCGTGCCCGCGCTCGCCACTGCCGCGCGAAAACACGGCGTCACTATCCATCAGGGCTGCGCCGCGCGCGGACTGGAGACCCAGGGCGGGCGTGTCAGCGCTGTCGTCACCGAGAAGGGAACGATTCGCACGCAATCCGTGCTGCTGTCAGGTGGTGCGTGGTCGTCGCTGTTCTGCCGGCGCCACGGCATCGAGCTGCCGATCGGTCTCGTCAACGCCACCGCATGCCGGACAACGCCGGGACCTGAGATCACCTCGGGCGCGCTCGGCACCGATCTCTACTGCATCCGCCGCCGCCTCGACGGCGGTTTTACGCTGGCGCTGCGCAACCGCGGTACCGTCGAGCTGTCACCGGATCTGTTCCGCTACGCGCGCACCTTCTGGCCAACCTACCTGCATCGCCGCAACGGTCTGAAGATGTCGTTCGGCAAGTCGTTCTTCGACCAGATCATGCGCGGCACCAGCTGGAGTTTTGACAAGCCGTCGCCGTTCGAGGCCGAGCGCGTGCGCGATCCGGCGCCGGACATGTCGCTGGTCAATGCGGCGCTGGCTTCGCTGATCAAGGCGAACCCGGAATTGAAGGACATCGAGATCGCGGAAGCCTGGGGCGGCACGATCGACTGCACGCCGGACACGATCCCCGTGGTCTCGCCGGTCGATGCGCTGCCGGGCTTCTTCCTTGCCACCGGCTTCTCCGGCCACGGCTTCGGCATCGGTCCCGCCGCGGGCAAGCTCGCCGCCGACATCGTGACCGGCGCGACGCCGCTGGTCGATCCCGCCGCCTACAGCCACAAGCGCGTGATCGATGGCCGGCGGCTCGCGCCGGTCAGCCCGTTCTGAGAGCTGTCGCGGCATGACGGTTCTCTACAAGGCCAACATGGTTCGCGGCGCCGAGTGGGCGCGCTTCTTCGCGGAGCGCGCGCCGGATGTGCCGTTCCGCCTCTGGCCTGACATCGGCGATCCCGCCGAAATTCGCTATCTGGTGGCGTGGGTGCCGCCTGATAACATCGCGACGACGTTTCCCAATCTCGAGCTCGTCATCTCGGTTGGCGCCGGCGTCGACCAGTTCGACGCCACCAAGCTTCCGGCGCACATTCCGCTTCTTCGCATGCTCGAGCCTGGCATTGCCGAGACCATGGTCGAATACGTCAACCTGGCTGTGCTCGCGTTGCATCGTGATCTCCTGCATTTCATCAGCCAGCAGAAGGAACAGATCTGGCGCGAGATCCGGATCATGCCGGCGAAGCGGCGGCGTGTCGGTGTGATGGGACTCGGCCAACTCGGCCAGGCGGTGCTCCAACGGCTCAAGGCATTCGGCTTTCCGCTCTCGGGGTGGAATCGTTCCTCGCGCGAGATCGAGGGCGTCACCTGTTACGCTGGCGCGGAAGCGCTGCCGGAGTTCCTCGCGCAGGCTGACATTCTCGTCTGCCTGCTGCCGCTGACCGACGAGACCCGCGGCATCCTGAATGCCGATCTGTTTGCGCGCCTGCCGCGCGGTGCGGGGCTCATCAATGTCGGCCGCGGCGGGCACCTGGTCGAAGCCGACTGTCTCGCAGCACTCGACAGCGGTGCGCTGTCCGGCGCTGTCCTCGATGTCGCCGAGCCGGAGCCGCTCCCGGCGGGCCATCCATTCTGGAGCCATCCTCGGATCCTTCTGACGCCGCACAATGCCAGCATGACGATGCCAGACACGGCTGTCGACTTCGTGCTCGACGTCATCGCGCGCCACCGCCGCGGCGAAGAGCTGCCGGGGCGTGTCGATCGCGCACGCGGCTACTAGGAAACTCGCATGAGCATTGGCGCAAACAGATCTGGCCAAGTCATCGCCGAGGCGCAGGCGCCAGTGCTGTCGGTTGCGGGCCTCACCACGTCCTTTCTGCGCGAACGGCAATGGATCCCGGTCGTCCGCAACGTCTCGTTCGACATTGCGCCCAAAGAAACAGTGGCGATCGTCGGCGAGTCCGGCTCGGGCAAGAGCGTCACCGCGCTCTCGATCATGCGCCTCATTCCGAAGGAGAATGGCCGCATCGAGGGGTGCGTCACGCTCGCGGGCCGTGATCTGCTGACGCTACCTGAAGCGAGCATGAAGGATATCCGTGGCGACGACGTCGCCATGATCTTCCAGGAGCCGATGACGAGCCTTAATCCTGTGCTCACCATCGGTTTCCAGATTGCCGAGGCGCTGATCCAGCATCGCGGCCTGTCGCGGGCGGCGGCGGAGGCCGAGACCATCCGTTTGCTCGATCGCGTCCGCATCCCCGCGGCGAAATCGCGCTTCCACGAGCATCCGCATCGCTTCTCCGGCGGCATGCGCCAGCGCGTGATGATCGCGATGGCGCTCGCCTGCAAGCCGAAGCTCCTGATCGCGGACGAGCCGACCACCGCGCTCGACGTCACGATCCAGGCGCAGATCCTGGAGCTTCTGAAAGAGCTCCAGCAGGAGGAGGGGATGTCGATCCTCTTCATCACCCATGACATGGGCGTGGTCGCCGAGACCGCGGACCGTACTGTGGTGATGTATGGCGGGCAGGCGGTGGAAACCGACGCGACCGCACGCATCTTCGCCGCGCCGTCGCATCCCTACACCCGTGCGCTGCTGGCCGCCGTGCCGCGCCTCGGTTCGATGGACGGCCGGCCGGGGCCGATGCGGTTTCCGATCGTCGACAAGGTGACGGGGACTTCGGACGAGCCGGCGGAGACGCCGGATACGGTCTCGACCGCCGAGCGTCCGTTGCTCGAAGTTGCCAACCTCACCACGCGCTTTCCGATCCGCTCAGGCTTGTTCGGAAAAGTCTCGGGCCGCGTGCATGCGGTCGAGAACATCTCGTTCACCTTGCGGGCAGGCGAGACGCTGGCGCTGGTCGGCGAATCCGGCTGCGGCAAGTCGACGACGGGCCGCTCGATCCTCAAACTGGCCGAGCCGGACGGTGGCACCGTGCTGATCGACGGTCAGGATGTCCTTGCCATGAACGGCCGCACGTTGCGCGATTTCCGCAAGCGGATGCAGATCGTGTTCCAGGATCCATTCGCGAGCCTCAACCCGCGCATGTCGGTTGGGACGGCGATCGCGGCGCCGCTGCTGGCCAACGGGCTCGCCTCGGCTTCGCAGGCACGAGAGAAGGTTGCCGACCTCCTCGTCCGCGTCGGCCTGACCGCCGACATGGCGGCGCGCTTCCCGCATGAATTTTCCGGCGGCCAGCGTCAGCGCATCTGCATCGCGCGTGCACTCGCGCTCGGGCCGAAGCTCATCGTCGCGGACGAGGCGGTCTCGGCGCTCGACGTCTCGGTCAAGGCGCAGGTCGTCAACCTGATGCTGGACCTTCAGGCCAGCATGGGCCTTGCCTATCTCTTCATTTCCCACGACATCGCGGTGGTCGAGCGCATGAGCCACCGCGTCGCGGTGATGTATCTCGGCGAGATCGTCGAGATCGGCCCGCGCGCGTCCGTGTTCGGCAATCCGCAGCATCCCTACACGAAGAAGTTGATGGCCGCCGTGCCGGTGCCCGATCCATCACGCCGCGGCACGCAGCGCGAGGCGGCTAACGACGAAATCAGGAGCCCGGTGCGCGCGCCCGACTACCAGCCGCCGGTCCGCCGATATCGCGAAGTGTCGCCCGGCCACGTCGTGCAGGTCTGGGGCGAGGAGTGGTCGGCCTGATGCGTGGAAGCGCGGCGCGCCTCACGAATTGACGTGCACGAAATCCCGCAGCAGCGGATAGATCTCGGTGTTCCAGCGTTTTCCCGAGAACACGCCGTAGTGGCCGACGCCGGCCTGCATGTGGTGGACACGACGATAGGCGCGCACGCCGGTGCAGAGGTCTTGCGCGGCGAGCGTCTGGCCGACCGAGCAGATGTCGTCCTTCTCGCCTTCGACCGTCATCAGCCCCATGCGGCCCACGGCCCCAGTGTTCACCGGCCGCCCCCCGATGCATCAGCTTGCCTTGCGGCAACAGGTGCTCCTGGAACACGTTTCGCACGGTCTCGATGTAGAATTCGGCCGGTAGGTCCATCACGGCAAAGTATTCGTCGTAGAAAGTCTTGATCGTCGCGGCTTTCTCCCTCTCGCCCTTGGCGATGTGGTTGGCGAGATCGAGATGCTGCTTGATGTGGCGTTCGAGGTTCATCGACACGAAGGCGGTGAGTTGCACGAAGCCGGGATAGACTTTGCGGAGCGCGCCGCGGCACTGCACCGGCACGTAGTTGATCAAATTCCGCTCGAACCACCCGATCGGCTTGCTCTTGGCGAACGCGTTGACCTTGGTCGGCTGGATGCGCGTGTCGATCGGGCCGGCCATCAGCGTCAGCGTCGCGGGCCGCGAGGGATGGTTGTCCTCGCACATGATTGCGGCGGCCGCGAGCGCAGAGACCGCCGGCTGACAGATCGCGACCATGTGCGGGCGCGGACCGAGCTGTCCGAGGAAGTCGATGAGATGCTCGGTGTAGTCGTCGAGCCCGAAGCGGCCCTCGCTGCGGGGAATATCGCGCGGATTGTGCCAGTCGGTGATGTAGACGTCGTGATCCTGGAGCAGCGTCTTCACGGTGCCGCGCAGCAGCGTCGCGAAATGGCCGGACATCGGCGCCACCAGCAGCATGCGCGGCTGCTCCGGCCCGTCGTTCTTCCTGAAGTGCAGCAGCGAGCCGAACGGCGTCGCGTAGGCGACTTCCTCGGTGACAGGGACCTCGCGATTGCCCACCATCGCGCTGTCGATGCCATAGGCCGGGCGGTCATAGGTGAGGGTTGAGCGAGAGATCAGCTCCAGCGCAGCCGAGAGCCGGCCGACGATCTGATCCGACATGTCCTGCGGCACCAGGTTGAGGAATTTGAGCGCGGACGACGCCCCCGCCCGCCACGGCGCCGTCAGGTCCATGTGGTTCTGGAAGGCCTGATAATACATCGACATCATACTGAAGTGCCCACCTGTCCCTTGTCGCTATGCAATATCGACGCCAAACGGGAGCCGAAGCGCCCGCAGACTTGGCACGTCGCTTGCTGCACATTTCGTACGAAGCACAGGTAACGAGCACGCCCGCGCGGGGCGCGGTGCCCGCTGTCAGGCGTGAGGGAAGGGTCTCATGGAGAAGGCGACACTGACCATCAGCAGCAAGAACTATTCTTCCTGGTCGCTGCGTGGCTGGCTGCTGACGAAATTCTCCGGGCTCGACTTCGAGGAGATCGTGACCGCGCCGGACGACGCAGCGGCGCGCGCGGAGATCCTGCTGCTGTCGTCGTCGATTTTGGTGCCGTGCCTGCGGCACGAAGGCGCTGTCGTTTGGGATACGTTGGCGATTGCCGAATATCTCAACGAGGTGATGCCGGACGCAGGCCTGTTGCCGGCCGACCGCATCCAGCGCGCCCATTGCCGCTCGATCTGCGGCGAGATCCATTCCGGCTTCACCACGCTGCGCGCTTCGCTGCCCGTCAACCTGAAGGGACACTTCCCCGGCTTCAAGATCTGGTCGCGCGCGCAGGCCGACATCGACCGCGTCTGGTTCATCTGGCGCGACTGCCTGGAGAAATCGGGCGGCCCGTTCCTGTTCGGCGAGAGGCGCACCATGGCGGACGCGATGTACACCCCCGTGGTGACGCGCTTCGTCACCTATGACGTCAAGCTCGAGCCGCTTCTGAAGGCTTATGCCGACACCATCATGGCCATGCCCGAGATGAACGAATGGATCGCGGCGGCGAGGGAGGAGCCGGCCGAGATCGAGGAGCTTGAGGTCGAATATTAGGCAGGCTCCGCACGGCTCTGCCTGTTTCGGAGGCGGGGTCCGTCCGCGTCGGTCGCGCGGGCATCTGCCGCCATATCATTGACGCGGTTAACTTTTGTCGCCAGTAACCGGCTCAAATTCAATCATCTGTTGAGCAGATATTGTGCGGGCGAACGTCCTCGTCGCGACATCTAGCCGTGAACAGGAGCGTACAGGGGTTCCCAGCTGATTCGGACGTGATTCGTTCGGGCCGCGTTCCGAAGGTTAATGCGGAGCGCGGCCCCGTTGCATTTTGAAACAGACGGTAGGCCTTCAGGCGGCGCCTGAGTGCTTCATGCGCGGCAGGCGCCAGCCGATGACGGTGGCTTCCACCGCTATACCGGCCTCGTGGTTCTGCCAGCGTCCTTCGACATAACGGCAGGCGAACGGCAGTTGATACGTTCCGCTGTGGTCCTCGCACAGCACTTCGAGCGGCAGGCCAGGCGGAGGTTCTCCCGCGCCATCGAATTCCGCCAATCGTCTTTCACGCGTTGCCATTCGAAAAATCTCCCCTAAGCAAAGCCGCGGAAAGAGCGCCCACTTCCCCCCGCGTGCAGATTATCGCTCCCGTCTCAGGGAACAGCTGCAAGCTCAACGCGAGAATGCGGTACCAGTGTGGTAGCCTTGGGATGCTGCGCGCAATCAGCGCACATTGCCGTGATCGATTTGGCGAGGGAACCTGGATGGCTTTTCGGAGTGTTGGCGCTTGTTTCGTGATGTGGCTGCTCGCAACGCTGGCGCACACGCCGGTCCGCGCGCAGGACGTGCCCGGCATCGAGATCTGCACCGTCGAGAAGACGATGGAACGGCGAACGAGCTGTCTGCAGAGCAATGTCGACTTCCTGCAGAAGACGATCACCAAGCTCACGCTTGATCACCAGCAGAAGCTGGATGCCGCCAATCGGCAGATCGACGCGCTGAAGACGACGGTTGCCGGCCTGCAGAAAACGTTCGGCGATCTGCAGGCCGCGCAGGCGAAGACGGCGGAGGACGCGAAGAATAAGGCCGACACGAAGGAGGCGCCGCCGGCGGCCAAGGACGCGTCGAAGTGAATTGTGCTGCCGTGTCCCGGACGCGGCGATCAGGTGACGCGATATCGCTCCATCACGCCGCGATCGGGTTCAAATCCGAGACCAGGACCGGTCGGCACCGCAACGTGGCCTGTGGCATCGACGTCGGCACGACCGCCCCAGAGGCAGGCCTCGCGCTTCAGGTAGAACATCTCGACGAGCCCGTCGTCGCGCAGCGCCAGGAGATGCAGTGTCGCCAGAAGGCCGGGGCCGAAATACGGCGAATGCGGGACGATCTTGATGCCGAGCTGATCGGCGAGCGCGGCGACTTTCAGAAACTCCGTGATGCCGCCGACCTTGATCACCGACGGCTGGGCGTGGCTCACCGCACCTGCCGTCATCATCTGGCGGAATTGATATTCCGTGCAGGCGTTCTCGCCGGCGGCGACGCCGAGTCCGCCCTTGCGGCGCACCTCGGCAAGCGTCGCAAAATCCTCCGGTGGCCAGACCGGCTCCTCCAGAAACATCGGTTGCGCGTCCCGGCATGCCCCAGCGAACGCGATCGCCTGCTCGCCTGACAGCGGGCAGTTCATGTCGACCATCAGCGGAATGCCGGGGCCGATCGCTTCGCGCGCGGCAAACACCGCCGGCGTCGTGGTCTCGTGCAGCTTGATGGCGCCATAGCCAAGCGTGAGCGCCTTCTTGCATTCGGCGGCGATGTTCTCGGGCGAGCCGATCCGCAGGAGACTCGCATAGGCGGGAATGGCCGTGCGCTTGACCGTTCCGAGCAGGCGATGCACCGGCACCCCCTCGATCTTGGCAGCCAAATCCCACAGCGCGATGTCGAGCCCGGAGATCGCGAACATGGTGATGCCGTAGCGGCCGAACAGATGCAGGTTGCGCTGGATCTGTTCCATGACCGCGGGAATGCCGGCGGCATCAGGCACCTTCAGCCCGCGGGCCTGCGGCGCGATCATCTCCTCGACGGCACTGCGCGTGGTGCGGGGGCAGACATAGGCGAAGGCATCGCCCCAGCCGGTCAGTCCGGAATCGGTCGTGACCTCGACGAGCACCATGTCGAGCGCCGAGATCGCGGAGGCGCCTTGGCGAAAGCTCGCAACACCGGCGTCGTAGGGGATGCGGATATGGTGCGCCCGCACATCTGTGATCTCCATGACGCGGTTCCTCCGTCTTTCTCGTGAGCGGTTTTAAGGACAGCCCGAGTGTAGCCACGAACGCAAGGGCGTTGCCAGCGGCTGTTCGGGGATTATCCTCATGCAAGGACAGCAAGGCCGATCAAGCGAAGAGCGCGGTGACCTCCATCATCGCCGCGCTTCGAACGAGGACCTGAACCACCATGAACCCAGCCCAGCGCGCGCTCTGGTATATCGAGAGCCATCTGGCCGAGCCGATGACGCTCGACGAGATCGCTGCGATATCAGGCGTGTCTCGGTTCCACATCGTGCGCGCGTTTGCCGCAGCCACCGGCCTTCCGGTGATGCGCTATCTGCGGGCACGGCGGCTGACGGAAGCTGCGCGGCGTCTTGCGGACGGCGCGCCCGACATTCTGTCACTGGCGCTGGAGGCGGATTACGGCTCGCACGAAGCATTCACCCGCGCGTTCCGCGACCAGTTCGGCGTGACACCCGAAGCGGTGCGGGCCGCGACATGCACCAGCCATCTCAGGCTACAGGAGCCGATCCTCATGGACTCCACGATGTTAGACAATCTCAAAGCCCCGCGTTTCGAAACCGCAAAGGCTTTCCTCGTCGCCGGCCCTGCCGAGCGCATCTCCTGCGACAACGGCGCCATCATCCCGAGCCTGTGGCACCGCTTCCACCAGGAGGTCGCCGACATTCCCGCGCGCGTCGGCCAGGGAAAATCTCAAGTCGCTTACGGCGTCTGCTGCAACGGCGATGACGCCGGCAATTTCGACTACATCGCCGGCGTCGAGGTCGCCGATTTTTCCGACCTGCCGCGCCGCTTCGGCCGCATCCGCATCCCCGAGCAGCGCTATGCGGTGTTCACCCACACCGAGCACGTCGCCTCGATCCGCCGCACCGTCAACACGATCTGGAATCAATGGCTGCCGGTCTCGGGCCTAAAGGCTGCGGACGCGCCGAACTTCGAGCGCTACGACGAAAAATTCGATCCTGCGACCGGCAATGGCGGTTTCGAGATTTGGATACCAGTGCGGGAGTAGCATGATCCGGACCCGAAGGGCCGCGCTAGCGCAAAGTGTGTAGCGGTTTTCCCTCGCGACCAACGCGGAACGCGTTTGCGCGGAGATCATGCTCCAACCACAATCCAAAGCGCGATGACATTCATCGCGCTTTGGAGTGCAACGCTGGCATACCATCCCGCTTGCTTGGCAAGCCCCGGTGACTTTGTCATAACCTCGGGCAAACCTTGCATGAGGGGCCGACGCCGGACATCCCGTGCAAGCCATAACAAGCAAGCCGGGAGGTACCCAATGTCTAACGTCCGCGTTCTCGCCACCGACCTCGAATTTCCTGAAGGGCCGGTCGTGATGCCGGACGGCTCGGTGGTGCTGGTGGAAATCCGCGGCCAGCGCCTGACCCGTGTTTATCCCGACGGCCGCAAGGAGATCGTCGCCAAGGTCCCGGGCGGCCCGAACGGCGCCGCGCTCGGCCCCGACGGCAAGATCTACATTTGCAACAATGGCGGCTTCTCCTGGATCCCGACCCGCAACATGATCATGCCGGGCCCGCAGCCGGAGGATTACCTGGGCGGATCGATCCAGCGCGTCGACCTGCAAACCGGCAAGGTCGAGACCGTCGTGACCAAATGCGGCGAGCACGATCTGCGCGGGCCGAATGACCTCGTGTTCGACAAGCAGGGCGGCCTGTGGTTCTCCGATCTCGGCAAGCGCCGCGCGCGCGAGATGGACGTCGGCGGGATCTACTACCTCAAGCCCGGCATGAAGGAGATCGTCGAGATCGTGCACGGCGTGCTGCCGGCGAACGGCATCGGTCTGTCGCCGGACGAGAACACCGTCTACATCGCGGAGACGCCGACCGGGCGGCTCTGGGCCTACGAGCTCTCGGCGCCCGGCACGCTCAAGCCGCGCGACGTGATCTATCGCGGCGAGCGCGGCAAGCCGATCTGCGGCCTCGGCGGCTACCAGATGTTCGATTCGCTCGCGGTCGAAGCGAACGGCAATGTCTGCGTCGCCACCCTCATCTCCGGCTGCATCTCGGTGATCGCGCCCGACGGTACCCTGGTCGAGCAGGTCCCGACCGGCGACCGCGTCACCACCAACATCGCCTTCGGCGGCCCCGAGCTGAAGACCGCCTACATCACGCTGTCAGGCAGGGGCGAGCTGGTCGCCATGGACTGGCCGCGCGGCGGATTGCCGTTGAACTTTTTGAACAAGTGAATGTAGAAGATATGCCGATACATTCCGCCGTCATTCCGGGATGCGTGCCCTAGCACGCAGGCCCGGAATCCATTGGACCGCAGAGTTTGTGGTTGAATGGATTCCGGGCTGGCCGCTTCGCGTCGCCCCGGAATGACACCGATCATTTTTCTGGAGTAGACGTCAATGCCCTGGCCTGATCCCATCACCCTGCGTGGACAGCACGCCCGTCTCGAGCCGCTGTCGCAACAGCATCGCGAGGGGCTGGTGGAGGCCGTGAAGGACGGCGAGCTCTACACGATCTGGTACACCACGATCCCGACGCCGGAGAACATTGCCAAGGAGATCGATCGCCGCCTCGGCCTTCAGGCCTCAGGCTCCATGCTGCCGTTCACCGTGTTCGATGCCGCGGGCAGGATCGTAGGCCAGACGACCTACATGAACATCGATGCCGCCAACCGCCGTGTCGAGATCGGCTCGACCTGGTACAGGAAGAGCGCGCAGCGCGGCCCGCTCAACACGCAGTGCAAGCTGCTGTTGCTCACCCACGCCTTCGAGACCCTGAACTGCATCGCGGTCGAGTTCCGCACGCATTTCTTCAACCACCAGAGCCGCCGCGCCATCGAGCGTCTCGGCGCCAAGCAGGATGGCATTCTGCGCAGCCATCAGGTCGCGCCGAACGGCACCTTGCGCGACACGGTGGTTTACAGCATCACCGCGGCCGAATGGCCGACGGTGCAGGCGCATTTGAACTACCAACTCAACGACAAGCCGCGCTGAGCGGCTTCTGGCGGACAACATGGATAGATTTGATTATGTGATCGTCGGCGCGGGCTCGGCGGGCTGCGTGCTCGCCAGCCGGCTGAGCGAGGATCCCAACACCAGCGTCTGCGTGCTCGAAGCCGGGCCGAGCGATTGGCATCCCTACATCCATCTGCCGGCGGGTTTCATCAAGACCTTCCACATGAAGAGCATCAACTGGGGCTACCAGCAAGAACCGGGGCCCTGGACCGGTGGGCGCAGCATCTACGCGCCGCGTGGCAAGACGCTCGGCGGCTCGTCCTCGATCAACGGCCACATCTACAACCGCGGCCAGCGCATGGATTTCGACACCTGGGCGCAGATGGGCAACCGCGGCTGGGGCTATGCCGACGTGCTGCCCTATTTCAAGCGGCTGGAGAAGCGGGTCGGCGAGGGCGAGGACACCTTCCGCGGCCGCGACGGCAAGCTCACCGTCACCACGATGGACTGGCGCGATCCGCTTTGCGAAGCCTTCATGGAAGGTGCGGTCTCGCTCGGCATTCCCCGCAACCCCGATTACAACGGCAGGACCCAGGAAGGCGTCTCCTACTGCCAGCGCACCATCGAAAAAGGCCTGCGTGTCTCCGGCTCGACCGCGTTCCTCAAGCCCGCGATGAAGCGGCCCAACTTGCACGTGCACACGCATGCGCATGCGACCGAGATCATCTTCGAGGGCAAGCGCGCCGTCGGCGTGCGCTACACCAAGGGCGGCCGCGGCGGCACGCCGGTCGAAGTGCGCGCCAACAAGGAGGTGATCCTCTCCGGCGGCACCTATAATTCGCCGCAGCTGCTTCAGCTCTCCGGTATCGGCTCGCCCGAGCTGCTGGGCGCCCACGGCATCCAGGTGCGTCACGCGCTGCCGGTCGGCGAGGGCCTGCAGGACCACTATGCACCGCGCACGGTCGCGCGCGTCAAGGACATCAAGACCATCAACGAGCTCCGCCGCGGCTTCTCGCTGTGGATCGAGGCGCTGAAATGGGCGACCGCGCGCCGCGGCCTGCTCTCGCTGTCGCCGACCATGGTCTATTGCTTCTGGCACTCCGGCGAGAGCCCCGACCGCTCCGACCTCCAGCTCACCTTCACACCGGCGAGCTACAAGGAAGGCGTTCAGGGCCAGCTCGAGGACGAGCCCGGCATGACGGTGGCCTCCTGGCAGCAGCGCCCCGAGAGCCGCGGTTACGTCCGCATCCGCTCGTCTGATCCGTTCGCGCCGCCGATCATCCAGACCAACTATCTCGATGCCGAGCTCGACCGCCGCGTCATCGTCGGTGGCATGAAGCTCGCGCGGCGCCTACTGAAGGCTGCGCCGCTGTCGCGCTATTACGCCTACGAGGATTTCCCCGGTCCCAACGTCAACACGGACGACGAATTCCTGCACGCCGCCACCGAGCGCGGCACCACCACCTTCCACCCCGGCTGCACCTGCCGCATGGGCCCGGCGGACTCGACTTGGGCGGTCGTCGACGACCAGCTCCGCGTCCACGGGTTGGAGGGTCTGCGCGTGATCGATGCGTCGGTCATGCCGCGCATGATCTCGGCGAACCTGAACGCATCGACCATGATGATCGCCGACCGCGCCTCCGATCTCATCCGCGGCAAGCAGCCGATGGAAGCCGCGCGCATTCCGGACGTGGCGGTGGCGTGAGGTAATTCGTAGGATGGGTAGAGCGAAGCGAAACCCATCATCGTGCAGCGTTCTCTAAAGGCGCGATGGGTTTCGCTGCGCTCTACCCATCCTACAGGTCTTGCGATATTGGTTGAGCGTTGGCGTCGCCAATTATCCAAAGTTGTGCCATCATGAGGCATGACTTCCTATCGGCGCAATTTCGTCCCCGGCGGAAGCTTCTTCTTCACCGTTAACCTCGCCGACCGCCGGCAATCTCTTCTGACGGCGAATATCGACCTATTGCGCGCTGCATTTCGTGAAACACGTCGACGGCATCCTTTCACGATCGATGCGATCGTGGTGCTGCCTGAGCATCTTCACACCGTCTGGACGATGCCTCGCGGCGATGCTGATTTCGCAACGCGCTGGAGGCAGATCAAATCTGCTTTCTCCCGTAACCTTGCGCCTGACGAGCCGGTCTCAGCGAGCCGCGTTGGTAAAGCAGAGCGTGGCATCTGGCAGCGCCGCTATTGGGAGCACACCATCCGCGACGAGGAGGACTATGCTCGGCACATCGACTATTTCCACATCAATCCCGTCAAGCACGGCCTGGTCAATCGAGTCTGCGATTGGGCGCCGTCATCATTCCATCGCCACGTTGAGCTCGGCATCTACCCGCAGACTGGGCCGGTGATTTGTCGCAATGCGACGACGGCGCCAAGTTCGGCGAACGCACTTGAGGGAATCCGTAGGATGGGTAGAGCGCAGCGAAACCCGTCGTCATAATCGCGGAAGAGAAGCTTGATGGGTTTCGCTGCGCTCTACCCATCCTACACGCTCCATCTGCTTCCGTGGTTGCCCGTCGGGCAAAACACCTCGCCGCACGTCAATCCCTCTCCACAAAAATAAACAGCCCGGCCCGTGGAAGAGGGGCGTCTTGCCTGTCGTTCGAAACGTGGGCCGGGTTGCGGTGGACGCGGCAGCGTCGGGCACGAGAGGCGTGGGCAGGGCGGATTGCTCTCCGTGAGCCTGAGGCTTCGTGCGGACGAGCGGCGCTGGCAGTTCGTCTCGCCAGCATTCTTCCGGCAACGTCGACAAAGCCGGAGGATAATGCGGCGAAGCGAGCCGTGCGTACGGCAAAACCGTGTGGTCCTGGCCGTCGTCGCTACGGTCAAGCTCTTGCGGAGGTGCAAGCGAGCCCAACCGGGCGAGCTGCGCCGTTAATTCGCGGAGCGAGGGAGGCCAGAGGGAATTCGGCTCCCGGGAGAGCACGGCATAAGCCGTCAGACCACTGCGCAGGGAAGGCCGTGTGTCTGGCTTCACCTGTATGCCGCTGTGCAGCCTTTTTGCGCTACCTGCGCACAGCGGACCGTGGGTGCCAGCCGGCACCCGGCCTTCCCTGCGCCCTGTTTCGTAGGGGGATATCAGCAAAGCTCGGGCGAAGTGAGCCGCGAGGATGCGGACGCGTGTCTGCAAATGGAAAACGTATGCCGGGTCGGATCCCACTCTCGTGCCCCGGACGCAGCGCAGCGCTCCTTCAGCGGTGCGCTGCAGAGCCGGGGCCCATGTTTCCGAGCAATCCGTGTCGCATGGGTCCCGGCTCTGCGCAGCAACGCGCCGGACGATGCTTGCATCGCCGGGGGCGTTGCAGCGCGTCCGGGACACGAGAAGCTTACACTTCCCGCCGGCTCAAGAACGCCAGACGCTCGAACAGGTGCACGTCCTGCTCGTTCTTGAGCAGCGCGCCGTGCAGCGGCGGGATCAGTTTGCGCGGGTCGCGCTCGCGGAGCTGCTCGGCGCTCATGTCCTCGTTGAGCAGCAGCTTGAGCCAGTCGAGCAGCTCGGAGGTCGAGGGCTTCTTCTTCAGGCCGGGCACTTCGCGCACCTCGAAGAAGATGCGCAGCGCTTCCTCAACCAGGCGCTTCTTGATGCCGGGGAAGTGGACGTCGACGATGCGGCTCATCGTGTCGGCGTCGGGGAACTTGATGTAGTGGAAGAAGCAGCGACGCAGGAAGGCGTCCGGCAGCTCCTTCTCGTTGTTGGAGGTGATCATCATGATCGGGCGCTGCTTCGCCTTGATCGTCTCGCCGGTCTCGTAGACATGGAATTCCATGCGATCGAGCTCGAGCAGCAGGTCGTTCGGGAATTCGATGTCGGCCTTGTCGATCTCGTCGATCAAGAGCACCGGGCGCTGCTCGGCGGTGAAGGCCTCCCACAGCTTGCCGCGCTTGATGTAGTTCTTGATGTCGGAGACCCTGCTATCGCCGAGCTGGCTGTCGCGCAGGCGCGACACCGCATCGTATTCGTAGAGGCCCTGCTGCGCCTTGGTGGTGGACTTGATGTGCCAGGTCAAAAGCGGCGCGTTCAGCGCCTTCGCCACTTCCTCCGCCAGCACTGTTTTGCCGGTGCCGGGCTCGCCCTTCACCAGGAGCGGGCGCTCCAGCACGATCGAGGCGTTGACGGCGACCTTGAGATCGTCGGTCGCAACATAGTCCTTGGTGCCGGTAAATTTCATTGCGCGTCCTTGGTTGGTTGTCGGCGCGAGGCGCGAGCCCCGGTCACGACAAGGGAACGGCCGCTCGTGGCGGCCGTTCCAGGTTCGGTCAGGCTGTCAGACCCGTCTTATCAGCGAAAGGATGACGAGCACAATCACCGCGCCGATCGTGGCGTCCACGATGGCGCCGACCGTGCCGGTGGCGAGCTCGATGTGGAGCTGAGGCAGGACCCAGCCTGCGACCAGTGCGCCGATGATGCCGACGACCATGTTGCCGATCAGCCCAAATCCCGCCCCGTGGACAATCTTGCCGGCCAGCCAGCCAGCGATCGCGCCGATGATGAGTGCTGCGAGAATACCCATGGCAAAAAGTCCCCCAAACAACCCCTTGAGACGACCAATTCTAGAGCAAAATGCCTCCCGGTCCAGCGCTCAGCGGAGGACTCCGCCCCTTGACGTCGGCCACCCGACGGGCAATCTGTCACCTATGTTCCTGCAATTCTTCACCTCTCTGCGCGATGCGCAGGTCCCCGTAACGCTGCGCGAATACCTCACGCTGATGGAGGCGCTCGACGCCGACCTCGCGGACTACACGGTTGAGAATTTCTATTACCTGTCGCGCGCATCCCTCGTGAAGGACGAGCGCAACCTCGACAAGTTCGACCGCGTCTTCGGCACCGTGTTCAAGGGGCTGGAAAGCCTGCTCGACGCCATGGAGAAGGCGGAGATCCCCGAGGAGTGGCTGAAGAAGCTCGCCGAAAAGTATCTCACCGAGGAAGAGAAGAAACAGATCGAGGCCATGGGCTGGGACAAGCTCATGGAGACCCTGAAGAAGCGCCTCGAGGAGCAGAAGGGCCGCCACCAGGGCGGCTCGAAGTGGATCGGCACCGCCGGCACCTCACCGTTCGGCGCCTACGGCTACAATCCCGAAGGCGTCCGCATCGGCCAGGAGAAGAACCGCAACAACCGCGCCGTGAAGGTGTGGGACAAGCGCGAGTTCAAGGATCTCGACGGCAATGTTGAGCTCGGCATCCGCAACATCAAGGTGGCGCTGCGCCGCCTGCGCAAGTTCGCGCGCACCGGCGCGCCGGACGAGCTCGATCTCGACACCACGATCCGCGAGACCGCCAATCACGGCTATCTCGATGTTCACATGCGTCCCGAGCGGCGCAACGCGGTGAAGCTCCTGGTGTTCTTCGACATCGGCGGCTCGATGGACGCGCATATCGAGCAGGTCGAGGAGCTGTTCTCGGCGGCGAAGAGCGAGTTCAAGCACATGGAGTATTTCTACTTCCACAACTGCCTCTATGAGGGCGTGTGGAAGCAGAACAAGCGCCGCTTCACCGACCGCACGCCGACCTGGGACGTGCTGCACAAATATCCGCACGACTACAAGGTCGTGTTCGTCGGCGACGCCTCGATGTCGCCCTACGAGATCATGGTGCCAGGCGGCTCGGTCGAGCATGTCAACGAGGAGCCCGGCTCGGTCTGGCTCGATCGCATCATCCGCACCTATCCGCATTCGGTGTGGCTGAACCCGGTGCAGCAGAAGCACTGGGACTATTCGGAATCGACCACCATCATCCGCCGCATCTTCGCCAACCGCATGTTCCCGATCACCATCGAGGGGCTCGAGAGCGCGATGAAGGAATTGACGCACTAGCAGCCCGTCATTCCGGGGCGTCCGAAGGACGAGCCCGGAAGCCATCGGGCGGCAGAGCTAATAGATGAATGGATTCCGGGTTCGCGCTGCGCGCGCCCCGGAATGACAATAGAAACGAGGGAGACGCACCATGGCCCAGACCATCACCCGCGGCATCAAGGCGCTGCTCGACGAGGCCAATGCCGAGGTCGAGACGCTTACCGCCAAGGACGCCATCGAAATCTCCAAGAACGGCGACGTCGTCATCGTCGACATCCGCGACCCCCGCGAGATCGAGCGCGACGGCCGCATTCCCGGTGCGTTCGCCTGCACGCGCGGAATGCTCGAATTCTGGATCGATCCGCAGAGCCCGTACGCCAAGCCGATCTTCCAGGAGGACAAGAAATTCGTCTTCCATTGCGCGGGCGGCCTGCGCTCCGCACTCGCCGCAAAGACCGCGAAGGACATGGGCCTCAAGCCCGTCGCCCACATCGCCGGCGGCTACGCGGCCTGGCGCGATGCCGGCGGCCCGGTGGAGCAGTGGAACCCGAAGAAGAAGGGGTGAGGGGCGCTGGCGCTGCTCTCTCCATTCGTCATTCCGGGGCGCGCGAAGCGCGAGCCCCGAATCCATTCATCCACCTACATTGCGGCGCGATAGATTCCGGGCTCGCGCTGCGCGCGCCCCGGAATGACGACAAGGAGTTGCTTGAATGACTACCACCGCCGCCGATCCCCTCGTCTCCACCGAATGGCTCGCCGCCCACATCAACGACGCCAACGTGAAGGTGCTCGACGCCAGCTTCAAGCTGCCGGGCGTGCTGCCGCTGCCGAAGGACGACTATCTCGCCGCGCATCTGCCCGGCGCGGTGTTCTTCGACGTCGATGCGGTGTCGGACCATTCCAACCCGCTGCCGCACATGTTTCCGAGCGCCGAACAGTTCGGCGGCGATGTCGGCAATCTCGGCATCTCCAATGCCGACACTGTCGTGATCTACGATGCGGGCGGCTGGGTCGCGGCACCGCGCGCGTGGTGGATGTTCCTGTCCTACGGCCATAGCAATGTGCGCATCCTCAATGGCGGCCTGAAGAAATGGCGCGCCGAGGGACGACCGGTCGAGGGCGGCGAGGTGAAGCCGAAGCCTGCGACATTCAAGGCGAGCTACGATTCAAAACGCGTGCGCAGCATGCAGCAGCTGATCGCAAACGTCGAAAGCCGGGCCGAGCAGGTGATCGACGCGCGCGCCGCCGAGCGTTTCGAAGGCCGTGCGCCCGAGCCGCGGCCGGGCATCCGCTCCGGTCACATCCCCGGTGCCCGCAACGTGCCCTACAATCTGCTGTTCGATGCGGTGACCGGCACGATGAAGCCGCTCGACGATCTGCGCGCCGCGTTCACCGGCGCTGGCGTCAAGTTAGATGTGCCGATCGTGACGAGCTGCGGCTCGGGCGTCTCCGCCGGCGTGCTGACGCTCGCGCTCTATCGCCTCGGCATCACCGACACCGCGCTCTACGACGGCTCATGGTCGGAGTGGGGTCAGGAAAAAGGCCCGCCGATCGCGACCGGGCCGGCGTAACCAACGGCCGTAGCGAATGGTGCACTCCCTCGCCCCGCTTGCGGGGAGAGGGTTGGGGTGAGGGGGAGTCTCCGCAAGGGTGGTGGCAGTTGGACTCGCGGAGAGTCCCCCTCACCCGGAATCCGCGCTGCGCGCGAATTCCGACCTCTCCCCGCAAGCGGGGCGAGGTGAAGCGCAATCAGCGGGCGCGCGCGGCCGTTGTCGCAAACGTCTGCGGCTGCCCGAACGGATCGAAGCTCTGCTGCAACGGCTGAGGCGGCGGACGCCGGACGATGCGGCGGTGCTTCTTCGCGCGAGGCTTGGCCGCCTTGCTTTCGGGCTTGCTGCTCTCGGCCTTGTTGCTGTCAGCCTTCGTCTTCGCTGGCGGATCCTTCGAGGCCGTGGTCGCGGGATCGTTCAGCGCGGCCACCTTGTCCGAGGCCATATCGAGCGCCGAGGATGCCAGGGCCACGCTGGGATCAGCCGGCGCCGGCTCGCTGGCGGTCGAGGCCGCGGCAGACTTGGCCTCGGGGATCGATGCCGTGGTGTCGGCGGGGGTGAGCGTGTCGGTGGTGGAGGCTGGCCCTGCGGCGTCCGCCGTCGTCTCGCTCTTGGCCGGTTTCTCGGCCGGTTCGGCGGCCGGAGGTGCAACGACCTCAGGCTTGGCGTCGGCCTCGGCCGTTGCCGCGGCCACCTGCTCGGGCCCGCTCACCGGCAATCCGATGGTCGGAATCAGGTCGCGCACCGATGGCTCAGGCTGGGAGGCTACAGGCTCGGACGCCATCTCCGGCTCGGCGCGGAGGGCCGCGAGCACCGGCTGGGCCGGTTCGGGAGCCTGCGCAAACACCTGCTCCTGCGGGCCGTTCCGCCAGGAGGGGTTGCTGACATACTGCTGATGGGTCGCCCGCAGCAGCGCGGCGGCCCCTAAGCCTAACACCAGGATGGAGGTTGACAGCAGGATCGCGACAAGCAGGAAGCGAAAGCCGGGAAGCATCGAGGGATTGCGAATTTCCGCCCCGGCGGCGTGGTGGCCAGGGCCCAAGAGCCATCTGAACGCGGTGACGGTACTGATCGCCGCCTTCGCCACGCGGGATGCTCAAAGCGGTGACGAATCGGGCTGATTCGACCTTATCGCAACGCTTCGGCGCCGTTCCCCTAAATTCGCGGCCGAAGACACCGGCGATCTGGGCCCTGATGCGATTTCCGAGCCCTGATGCAACGGAGCAACTATGTGCGTTTGCATCACAATTCGCCGAATCCGGCGCAAATGAACCGGTTATGTCTTGAATGTGCCGCTATCTTCGGTCATTTGGCCGTTAACGGTCCGCTCGGGCCCGGGGACTATACAAGAGCGATGATGATCAAACATTTTCTGACGATATGCGCTGCCGCAACAGTCGCTGCGGCGGGAACCTCGCTCGCACATGCGCAAAGCTATCCGGTCCAGCAGGCGCCGGGCTATGGCGCCCCGGCCGAATACCGCCCGGGCGACCGCATGCCGAATTTCGACTCGCTGGAAGATGACGACGACGCGATGCCGCATAGCTCCGCGGCGTTGCCGCCGCCCGGCCCTAGCGGCCCGGTGATGTCGCCGGACGATCCACGCTACGGCCGCCCGGCCGGCGCGCCGGTCTATTCGGCCGCCCCGCCGCAGGGACCGGTGATGTCGCCGGATGATCCCCGTTATGGCCGTCCGGCTGGTCCGCCAGTCTATTCCGCCGCGCCGCCGCAGGGCCCCGTGATGTCGCCGGACGATCCGCGCTACGGCCGCCCCGCCGGCCCGCCGCCGGTGATCTATGCCGACCGTCCGGCGCAGGCCCCCGCCAATGACGGCCTGCGTCCGCCGGAGGCGGTCGGTGGTCCCGCCGCGACCGGAACGGTCCAGGCTGGCCAGGCTCCCGTCGGCGCCGACGGCCGGCCGATGACGATCGCTTCGCTGCCGCCCGAGGAGCAGCCCGATGCTGCGCCGGCGCAGCTGCCGCCGAACCTGCGTCGCCAGGAGGTCGCGTTCCAGACCAAGGAGCCGGCCGGCACGCTCGTGGTCGATACCCCGAACACCTACCTCTATTACGTTCTCGGCAACGGCCGTGCGATCCGCTACGGCGTCCGTGTCGGTCGCGACGGCTTTACCTGGACCGGCGTGCAGAAGATCACCCGCAAGGCCGAGTGGCCGGATTGGCATCCGCCGACCGAGATGATCGAGCGTCAGCCCTATCTGCCGCGCTTCATGGCCGGCGGTCCCGGTAATCCGCTCGGCGCCCGCGCGATGTATCTCGGCTCGACCGTCTACCGCATCCACGGCACCAACCAGCCCTCGACGATCGGCAAGTTCGTGTCGTCGGGCTGCATCGGCATGCTGAACGAGGACGTCTCCGACCTGTTCGAGCGCGTCAAGGTCGGCACGCGCGTGGTGGTGATGCCCGGTGGTCCGCCGCCGGGAACGGCAACCGCGTCCGCTGCACCGACCACCGGTGCTGCAGCGCCGGCTCCGATGGCCGCGCAGGCCGGTCCGGTCCCGGGCACGCAGCCGACGGTGGTGCCGCCGCTGCCCGCGCCGGTCACCGTGCGCTAAGCGCTGCGAGACAATTCAGATTGAAGGGCGTGCCGTCGGCACGCCCTTTTCGTTGTGTGCCGAGTATGAGCGACAGCTTGGAGGTGGAAGTCCTCTATCCAGCCTGATGGCGGTGAAGGATTAGCGAAGCGCAAGGGCGTCATCGCGAGGTGGGGTCTGAA
>NZ_LGHL01000180.1 GCF_001908205.1 Bradyrhizobium sp. NAS80.1
GCCAGGAAGCTGTTGACGGTCCTCAACGCCATTATGCGCGACAGGAAGCCGTACCTACAGACCAGGTCAACATAACAGTTGCCGGCTCTGCGGCGCAGCGCTTACGCGCTACGCCTTGTCCGGGACACGAGAGTACAGCTTACGACCTAGTTCCCGTTCACGCGAAAGCGCAGCGACTTGGGGCCCACGAGGGTGAGCACGTCGCCCTGGCGTTTCCAGGTCTCTTTCTTACGGGACGCGCGCCACGCCATTAAGGCTGTGCTGCACCCGAAAGGATGTAGCCAAAGCTACGGTATTCACCCGAAGCGCTGCATCCGAACTGAGGACTGGGCTTTTGATCTTCGCAGGATGACATTCCGTCGTAAGCGATGACCCGTCGGATCGCGCGGAGCGAGGTCGATGAGAGAGGCGGCAATGAATTTTGCGCGGATGTCGGATGGAATCCGACTGTATCATCATTCCCATCACGATGGGTATGATGATGGTGACGGGCCATTTCCGGTATCGAGGGCTTCGCTCTTCTCGATGACTGACTACGGCGACCATGGCGCTGTGGGCGGTGGGCGCTCATTCGCAGGCGCTGATATGCACTTGGCGGGCTCGCATGCCCGCACGCTAAAGGCTGGGCCGCCTGACGATCATGGCGGGGGCAGCTCGCATTCATCCGTTCCGGTTCATACCGATCAACACGCTGCGCCGGTGGGCGTCCCGCTCGACAACAGCGGAAGCCACAATGCGGCGGGCACGAATGTTTCGACCATCGAGCCCGGTGCCGGCTCTCATCCTGGAACGGGCTCCGGCACGATAGAGACCGGGGGCAACACGGCTGGCAACGGCGGGGACGGCTATTTCTATGGAGGCATCATTCACGCCTCCCTCATCGTCTATGAGCCGGTCAACATCTCCGTCTCTGTGGGATACGGCGCCAATGCCCTGGCCGAACAAATCAACAATGCCGGTATCGATCAATCCGCCGTGCAGATGGCCGGCATCGGCGGCAACGGCGGCAACGGCAACGCTGCCCTGGGCGGCAACGTCGATCTTTCCTCCGGCGCGGGCGCGGGTTCGATCGTGACCGGCGCCAATAGTGTCGGCAACGGCGGCGTCGGCCACTTCTCAGGAACGCTGCTCGATGCCCCGATCGTGATCTACAATCCGATCAACATCGCGGTCGGCGCCGGCGCGCATGCAAGCCAGTCGAATACGGTCGCAATCGATCAATCCGCCACCCAGATCGCGGGTGTCGGCGGCAATGGCGGCAACGGCGATGTCGCAATCGGCGGCGACGTCTCCACGACCGGATCCGGGTCAGGCAGCGGCGGAATAGACACCGGCGGCAACCACGCCGGAAATGGCGGCGATGGGTCCTTCACCGGCAGCCTCGTCCACACCTCTGTCGTTGTGTATGACCCGGTCAACATCTCGGTGGCGGGATACAATTCCAGCTCCTACGCCTTCCAGAACAACAACGTGCATCTGGACCAGTATGCCATCCAGATGGCCGGCATCGGTGGCAATGGCGGCAATGGCAGCGTAGCGATCGGCGGGCATGTCGGCTCCTCCGGCCTATGGGGCGGCTCGGATGCGATCGCGACCGGATCCAACAGCGCCGGCAATGGCGGGAACGGCTATTTCTCCGGCACCCTCGTCGATATCAGCGTCGCCATCTATGCTCCGGTCAACATTGCCATCGCCGGCCCTCATGCGACGGCCGTGGCCGATCAGATCAACAACGTGCACATCGACCAGAGCGCCGTCCAGATCGCGGGAATAGGCGGGCACGGTGGCGACGGCAATCTGGCGATGGGCGGCGATATCGCCGCGCACCTGCTGTCCGATCTCCATTCGATGGCGTAGCACCAGCTCACCCTTCCCCGGCAAGGCGAGCTTCATCATCCGGCACGATCATCCTCGATTTGTCGACCTATTGCCCGGCGGCACTCCGGCGCGCGGCCAATCGGGATTGGCTCGGCATATAGTCTTTCGTGTGTACCCCACCGAAGCGGATGCATCCCATTTGACATCTATCTCATTGCAGCAAGCGGGGATCAGATTCTCCAGGCACATCCGTCATCCCTGCGCGGGAAGGATGATGCACGAAAACAACCACAGGACGGAGGCTCATATGTTACCAGTGTTGCCAAAGCCATCAATCCATGTTTCCGACTCGATCCATTTCAAGTCCATCGATACCGGCGGTCAGAGCGTCGGAAATGGCGGCGACGGCTCCTTCTCGGGAGCAATCATCAACAAGCCGACGCTCACCTTCGATCCAACCAACAAGGCGGATGGCGCCCACGTGAACGTCACGACCGGGGATCACGTCAGCCAGAAGGCATCCTGGGACGCCGACGCGATCGCGAAGAAGGCCCATGATGTGAACGCCAATTCGAACGGCGATCAGAAGTCGTACAGCGGCCACGATACGTCCAAGGTGTACGCCAACACGACGGCCGATCAGACAAACAAGCTCTGGGTGGACATGCATCAGGAAGTGATGGCCGGTATTGGCGGCAACGGCGGAGACAACAACGCCGCAATGGGCGGAGAGGTCGACTTCCACTTCAGTTCGTCGATCTGACCGGCACCTGTCCGGCCATGGGAAACCGGCGGCACATGCCGCAGGTCTCCGATTTACCACCGATGATCCGTCCGCCGGGCCGGATCATCGGCCCGGCGACAAGGGCTTAAACTCAGGTTCTTTGCAAATTTCCGGCGGTGACGACGATGCTGATCCCGCCTCTCCGGTTGCAGTTGGTGCCGCCGCTCCAGACCCCGCTGCATGCGGCGCTCTGGGCCTGCGCCGGCTCGCTCGGACTCGTGTTCGCCTATAGCTGCAGCTACAACCTGCTGCTGTTCGCTCCTTCCATCTACCTGCTCCAGATCTACGATCGCGTGCTGTCGAGCCGGAGCGGCGATACGCTTCTGATGCTCACCTTGATCGTCGCGCTCACGGTCGTGGTCGGATCGGTGCTCGATGCGCTACGCCGCGCCGTGTTGAATCGGCTCGGCGCATGGCTCGAAGACCGGCTTCGTCCTCCCGTGCTTTCGGCCTGCCTCGAATACGCCTACCGCAACGATCCGGCGCGGGCGACGGATGCCTTTCGGGATCTCACCGCCATGCGCCAATTCGTCGAGTCTGGCGCGTGCCCGATGCTGTTCGACGCGCTCTGGGTGCCTCTCTTCCTCAGCGTGTTGTTCCTCGTGCATCCCCTGCTGGGGCTGATCGGCGCCTGCAGCGTGCTGCTCCTGTTCGGCCTCGCGCTGGCCGCCGAGCTGCTCACTGAAGACGCGCAGGCGAAGTCCGGCACCGCGTTCGCCAGGAGCTACGCCCGGCTCACCGCGGCCGTCGGCAATGTTCACTTGATCCGAGCCTTGGGGATGCTCGACGGCACGGCGCGCTCGATCTACCAGGACGCGCACGAGGCGCAAGACGCACAGGAACTGGCGCAACGACGACACGAGATCGTCACGCTGCTGACCAAGCCGATCCGTGCGCTGGCGCAGGTTCTGATCATGGGCGCGGCGGCGTGGCTCGTCCTCGACTACGGCCGGAGCCCCGCGATCATCTTCGTCGCAACGCTGATGTTTGGCCGCGCGCTGGCACCGGTCGAGGGCGCCGTTTCGGGGTGGAAATCGCTCACCAAGACCTTGAGCGCCTGCCGGCGGCTTGACTCGATCCTTGCCGCCGCCCCGGCCGCCACAGAGGACACCGACGATCCATCGCAACGGATGCGGGGCGGTCTCGTCGTCGACGATGTCGACGTCAAGCTGCCCGGCGCCGGCCCATACCTCCTCAAGGGTATCTCGTTCAATCTCGCGCCGGGCGAATGCCTCGGCATCGTCGGTCCGTCGGGCTCCGGCAAGTCGGTGCTTGGGCAGATCATTGCCGGCATCTCCATGCCGACGCGGGGCCGCGTCCTGCTCGGCAACATCGACGTCGCCGTGCTGCGCGAGCGTCGCGGCGGCCGCCAGCTCGGCTATCTGCCCCAGGACATCAACCTGTTCGGGGACACGATCGGGGACATCATTGCGCGGCTGGACGACGCCGATCCGCAAAAGATCGTTGAAGCCGCGAAGCTCGCCGGGCTCCACGAGAGCATCATGGGGTTACCTCAGGCTTATGACACTGCCGCCCCCCGACGGCGGCCGTGCGTTTTCGCGCGGCTATCGCCAGCGCCTCGGGCTTGCGCGGGCCTTCTTCGGCGACCCGCACCTCGTCGTGCTCGACGAGCCGAACGCCAGCCTCGATTTCGTGGGTGAGCGCGTGCTGCTCGATGCCATCGAGCAGATGAAGGTCGCGAACATCGCAGTCATCGTCATCACCCACCGGATGGGCATCCTCGCGGCTACCAACAAGCTTGCCATCGTGCAGGGCGGCACGATTGCCGCGTTCGGCGACAGCGAGGAGATATTCGAGAGATATTTGAACCGCCCGCAGATCACCTCGCCCGAGGACCCGACCCGGAATTCGTCATCGGAGCCAACCGTCCCATGAGCTCGCGCGCACAGGACATGAAAGCGGTCGCCGCGCTCGCGCCGGAAGGGCGCTTCGGGATCGTGGTCACCTCGATCGACGATTACGAGCCTGTCCAGTTTCCCTGGTGCGGGGCACCGACGCAGGCCTCACCTCGCAGCCGGCTTCGCCGTGTCACGCTCGTCGGCAATCTGCTGGTCCTCTGCTTCGTGCTGGGTCTGGGAATATGGTCGAGCTTTGCGCCGCTCGAAAGCGCCGCGGTCGCTTCCGGCGTCGTGGAACCGGAGTCGAGCCGTAAGACGATCCAGCATCTGGAGGGCGGCATCATCAAGCAGATCCTGGTCGCCGACGGCGACGTCGTGCACAACGGACAGACCTTGATCGCGCTCGACGACACCAAGGCCCGCGCCGAAGTGCTGAGCCTGCAGAGCCAGTTGTGGGACGCAACCGCGCGCGACGCCCGGCTTCGGGCCGAGCAGCAGGAGCAGGAGCAGGTGACGTTTCCGGCCGACCTGCAAGCGGCGCGCAACAAGAGCACGGCCGCCGCCGCAGTGCTGATCGCGCAGCAGAACATCTTTGAGACGCGAAGGCAGGTGTTCCAGTCCCAGGTTTCGGTCCTCCGGGAAAAGAGACTCCAGGTCGCAAGGGAGATCGAGGGTCTCAAGGCGCAAACGGATGCGACAGCTCAGCGCACCGACATCGTCCGCGAGGAGCTCGACATGGTGGCCACCCTCGTCAACAAGGGCCTCGAGCGGCGGCCGCGCCTGCTCAGTCTCCAGCGGGAAATGGCCGACATCGAGGGGCGAAGCGGCGAGCTCGCCGCGCAAATCTCGCGTGCCAAACAGGTGATTAGCGAATCACTGGCGACGCAGGTCAAGCTTGAGAGCGACAGGCAGAACGATATCGCGCAGGCGCTGCGCGAGGCGCAGAACCAGATGTATCAGCTTCGCGAGCGATTGCCGGCAGCGGAAGACCAGCTCGCCCGGACGCTGGTCAAGGCGCCCGAGGACGGTGTGGTGACCGATCTGCGGGTGCATACGCCCGGCGGCGTCATCGGCGCCGGCGCTACGCTCATGGACCTCGTGCCGCGACAGGATCGCTTGATCGTGACGGCGCGTCTCAGGCCCGATGACATCGACGTGGTCCATTCCGGGCTGAATGCCGATGTGCACCTCTTGCCCTACAACCAGCGCCGCGTGCCGCGTCTGAAGGGAACCGTGGTGCACGTGTCCGCCGACCGGCTCCTCGACAAGCGCACCGACCAGCCATATTACGCGACGAAAATTCGCGTCGACGACGCGCAGATCGCTGCAAACGACATCCAGATCACTCCCGGAATGCCGGTTCAAGTATTCATCACGACCGGGCGCAGCACGGTCGCATTCTACGCGCTGAGGCCGCTGCTCGACAGTTTCCACGGTGCGTTTCGCGAGGACTGAGCTTCGATCGGCGGCGCTTTACGTCTCAGGAATTGAAGGAGGCGTCCGGGTCGGAATCGCGATCAGGGACAATCGGCCGCTCGAACGGAGAACCGCTTCGGTGCGATTGCGAGCAGCACATTTTCGCATGATGTGCTGAACGTGCATTTTGACGGTGTTCTCCGACAGGTTCAGCTTGGCGGCAATCAGCTTGTTGGGCAGACCAAGCTCCAATTCGGCCAGCACTTGATGCTCGCGGGGCGTGAAATCGGTCATGTGTCTCTCGGCGGCGCCTCTGGCAAAGTCCTGTGTCAGGTATGCGGACGCAAGACCGCGAGGATATGGCTGTTCGAGACCTGGTGTCCTATTCAACCCGATGATCGGAAGCGGCCTGTAAACCCCACCGGCCAGAACAAGGCGCAGGCCGGCAACGGCGACCTCGATCAGAAGCGAGTTTGGGATGAAGCCGCGCACACCCCGCCGCATGGCTGCCAGCGCGGTGGCTTCGTCATCATGATTTGACAGGATTGCAATGGAGGCGTTGGGACAGCACTCCGCGACGAGCGCCAGATCGTCATCGACGGAGGGATCGTCGATGAGCTTGCCCCCGATACTCAGCAAGACTAGGCGAACATCCCGTGCTGACGTGCAATCCAGGCCTTGGGTCGTCGCCATGTCGAGGATGTCGTACTCGGGCAATTCCCGCCTGAGGGTGGCTAGAATGCAGGTGCGAGGCAACGCGAACTGCTCGATGATCACCAGGACCGGCATATGGAGAGATCCATGGAGCCTCTCCGCAGAATTGGTTATGTCGTTCATAATATCCTCGAAGTACAAAAAACCTCTGCTGCACCGCATTGCATGCGTGCATCGCGCTGCACATGGCTCGCGTCATTAGTTCATTCCAGGAAGCACAGCGAATGGTGCCCGCCCAAGCCACGCACCCCAAGGGATCGCGGGGTGAGCTTGACGCTGCACCGTCAGTGGAAATTCTTTCCGCTCAGTTCATTCCGGTGCGCGACGACTTGACCAATCGCCCCGCGCTCTTGCTCTCGGTGGAACATGAATTCGAGAGAACGGAATCCGCTCTCGGCTCATGCCCTATTTGCAGATATTCCGATACGCGATCGCTGCCGCCGAATCTGGCTTGCCGTCGACAACGTACGCATCATCGTCCTTCACGAGATATAGAAAGGGTCTTTCTCCGGTCACTTCACCTGACGCGTTCTTTCCTTTGACATGTCCGCAAATCGTATCCACGGCACGCCCGAATGTGTTCAACCTGATCGCTCGCTTCATGTCGCTGAATTCGGCGGAGGCCGGATCCTCCATCTTCGCTGCGATCGAGAGCTTCGCCTTGTCCAGCACGGGGTCCAATGTTTGCGCAGGCGGAGTGGATGCCGACACCTTGATCCTCGTCCGTGGTGAGACTGCTTTGGTGAGATCGACATGTCCGCTCTTTTTCGCAGACGATCGCTCTGCGGACCTCACGCTAGTTGCAGAGCTCGCTTTTGCAGTCGCAGGATCGGGCTTGAGCGCCGTCAGCTTCGGCTCGGCCGGCCGGCTCATCTCAACCCTGTCGAAACAAGGCTGCGGCCCACACCCCAGGAAGTATCCCCGTGACGGCGCAAACCAGCCAAAGCCGATCAAGATTCCAGCTAGCACGCCAATAAAAAGCAGTCCCATCCGATTCCCCCTCCTCGGGGGCGGAGCTCCGCTCGCACTAATGACTTGGACGTACTGCGCTGGTGGCCTATCTTTCGCGCAAAAGCGTTAAACCCCCATTAAGCGCACGCCACTCACCACACGGGTCCGGGCTGGCATCTAGTTCCCGTTCACACGAAAGCGCAGCGACTTGGGGCCGACGAGGGTGAGCACGTCGCCCTGGCGTTTCCAGGTCTCGACACTGCCGAGCGCGACGACGAGGTCGTCGTCGGCCTGCGCCCTGGCGGGCGGGCAGGAACGATCCTGGATCTGGCCGGGGACGAAGATCACGGTATTGCCGGCAACGGAGAACTGGCCCTTGCCGCCCTTGCACCAGAGCTCCAGCACCACCTCGCCATTGTCACCGATCTCGATGTTCGGGATTCGCTTCGAGCCCGGCTGCGGCAGCGCCTCGAGCGTCATCTCGGTGCCGAAGGGGAAACCGTCCTCGGCACGCGCGACAGTAGACACCGCGAGCATTGCAACCGTCGCACACACGATCTGCTTGAGCGAAACCATGAAACCTCTCGACCGACCTGATTTGCCGCACCTTCTATAAGACAGCGGCGCCATTGAGAAGGTTCGCCCACCCTTGATGCAAAAATCCCCGCGGAAGCGAACCCGCGGGGATTTCCGTCAGAGCAAGGCGTGCCGGACTAATGCAGCACGAGCGCCGTGAACGGCCATACATAGGCCTGGAGCGTCACGAGCACGCCGACCAAGCAGGCCAGCACAATCGAGTGCCAGAACACGAAGCGCAGGATCGTGCCCTCGTGCCCGTACCACCTGGTCGCGGTCGATGCGACCACGATCGACTGCGCGTCGATCATCTTGCCCATCACGCCGCCGGAGGAGTTCGCCGCCGCCATCAGGATCGGCGATAGGCCGATCTGCTGGGAGGTGATCTTCTGGAGGTTGCCGAACAGGATGTTCGAGGCGGTGTCCGATCCCGTCAGCGCCACGCCCAACCAGCCGAGCAGCGTGCCGAAGAAGGGATACAGGACGCCGGTTGCCGCAAACGCGAGACCGAGCGTTGCGTCGACACCGGACAGACGGGTCAGCGTGCCGATCGCAAGCATCGCCGAGATCGTGATCAGCGAGATCGCGCATAGCCGGATCGTACGACCATACTCAGTCAGCAAGCGTCCCGGGCCGACACCCATCAGGATGCCGGAGATGATCGCCGCGATCAGCATGCCCGTGCCGGTGAAGGACAGGTAGGTGAACGCGAACACCGCACCTTCCGCCGTCGGCTTGGCTGCCACCGGCGGCATCTTGTTGATCATCTGATGCAGGTCGGGAACGGCGTAGTTCCAGGTGAAGATCGAGTTCGCCCAGGTCTTGAACGCACCGTTGCCCCAGATCAGCATCACGATACAGACGATGATCCACGGCAAGAGCGCGCTCCACAGTTCGGACTGGCTGAGCGGCGTCTTGTCGAGTGGCGTGGCCTTTTGCATTTGCGCGGCCGACGGGTCGTGGCCGCGCAACTCCGGCGACAACCAGAGTTGCTTCGGTTGCCACACCTTCAGGAACAGGATGAGCGCGCCCATCGAGATCAGCGAGGCCCCGATGTCGACGATCCAAGGGTTGATGTAGTTGGAGATCACGAATTGCGGGACGGCGAAGGAAATGCCGGTGACGAGGATCGCCGGCCAGACGTCCTTCATGCCGCGCCAGCCCGCGAACGCCCACACCACCCAGAACGGCACGATCAGCGAGAAGAACGGCAATTGCCGGCCGACCATCGCGCCGAGGATATAGGGATCGAGCCCGGTGACCGAGGCGAGGCCCAGGATCGGTGTGCCGAGCGCGCCGTAGGCGACCGGCGCGGTGTTGGCTATCAGCGACAGGCCTGATGCCGCGAGCGGCGAGAAGCCGAGGCCGATCAGCACGGCACCGGTGATCGCGACCGGCGTGCCGAAGCCCGAGGCGCCTTCGAAGAACGCGCCGAACGAGAACGCGACCAGCAGGAGCTGCAGGCGCCGATCCTCGGTGACGCCGCCGATGGCGCGCTTGAGCAATTCGAAGCGCCCGGTGGCAACAGTCACCTGGTAGAGGAAGATGACGTTGAGGACGATCCATCCGATCGGGAAGAAGCCCGTGACGATGCCGAGCACCGAGGCCCGGATCGACATGCCGGCCGGCATGGTGAAGATGAATATCGTGATCAGATTGGTGATGATCACCGCGATTATGGCCGCGATATGCGCTTTGACGCGACCGCTCGCGATCATGATCAATAGCGAGACGACCGGGATGGCCGCAGCAATTGTCGACAGTGCGGCATTGTTCAGCGGATTATAGATTTGATTCCACATGTCTTCCTCCCCCCACGCATTGTGCGGCAGGCGGCCTGCGTGGACGGCCGAACCTGCTTGACGCTCGAAGCGATAACCCCCGAGTTGGACGTGAATTCCTCGCGAATGCGGCGGTTCCCACCCGCTCACAAGCCCGAGAAGTCCAGGAGGCCCCCACCCCACGCCCTCGTACCCATGCTAGGGTTGCAAGCCGCGACAAGCCAACGCAAATTGCAGAACTTGCGACTTTAGTCTAAGCGCGCCCATTTCCGCCCTGGCCTCAGCCATTTGGCTCCGGGGCGTTGTGCACATCCCCTCGAGGAGACCCCGCTCCGTGAAGAACATCAGCGCCATGCTCGCGATCGTTTGGCGAATCGCCATCCCCTATTTTCGATCCGAGGACAAATGGGCCGGGCGCGGCCTGCTCGCCGCGGTGATCGCGATCGAACTGTCGCTGGTCGCCATCGACGTGCTGGTCAACCAATGGCAGAACCGGTTCTACAGCGCGCTCCAAGCCTATGACTTCGATTCCTTCATGCGCGAGATCTGGATATTCGTCGGCCTTGCCTCGGCCTTCGTCGCACTGGCTGTCTATCAGCTCTATCTGAACCAATGGCTGCAGATCCGCTGGCGGCGATGGCTGACGCGGCACTATCTCGGCGAATGGCTCGACGACGCCACGCATTACCGGATGCAGCTCAGGGGCGACGCGGCCGACAACCCCGACCAGCGTATCACCGACGACGTGAAGAACTTCGTCGAGCAGACATTGACCATCGGACTTGGCCTGCTCTCGTCGATCGTCACGCTGTTTTCCTTCGTCATCATCCTGTGGGGACTCTCCAACAACGCGCCGCTGCACCTGTTTGGCATCGATGTCGCAGTCCCGGGCTATCTCGTCTGGGGCGCGCTGTTTTATGCGATCCTCGGCACGGCCCTGACGCACTGGATCGGCGTGCCGCTGGTCAATCTCAATTTCGAGCAGCAGCGCTATGAGGCCGACTTCCGTTTCAACCTCGTGCGCGTACGCGAGAACTCCGAACAGATCGCGCTGTTGAAGGGCGAGAGTGCGGAGCGCGGACGCCTGTTGCACCGCTTCGACTTTGTGATCAACAACTGGTACGCGATCATGAGCCGGACCAAGCGCCTCACGATGTTCACGGCGAGCTATCAGCAGGCCGCCGTGATCTTCCCCTACGTGCTGGTGGCGCCGGCCTATTTCGCCAAGACGATCCAGCTTGGCGACATGATGCAGACCGCCTCGGCCTTCTCCAGCGTTCAGCGCGCTTTGTCCTTCTTCGTGACGGCGTACCGGTCGCTTGCCGAATGGCGCGCCGTGGTTGCCCGTCTCGACGGCTTCGAGATGTCGGTCGCCTCGGCCGCCAACCTCGCCGCGCACGAACCGACCATCGGGGTTGCGGCATCCAGCGCCAAGAGGGCGATCGCGCTCGACCAGCTGCTCGTCAAACTGCCGAACGGCGCACCTCTGGTCGCGGCGGATGCCTTCACGATCCAGCCTTCGGAGCGGGTGCTGGTGACCGGCCCGTCGGGCTCGGGCAAGTCGACACTGTTCCGGGCCATTGCGGGCGTCTGGCCGTTCGGCACTGGCTCGATCGCCATTCCCGAAAAGTCGAAGCTGATGATGCTGCCGCAGCGGCCGTATTTCCCGATCGGCCCGCTTGGCGACGCCGTCGTCTACCCGGCCGAGCACGGCTCCATCCCGCCCGAGAGGATCCGTGACGCGCTCATTGCGGTCGGCATGCCGAGGCTGGCCGACCGGCTCGACGAGGACGGTCACTGGAACCGGATGCTGTCGCTCGGCGAGCAGCAGCGCCTGGGCCTTGCCCGCGCGCTGCTCCACATGCCGGACTATCTGTTCCTCGACGAGGCCACGGCATCGCTGGACGAGCCGTCGGAGGACCGGCTTTACCGGTTGCTGGCGGAGAAGCTGCCACAGGCCACCATCGTCTCGATCGGCCACCGCTCGACGCTGGACGCCTTCCATACCCGCAAGGTGACAATGGTGAAGGACGGCGAGATCCACATTCTCGGCAAAGGCGGCGAACCGGCCCAGGTGGAGCCAAGCGCCGCGCGCTGAGCGAAGCGGGGGGATGTAGGTCTTTCCCTGCCGCCATCCTTCGAGACGCCTGCCTTACGTGCAGTTTTCCCGCATCCGGCTTTCCGACAGGTTTCGTCACAAGGCGCACGTCGGCGACACTTTGCGCACGCGGTTCAGCACAAGTACGCCAGGGTTCCCATAGAACTGATCAGAGAACTGTCTGACGCCACGTCCTGGCGTC
>NZ_LGHL01000181.1 GCF_001908205.1 Bradyrhizobium sp. NAS80.1
GCCACCGCGCCTGCGCCCGCTGCCCCGAAGGCCGCCGGCGCAACCAAGCCCGGTCCGAAGGGCGCCGCCGACCCCGTCGGCGACATCTGCCTACTCCCTGAGATTGCGGGGTTTGCCCATTAGGGCCGGCTGAAACAGCAGCACAGCGGCAAGCGTCGTCACCAGCGAGAGTGCGAGCAGCTTGCCCATGCTGGACGTGCCCGGATGGCTCGACAGCCACAGGCTGCCGAACGCGGTCGCCGTCGTCAGTGCGCTGAAAAAGATCGCGCGCGTCAGGCTGGTCTGGAGCAGATTTGTCCTGCCCGAGCGCCAGGCCACGACATAATAGATCTTGAAGGCGACGCCGACGCCGAGCAGTAGCGGGAATGCGACGATATTGGCGAAGTTGAGCGGCAGGCCGATCAACACGCAGATCTCGAGCGTCACCGCACCAGCGACCAGAAGCGGGACCAGCGTCATCAGCACGTCCACGAACCGCCGCAGCGTGATCCACAGTAACAGGCCGATCACCAGCAGCGCGTAGATGCCGGCGAGAATGAACGCCCTCACCACGGTGTCGCCGGATTTCAGGATCGAGACCGGCCCGCCGATCGCGGTCGGCTCGGCATTGAGCACCGCCGCCGCAAACCTGCGCAGCGTGTCGTTGTCGTTGGGGTCGCCCTTCGGTAGCGCCTCGACGCGGATGATACCGTCCTTGCTCTTCCAGGCGCTGACGAGATCGGGCGGCAGCGACTTCAGGGTGACCGTCTCGGCCTTCATCGCGTTCCTGAGCTGGTCGAACACGATCTTCATCGGCGTGACGAACACATCCCGCGCCTTGTTGCGCGTGGCCTCGTCGCCATTGGCGAGCTTCTCGAGCGCATTGGCCAGCCGCCGCGAGGCGTCCGCGCCAGGTCCCTTCGCTTCGCCCGCAGTCCGGCGCAGAGTGTCGACCGAGGATTTCAGCGCCTCGACGTTTTCCTGATCCGTCGGCGCCGCGTCGATCTGGTCGGGATTGAGCGCGGGGTTCAGCACCTTGGCACCCTGCGCAATCAGCTTCAGCTTCGGCTCCTGATCCTGCGGCACGAAGCTGTCGAGCGACATCACCCGCAGCACCTCCGGCACTTTCTCCAGCTTCGCCTCGACCTGCCTCGCCTGCTCCTCGGACTTGGTCATGACGTTGATGGCATTTGCGCCGGTGTTCGGATCCTTGCGGAGATCGAGGAAGGTCGCGATCGACTCAGCGTTCGGGTTCCGCAGGTTCATCGGGTTGAAGTCGAACTTCATGAAGTAGAGCAGCGGCAGGCCGGCGAGCGCCAGCAGCAGAGTGCCGCCAACGATCACCACGCGGTGCTTCTCCAGAAAGTGATCGAGCGGCGCCAGGAAGGCATATCCGACCGGCTCCTTCTCGCCGGGCGGGTTCAACAACTTCAGCAGCGCCGGCAGGACGGTGATGCTGGAGAGGAAGGCAACGAGCATGCCGACGCCGGCAATCTGGCCGAGCTCCGAAATGCCCTTGTAGTCGGTCGGCATGAAGCAGAGGAAGCCGGCCGCGGTTGCCATCGCCGCCAGCGACAGCGGCACCGCCGAGCGCTTCGCGGCCAGCACCAGCGCGCTCGAGAGATCGTTGACCTTGTAGCGCTCCGAGCGGTAGCGGACGCTATACTGGATTCCGAAATCGACGCCCAAGCCGACGAACAACACCGCAAATGCGACCGACAAGAGATTGAGCGAGCCAACCATCATCAGACCGGCGGCGGTGGTGATCGCGAGCCCGACGAAGAGATTGACGAACACGGCGAAGATGATCTTCGCCGAATGCAGCGCCAGCCACAGGATGATGAGCACGACGAGGACGGTGCCGATGCCGTTGACGACGGCGCCTTCCTGGACGGTCGCGTATTCCTCGTTCGCGATCGGAACCGGACCAGTCAGCCGCACCCGCGCCTGGTATTTGGTCGCAAAGTCGAGATCGACCGCGGCCTTGCGGATTGCGTCGGTCGCGGCTTTGCCGGGCTGCAGCGAGTTGTAGTCGAGGATCGGCTTGAACTCGATGAAGGCGCGCTTGTCGGAGTCCGACAGCGGCTCGTCACTGACGAGTTCGCGCCACGAGAAGCTTGCATTGCCCTTGTTGACAATGGTCTCGACCGTCTTCGAGATCAGGTTGAAGGGCCGCTCGGTGCTGTCGAGCTTGACCTGGCCGCGCTTGACGCCCGCAAGCCCCGTCTCCAGCGCACCGGTCAGGCCGCGGATCGAGGGATCGCCCGCCATGATCTCGATCAGGGGGGCCGCGGATTCGAACTGGCCGGTGATCTTGGCGACCTCCTCGGTCGGCAGGAACAGCAGGCCGTTCCTCTCGAAGAACTCACCGGTGCCGAGCTGCTGCATCGACTGGAAGTTGGTCTTGTCGTCCTTGAGCTTGGCAAACAGCGCGTCCGCCGCCGCGGTCGCCATCTCCGGCGTCCTCGCCTCGACCACTGCCGTGATCGTCGCATCGCGGTCGAAGGCGCGGTCGAACTCCTGGTCACGCTGGCGCCAGTCGAGATTCTGGGCAATCAGCGAATTGATGTCGGTGTTGATGGCGAAATGCTTGGACGTGTAATAGCCCGCCCCCACCGCCAGCAGGAGCCCGAGAACGACGACGAGGGAGGCAAACCGGGTGCAGGCCCTGACGATGGCAACGACTACGCTTTGCAGCACATCATTTCTTTCTAGTGTTAACAGCTTGCCGGAAACGCCCGCTGTTTATCGGAGTTCCCGGGCGAAACCTATGCTGTTTTGAGTGGTGATCGCCGCACGAAGGTCGAGGTAAACGGCGGGAGACCATCGCAAAATCATGCGGGGCGGTCGGTATAGCCGGTGAGTTGAGGCGGGAAAGTGACGAAAGAGTGAGCACAAATGTCGCCGTGCCACTCGCAAGGCATCCTGTATTATGATACCGCGATACTAGCTTGGGACGGTACCCCAGTTTCCTGGACCTTTCCTTTCTGCCGATTTTTTGACACAAAGCGCTGTGCTTCCATGCGCCGGAACCCGAAGTGGGGTGGGTGGTTACCGCGTGCGCGAACCAATGGTACGGCTATTGCTACTCATTGGTCAGTATCGGAATGCCGCCGGGGACTACTGAGCGGATTGGTGCAACTTGCGTAATGGGCGTCCAATGGAAGTTTATCTGGCGCAACCGCGCGGCTTCTGCGCGGGAGTGGTACGTGCGATCGAGATCGTGGAACGGGCCCTGGAGAAGTATGGCCCGCCCGTCTACGTGCGCCATGAGATCGTGCACAACAAGTACGTCGTCGAAAGCCTGAAGAACAAGGGCGCGATTTTCGTCGAGGAGCTGTCCGAGGTTCCACCGAAGGCCGTGACCGTTTTCAGCGCCCATGGCGTCGCCCGCAGCGTCGAGGAAGAGGCCGCCGCGCGCGACCTTCCGGTGCTGAATGCCACCTGCCCCCTGGTCACGAAAGTTCACAATCAGGGGAAGCGTTACATCGCCAAGGGCCGCACGCTGATCCTGATCGGCCATGCCGGCCACCCCGAGGTCGAGGGCACGATGGGCCAGGTTCCTGGCCCGGTGCAGCTGGTCCAGAGCGTCGAAGAGGTTAAGGCGCTGACGCTGCCGGCGGATACGCCAGTGGCCTACATCACCCAGACCACCCTGTCGGTCGACGACACCAAGGACATCATTGCGGCCCTCCAGGCCCGCTTTACAGATATTCAAGGCCCGGATATCCGGGATATCTGCTATGCGACACAGAACCGCCAATCTGCGGTAAGGGATTTGAGCAAGCTGGTCGACGTGATCTTGGTGGTGGGCGCAGCCAACAGCTCAAATTCGAACCGGCTCCGCGAAATCGGCACTGAGGCCGGTGTCGCGAGTTATCTCATTGCCGACGGCAGCGAGCTCAATCCGGAATGGTTGAAAAATGCCAGGACCGTCGGCATCACGGCCGGCGCTTCGGCGCCTGAGGTACTCGTGGATGACGTGATCGAAGCGATGCGGCGGATCGGACCGGTTAAGGTCTCGGTGCTGCCGGGCCGCGAGGAAAACATCGAATTCCGGCTTCCGGCCGAACTGGCTGCGAGCTGACCCACCCGAATTTCAAGCCCAGAAAGAAACTTGTGATGGCTATACCCTTCTTCAAGGAAATGCGTATCGGCGGCTATTTGCTCAAGCAGAAACTGCTTGGCCGCAAACGCTATCCGCTCGTGTTGATGCTGGAGCCGCTGTTTCGCTGCAACCTCGCCTGCGTCGGCTGCGGCAAGATCGATTATCCCGATGCGATCCTGAACCGCCGCATGACGGCGCAGGAGTGCTGGGACGCCGCCGATGAATGCGGCGCGCCGATGGTCGCCATTCCCGGCGGCGAGCCGCTGATCCACAAGGAGATCGGCGAGATCGTGCGCGGCCTCGTTGCGCGCAAGAAGTTCGTCTCGCTCTGCACCAACGCGCTGCTGCTCGAGAAGAAGCTCGACCTGTTCGAGCCCTCGCCCTACCTGTTCTTCTCCGTGCATCTCGACGGCCTGAAGGACCATCACGACAAGGCCGTGTCGCAGAAGGGCGTGTTCGACCGCGCCGTCTCCGCGATCAAGGCGGCGAAGGCGCGCGGCTTCACCGTCAACGTCAACGCCACCATCTTCGACGGCCATCCGGCGGAAGAGATCGCGAAATTCCTCGACCTCACCGTCGAGCTCGGTGTCGGCGTCTCGATGTCGCCGGGCTACGCCTATGAGCGCGCGCCGGATCAGGAACACTTCCTCAACCGCACCAAGACCAAGAAGCTGTTCCGCGACGTCTTCGCGATGGGCAAGGGCAAGAAGTGGAACTTCATGCATTCCGGCCTGTTCCTGGACTTCCTCGCCGGCAACCAGGAATACGAGTGCACGCCCTGGGGCATGCCCGCGCGCAACATCTTCGGCTGGCAGAAGCCCTGCTATCTGCTCGGTGAAGGCTATGCGAAGACCTTCAAGGAGCTGATGGACACCACCGACTGGGACACCTACGGCACCGGCAAGTACGAAAAGTGCGCCGACTGCATGGCGCATTGCGGCTACGAGCCGACGGCGGCTACTGCTGCGCTCAACAACCCGCTGAAGGCGATGTGGGTGTCGCTGCGCGGCATCAAGACCTCGGGCCCGATGGCGCCGGAGATCGACATGTCCAAGCAGCGTCCGGCGCAGTACATCTTCTCGGAGCAGGTCCAGAAGAAGCTCTCGGAGATCCGCCGCGACGAGGCGCTCGCCGCCGAGCAGAAGGCCGCTCGGAAGGCTTCGACAGCCGCTTAATCACGACGACCTGTAGCCCGGACGGAGCGAAGCGAAATCCGGGCGACGCAGATCAAAGCAGAAAATCGGGATAGGGGGGCGTCTCGCGACGCCGCCCCTCCCACACCACCGGACATACGGGTCCGTATCCGGCGGTTCAGCGGATTATGCGGGCCGCGGTGCCG